>CAVOAA010000032.1:0-20346 GCA_963693555.1 Dehalococcoidia bacterium | reverse complement strand
ACATGACGTAACCTATCGCCGCACCCACCAGACCAGGGCGGCCATCATGCCCATGAGTCCTGGTAGGAACAACCAGGACGAGAACCTGACAAATTTATGTTCGTTGGCGTCTAGGTTGAATTCCCGAAATGAAAAGACCTTGGGCCTTATGGATACCAGGGAATAGTCTCCGACCAAGAAGTTGGCCGAGTTCAAGAATAAGTCAGACCCGTCGCCTTGTTTGTAGGAGCTATTCGAGAGAAAATCTGAATCGCCGAAGACGATGAGGTCGGAAATCTCTGACGGATCAGGCTGGGAAGTGGGAGGCGGTGAACCTGCCTGACCGGCGGATTGTGCGAAGGCTACAGGAACGAAAGGCCCGCGGGGGTCAGAATCGGCTCCAGCATTTACTATAGGCACAGTTCGGTCAGGATCAGAAATCAAATAACTATCGACGGACGTTTCCGCCAATGGTAGAACACCGAGCATCGACTCGTTCGGTGCCAAATTAATCGCTGCGGCTCCCGGCATGGAAACATCATTCAACTGCACCCCTTTAGGGGAGAGTATCTCTAATGCCGGATTGTCGCGGTCTTCCGTAGCAAGGAACCTCCTAAGTCTCAAGGTCTGGGGCAACTCCGGCACTGAACTATCGAGATCGCGTATGTATCCGGTGCGAACTATCAAGCCCCAATCGGCTAAGAAGTTCCTGAAAGAGATGGGCGTGTCGGGCTCGGCCAGGAAGATCATCCTTCCGTGCTCCCTACTGGGCGTACCATCGGGCCGGACCCCCTCAAGGAATTGGTCCAGAGCGATTTCGTGGGCTTCCGGAAGGCTAGATGTTGGGCTGGCGATCACCAGCAGAGCAGCGTCGATGGGCACCTCCACATCAACATCAGCGACATTCCAGGGCAATTCCACCACCCGGTAATTGTCGCCCTCCAGGCCGGAGCGAACCGATGCATAGCCGTCTGAGGAGCCACCGTCGATATCGCGTTCGCCGTGTCCCGACAAGAAGTATATAACCTTCTTTTCACTACCGGTGGCCACCAGGGTGCTGGTGACCAGGTCTTGCTCAAGTTGAGTGTAATTTGCGACGGTGCGCCGCAAAACGTCGAACTGCCCGCTGTCCATGCTCTCTACAATCACAACCTCAGTCACGAAATTGGCGGGCCGAGCACCAAAGAATTTGCTCACGATCTCTGGCTTTAGGTCTGGGTCGACAACCCGGTAGGTGAACTTGCTGGTCCGCGAATCGAACTCTTCGAGCGTGTTGAGGACTTTGTTCCGCCGGATGACCAACTCGGTGGAGTCGGTAACCGCTTCGTCCTTGTAGAAAGCCGTTGCCCGCACATCCTCGGTGAGGTTGCTGAGCACGTCTTTAGTGCGGTTACCCAGGCTAAACTGGTTGGTGGCGGTGACATCGATCCTGCTGTTGTTCTCAAACGATAGAACGTTGGCCACTATTATTATTCCGGTGAACGCGCCAAGCAGTATCAATGTGTTTGCGCCGTAGCGGCCGGTGCGGCTTAGGAATGCACTCAGTACGTTGCTGAATAGGACTGATCCGACTGCCCCGAGCAAAACCGCCCCGATGACTATGTCTATGAAGCCGTAGAGCCGCATGGAACTGATGAAAGTAACCACAACGATACCGGTGACGAGACCGATCACACCGGCAAGTATCAGAGGACCGCTATAGGTGGCGATCAAGTCGATCGCCGGCTCGAAGAAGGTGATCAGCGGCTGAGAAAGCTCTTCATCTGAATCGACGGTTCGTGAACGGCCAGACTGGCCCGACTTTGATTTAGGGGATGTCCGCTCCGATCGCCGGCGCCGACGCCAGTCTCTGGGGCGGCCGCTTTCCTGATTCTGTTCCTGAATATTGTCGCCCGAGTCGTTTCCTGGGTCATTACTAGTAGGGGTGGTCATACTACCGCCACCTTCGGGATTCCAGGGTGCGTATCGACAGGAATAAGAAGAAGGCGATTACGCTGAGGAAGTAGACGATGTTCGTAGTGTCTATTACGCCACGGGAGAAGTCATCGAAGTGCCCGCGTACACCCATCTCGCCGATTATCTCGCCGGCCAATCCGTTAACGGAGCCGGACGCCCGGTCGGCGAAGAACAGGGCCAGCAGGATGCCCATGGCCACGACGGCAGACACGATCTGGTTGCTAGTCATGGTGGACGCGAGCAGCCCCACGGCCAGGGCCGCCGAACCGTAGAGAATGAACCCCAGGTACCCCGCGTAGATGGGGCCTGGATCAGGGTTGGCGAACCAGAAGAGTAGAATGGCGTAGAAGAATGACAGGGCCACCAACGCCAGGAAGAACACCAGGCTGGCCACGTATTTTCCGATTATGATCTCCCAGTCCCGGACCGGCGATGTTAGCAGCAGTTCGAGGGTTCCCAGCTTGCTCTCTTCCGCCAACAGCCTCATGGTCAGGGCCGGGGCTAAGAGGATGAACATGATGATGGTGCCTTCAAAGAAGGGTTCCAGTGTCGCTTCAGGAAATGGATCGCCCAGGTCCCGTGTGAAGAAGATCCCGGTCAATGCCAGAAAAATCAGTCCTACGATGTAGGCGGTTGGGCTGCTGAAGTAGATCTGAATCTCTTTCCAGGCTACTGCCTGGGCCGTTCGCATACCTACAACTCCTCGTGAGTGGTCAGCCGGAGGAATATCTCTTCCAGGCTCATTCCGACCATCTGCAGGCCCCTGAGACTCCAGCCGTGGTTGATCACCTCTTGGGAGATGACGTCTCGCAGGTCCTGCCCGGCCTGGGCTTGGATGGTATAGGTGTGGCGGCCGTCATCGTTGACGTGTTTGACGTCGTTCACGCCCCTGATGGCCTTCAGCACCGGCAGCACCTCGGCCGCTGGCCCGCCGACCTCTACCTCGAGCCGCTCCACTCCCTGGAGACCTTCGGCCAGGTTCTTGGGGGTGTCTTCAGCCACGATACGGCCTTCGTTGATGATCAATACCCGGTCACACAGCATACTCACTTCGGGGAGGATATGGCTGCTCAGCACCACTGTCTGGTCACTACCCAGGTCTTTGATCAACCGCCTGGTTTCAACCACCTGGATGGGGTCGATGCCGATGGTTGGCTCGTCGAGGACCAATACCTGAGGCTCGTGCAAGATGGCCTGAGCGATGCCGACCCTTTGCCGAAAGCCCTTGGAGAGTTTACCGATCTGTGTCTTGCGGTAGTCGCCCAGACGGCAAACATCGATGACTTCGCCCAAGCGTGCTTTTATAAATGTGGGAGACATGCCCCGGAGGGTGCCCATATATTTGAGGTAGCCGTTGACCGACATATCGGTGTATAACGGAACTGTCTCTGGCAGATAGCCGACTCGGCGGCGGGCTTGCAGCGATTGTTCCACCACATCGTAGCCGTCCAGAGTCACGGTGCCCCTGGTTGGGGGCATGAAGCCGGTGATGATGCGCATGGTGGTCGTCTTGCCTGCGCCGTTGGGGCCAAGAAAACCGAGAATCTCGCCTTTTCTGACGCCAAAATTGACGTCCTGAATCGCGGGGTAGGGGCCGTAGTAGTGGGTCAGGCCGTCGGCCTGAATCATGTCGGGCTGCAAACTATATCACGTGGTTGGGCCTGCTTGAGCGAGGCCGTTGGTCGGCTGATTGTGTTGGGCCACAAGTGATGATATTCTATACAACTGAATTTGCCAAGGAGCGCGAATTCGTTACGTAAGCTATTCATAGCGTTAATACTCGGAGGTTGGATGCACCTGGTTATCGACGGTTACGGCGGCAATATCGACAAGATGTGGGACGAAGACTTGGTCAGGGATTTCTTGTATGACTATCCCGAATCCTTGGATATGACTCGGATCACCGAGCCTAACGTGCTCCGCTACGAGGCTCCCAAATCCGAAGACTCGGGTGTCTCGGGGTTCGTGATCATCGCCGAGAGCCATATAAGTATCCACACCTTCCCCCGCAAGGACTATATCAACGTCGATATCTTCTCCTGCCAGCCCTTTAATCACGAGCGGGCCCTGGAAGATGTTAAAGAGATGTTTGGCCTGACCGAGGTCAAGACCTGGCTCCTGGACCGGGGTCTCGAATGGCTGGACGAACGTCATGGCGTGGCCGAGTCCAAAGAACAGCGTGCCGTGCTTGAAGCTGGCGGGTCGGGCCAGAATTTTGCCTGATTCCGGGCCTGGACCCGAATCAAGCTCCAACCTGCCTTTGATTCCGCACAACTTCCTCGCCTTGCCCCCGGAACAATCCTCCTTGGAAACCGCCAAGATTGCCCTGATTCCCGTCCCTTACGACAGCACAACGTCTTTCAGGAGCGGCTCTCGAGACGGGCCTGAGGCAATGATCACAGCCTCCTATGGCCTAGAAGATTACGACTTTGAGCTTGAACTGGATGTCTCAGAGATCGGGATCCACACCACTGGCGCCATAGAACCCCACATGGCCGGCCCCGGACCTATGACCCAACGCATAAAAGACGTCGTGACCACCTATCTGGATATGGGAAAGACAGTCGGGCTGCTGGGCGGAGAACATTCGATCACCATTGGCTCGGTCCAAGCTCACGTCGACGCCTACCCTTCGCTATCAGTGCTGTACCTCGACGCCCACGCCGATCTGCGTGACGAGTACATGGGTACGCCGTTTGGCCACGCTTCCGCCGCACGCCGCGCCTATGAGTGTTGCCCCATAGCGTTGGCCGGGGTTCGCAGCCTGTGCCAAGAAGAACATGACTTCATCCGCGATAACGACATACCAATATGGTATTGGCGGCCCGAATCACGTGACGATTCTTCGGGTAACTCCCCGGAGAGCGTCCTGGACGCCCTGAGCGATACCGTCTACGTGAGCGTGGACCTGGACGTTTTAGACCCGGCCCTAATGCCGGCGGTCGGCACACCGGAACCCGGAGGGATGGCCTGGCATCAACTGGTGTCTCTGCTGAGCAAGGTAGCCGAGTCCCGCCGCATAGTGGGGTTCGACGTTTGCGAACTGGCGCCCGCTGACGGACCGCCCGCCTGCTCCTACACCGCCGCCAAACTGGTCTACAAGCTGGCGGCCTACGCCTGCGGCAACAGACCAGCCAAAGCCTGAGGGCCAAGTAGGCCGCCAGACGGTAGTAGCGGCCCCGGCTGCCTATGTGAGATGCTGAATCCAGAGTGGCCGTGAGAGTAAATCTGGCTGCATCACGTTTTTGGATCGAATATCAATGGGAGCATCGCTGCGCTTGGGCCGGGTTTTCGGCATCCCCATCGAGGTCAACATCAGTTGGATATTGGTGTTCCTCCTGCTGACCTACCTGCTCGCCGGGCAGTTCGATGATCCCCGGCTGCGCTGGTCATCGACCCAACGTTGGTCGGTGGCGATGATCACCGTGGTCCTGTTTTTCCTCTCGGTCCTGGCCCATGAACTCAGCCATAGCGTTATGGCGCTAAGCAAGGGCATTCCTGTCCGGGGCATCACACTCTTCATATTTGGCGGCGTATCGCGCCTGGACCGCGAACCCCAACGGCCTTTAACCGAGTTTGTTGTGGCCCTGGTCGGCCCTTTGCTCAGTCTGGCTTTGGCGGTGATTTTAGGAGCTGCCTGGTACCTAATGGGACGGGGCGATTCCGCCGTGGAAGTGGTCTTGTTACTGCTGGCGTGGACCAATCTGAGTCTGGGCGTATTCAACCTGGTACCCGGCTATCCCTTGGACGGCGGCCGTCTGCTGCGGGCGGGGATATGGGGGCTCACCGGCAATCATCACAAGGCAACACAGATCGCCGCCGGCATGGGGCAGGTTGTGGGTGGCGCAATGGCCTTGGGCGGAGTGCTGCTGGCGGTGTTTTCAGAGCCGGTGGATGGGGTATGGCTAGGACTGGTCGGCATGTTCTTGTTTTCTATGGCAAGGAATAGCTTCCCCAAGTAACCGTGACACATAGGGGCAAGAAACAGCTTCTCCAAGTGACCGTGACAATTACGGGCAAGGAATAGCTTCCCCAAGTAACCGTGACAATTACGGGCAAGAAACTGCTTCCCCAAGTAACCGTGACAAATAGGGACAATGAACAGCTTCCCCAAACAACGGCGGGCGTGCGTGCTCAAGCACGATTTCAACGCTCATTAAGCCTGGCTATGCTAAGATAGCTTCACATTCCAATCGCGGCCAAGATGGCCGATGTAGATACGGACAAACATGACGGTTGAAGGCACAGTTTACCTGGACCATGCGGGCACCACGGCGCTGGACCCCAAGGTCCTTGAGGCCATGATTCCCTATTTCACCGAGCGCTTCGGCAACCCATCCAGTCTCCATACCGTGGGCCAAGAAGCCCGCTACGCCCTGGATGAGGCACGGGAGCGGGTGGCCGGTGTGCTCAACTGCCGTCCCAGAGAGGTGGTATTCACCGGAGGCGGAACGGAGTCTGACAACGCCGCCATCCACGGCGTGGCTACGGCGCTGCACGAGACCGGGAACCACATAATAACCTCCAGTGTGGAGCACCATGCGGTGTTGCACGCCTGCCAGTACCTGGAGTCTCAGGGCTTTGAAGTGACCTATCTCCCTGTGGACGCCGACGGCATGGTCCAGCCCGAGGCGGTATACAACGCCATCAACGAACGCACGACCCTGGTTACGATCATGTATGGCAACAACGAGATCGGGACCATAAATCCCATCTCGGACATCGCCAAGTCCATCAAGAAACGGGCTGAGGAGCTGTCCCGGACCATCGTCTTCCACACCGACGCCGTACAGGCCGCCGGTTACCTTTCCCTGAACGTCTCAGAACTGGGAGTCGACCTGCTGAGCCTGTCCGGGCACAAGTTCCACGGCCCCAAGGGCACCGGAGTGCTTTACATAAAACGGGGCACTCCCTATCTGCCGCTGATACACGGCGGTGGACAGGAGCGGGAGCGCCGTTCGGGCACGGAGAACATACCTGGGATCATCGGCCTGTCGCTGGCCCTGGAAGTTGCCAACTCCGCCAGAGAAGAGACCAGCAATCGGTGCGCCGCCCTCAGGGACCACATCATCGCATCGGTCCTGGAGCGGATACCGGGCAGCCGGCTGAACGGCCACGCCACCCAGAGACTGCCCAACAATGCCAATTTCTCTTTCACTGGAGTTGAAGGCGAGCCCATATTGCTCGGCCTGGACATGGCGCGTATAGCCGCATCCAGTGGTAGCGCTTGTAGCTCTGGCTCACTGGAGCCCTCCCATGTCTTGTTGGCCCTAGGGCAGTCCGCCGAGATCGCTCGTGGCAGTCTGCGGCTTACCCTAGGCCGGGATAACACGGAAGAAGAGATTGAATACCTGCTGGGAGTATTGGTGGACCTGGTCGAGCGCCTGCGCCAATTGCCTAGTTTGACTACTGCGGGCTCGTGATTTCAGCGCAGCCTTCTCGATATACACCGTCACAAGACATCGGAATCCTTTGTTACCCGGAGTACCGGATTGATTTCTAAGCGCTCGATTTTTTTCCTAACCCTGATCCTGATGCCATTCTTGATCGCCGCATGCAGCGACACCTCTTCCACGTTGGGGCAATACCACGAAGGGCGGATATTGTTGCTGAACGTAATGCAGATCGAGCGTAGCGATGAGCTACGCTACTCGAGGATCGACGCATCGGATGTGATTCGTAAGTGGCGCATACAACCCGCGAAAGAGGGCAACGAACTGCTTTTGATGCGCATGCGTTTGGAGAATCACATAGCGCTGAATACGGTTGTGGTTGCCGATGCGCAGGCGGCCGTCCTTGAGGGCTTTTTCCAGGATGAATACCGGCCCATAGATGTCTCAGAGACCGTTTTTCTCGACGAGCGCGGCGAGGGAGACTCCATGGTGACCTTGGAAGGCGGCGAATGCGTGAACCACGCGCGGGTCGTTGTAAACGCTGGCTCAAGCGTCCAGTGGCTGAATATTGGAGATACCGACTCAGCGATCCAGTTCGCCCCTGGCGTGACGACCGGACTGGGCGGCGACCTGCTTGATCTGGCGCCCGGAGAAACGGTTTCCACCAGATTTGACCAACCCGGGACGTTTAGCTACCAGTGCAGCGGCGGGGAAGCGGAGCCACAACCGGCCCAGGTACTGGTGGAAGAGGCCAATTCGGTCCGGAAGCAGCAGGAGATGGTCATCCTATTCCTGGAAGGGTCATTCAACCTGCCCAAAGACACTGCCATCGACGGTTGGATGATCTTTGAAGTACCAGTAGGCACCGAGATCAAGACCCTGCGTTGGCGGGCCGGAGACAGCATCACCGTCCGGTTTTGACCGCCTGGCCTCTGGCGATGCTGCGACCCTCTCAATCTTTGATCTGTCTTTAACCAGTCCCCTGTGGGACGGTAAATCGCTGGGCTGGCAGGTTAGAATCTAGGGCATAATCCGTTCGGAGCGTTCATGCACTGGTTTCTGGAAATGCTGGTTTTTGGCGGCGAAAGAAGAGTGCCTCCCGCTGCTATACCCTCCACCTGGCGAAGGCTCTTCCACATCACCGCCGGTTCTTCTATCCCACTCACCGGCATCTTTGTCTCCGAGTCAGCCATGGTCTGGGCATTGGCGTTGGTGGCTACCGGTGGTCTGGTGTTGGACCTGGTGCGGTTCCGGATCGGATGGCTGAATTCGATCTTCACCCGGCTGTTGGCCCCGTTATTGAAGCACGACGAAGGGGCTCACATAACCGGGGCCACCTATATGGTCATCGCTGCCTTGCTGGTCTACGTGCTCTACGGGAAAGACGTGGCGATACCGGTGATGTTCTTCCTGTCACTGGGCGATCCGGCTGCGGCGTTGGTTGGCCGGGATATGCCCGGACCCAGGGTATTCGGCAAGTCGCCTATCGGCACTGCGGCATTCATCGTGGTTGCGGCCGCCGTATTGGCGGTACTAATCTCTGCGGACGGCATCGAACCCCACTGGGCGCTATGGGTCGGGGCGGCGGTTGCGGGGGTCGTGGAACTGGCAACCCTCCCGCCCGACGACAACCTGACCATCCCTCTAGTAGCGGGTGCCGCCATGTTCGCGCTGGGAGTCTAACTTAGTCCGCGCGTCTGAGCGTAGAGGTGCTCATCCCCGTGCAGCCAGCCGTGACTGTTCGTGGTGAGTTCGTCGAACCACCGCTGGGGTTAAGCCGGTTTCCACCGTAAGTAAGGCCTACGCAGGTTCTTCGACGGGCTCAGGACGAACGGATATAATCCCAAATACTAGGAGTCTAACCTAGGCCGCGCCGTCGAACTCGGTTATCTCTGCGCGCTCACGCTGGAACTTCACGTAAGCCTGCTTCGACATGAGCGGCCGGTGGTTGGCCTTGACCTCTTTAGCCCGTTTTGCTCCGTCGGCCAGCAGGTCGATAACCACCATGGCCATGATCTTGGCCGGCATAATCACCGCCGACTCATAGTCCGTAATCAGGTATTCCTTGCTATGTCCCGGACCCACTGCGCCAGCCGCGTAGGGGTGGCAGGCGGGCATCAAGTGGCTGAGGTCTCCCATATCCGTGGAACCGCCCCGGTTGCGGCGAGTCGGCATCACCAGCGTGGCCGGTTCTCCAACCAGATCTACCGCCGTACGTCGGAAGATGTCCTGCAGCTTGGTGTCGTGCCGCATGGGTAGATAGCCTGGGATGGTGGTGATGTTCACCTTCGCGCCCACGGCCAAGGCCCCGGCCCGGAAGCAGCGGTCCACGGCCTCCGAGTTCTCCACCACCACCTTGGGAGTGGACGACCGGACGCGCCATTCCAGCCTTACATCGGACGGCACGGCGCTGACCGCTTCGCCGCCCCTGGTCATGATTCCGTGGATGCGGACGGTGTCGTCGGCTTTGTGCGTCTCCCGGAGTGCGTTGATGGCTTGGATGGCGAATGAGGCCGCGTTCAGGGCGTTGACGCCCCGGTGAGGCATGCTGCCGGCATGGGCTCCGACGCCAGTATATTTTACGAACTTCACAACATGGCCGTTACTGGTGCCGCCCATGGCGAACTTACGTTCACCCATGTCGCTGGCGGTGTGGCACATAATGGCGATGTCCACGTCATCAAACTCGCCCAGGCGTATCAGCTCTTGTTTGCCGCCCATGAACTCCAATTTGCCCTGGTCTCGCATTTCCAGCCGCTGCTCCACCTCGATGAATTCTTCGGCGGGCACGGCGAATGGGACGATCTCCCCTGATAGCTGAGATACCACTTCAGGCGTGAGCAAACCAATGGTGGCGCCCAGCATCATGCCTATCTGGCAGTGGTGGCCGCAGGCGTGGGCGGCCCCTGTCTCAGGGTCGGCATGGGGGTGTTCGGTGACAACCAGGGAATCGAGCTCGCCGATCACGGCCACCGACGGCCCGGACCCTGCGCCGCCTTTGATCCTGCCTTTAAGTCCGGTGATGGCCAGGCCGCTTTCGTGTTGGATGCCCAGTTCATGGAACTTATCGGAGACCAGTTTGGCGGTCTTTGTCTCGCGGAACCCGGCTTCGGGGTTGGCCAGAACCTGCTGGGCCAGGCCAACAATCTCCTTCTTGCGCTTCTCGATGGTCTCGCAGGCGCGTTTTTTTAGCTCTTCGATGGAGAGTGAAGGTGTGGTCATAGCGAGGCGGCCTTGGGTGAATGATTATTTGTAGTCATGTCTTTGTCGCGCTTAGCTCTTGTAAGTCTCTTCAGAGGCGAGATCGCGCATGAATTTTAGGTACTCGGAAATGGTCATGTCCGCGCGTTGGCCTCCGGCGATGCTATTGCCTTGGGAAGCGTCGTCAGCCAGCAGGTCGATGGCGGTATAAGCGAGGGCTTTGGCACCCTTGATCACTGCCAGGCCGTAATCCTCGATCACATAGGTAGCGCCGTGGCCGAGGCCAGTTGCGCCGCCAACGTAGGGGTGGATGACCGGCATCAAGTGGCTGATGTCGCCCATGTCGGTGGAGTCGCCCCGGTGGTCCACGTAGCCAACGTTCTCTTCGCCGACCAGTTCGGAGGCGTTGGCCCTGAATATCTCTGCCATGCCTTTATTCTGTTGTAGGGGCATGTATCCGGGGATGGTCTGTATCTTGACCTCCGCGCCCACGGCCATCGCCCCGGCCCTCAGCGCCCGGTCGACCTTGGCGTTGGCGTCCATGATGGCTTCCAGTGTACGGCCACGGACGAAGGTCTCCATCCGTACATCGGCGGGCACGGCGCTCACAGCCTCTCCGCCCTTGGTGATGATGGGATGGACGCGGATGCTGTCCTCGTCGCGGAAGGTCTCACGGTTGAAGTTGATGGCGGTCATCGCCATCATGGCGGCGTTCAGGGCGTTGATGCCCAGATGGGGTGCGCCACCGGCGTGGGCGGCCCGGCCAATGAATTGGATCCGCTTGGCAAGCGTGCCATTGTTGGTGTTGCTGATGCACATCGACTTCTCGGCGGGGTTGCTGGTGGTGTGCAGCATCATGGCCAGGTGGACATCGTCAAACTCGCCCAGGCGGACCATTTCGGGCTTGCCGCCCAGGAACTCGATCTTGCCGTCGCGCCGTAGGCCGTCCCGGAATTCGATCTCGATGTATTCTTCCGCCGGCACCGCCATGAAGGCGATACGTCCGGCCAAGAAATCCAGAACGCCGGAGTTGGTCAGCGCGGTGGCTGCGCCCAGCATCATGGCTATCTGGCAGTGGTGGCCGCAGGCATGGGCGGCGTTGGTGTCAGGGTCGGCGTGGGGGTGGTCGCTCACGATCAGGGAGTCTAATTCCCCCAGGATCGCCAATGTGGGGCCTGCGGAAGTCCCCGATGCGTCGGCCCGCACGCCAGTCACGGCCAGCCCGCTTCTGGGCTGCATGCCCAGGGCAGCGAACTGCTCGGCAACCAGCTTGGCGGTCTTGAGCTCACGGAATCCGGGTTCCGGGTTCTGGAGGATAGTTTTGGCTATGGCGGTCAGTTCATCGGCCTTGGAGTCGATGATCTCTGCCGCACGGCGCTTTAAGTCCTCTTTCGAGGGCATGGGGTAATCTCCAATCGTTTCGTGTACCGTTCGGGTTATGACTCAGGCTCGGAGTGTCAGCTTTACGAGCGGTTTTGCGGGCGGTTTTGCGGGCGGTTTTGCGGGCGGTTTTGCGGACGGTTTTGCGGACGGTTTTGCGGACGGTTTTGATTGTAACAAAGGCCGCCTGGGTTGGGTATATCGGAGTGTATAATGGCCGGGCCTTGGAACACTCCTAGACCAGACTCGATCACAGTCCCAAGTTTACGGCCAACTGATACTCATATGAAGATAATCATCGCCCCCCAGGGATTCAAAGGCGGGATATCCGGCCTGGAGGCCGCTAAGGCCATCGCCCGCGGGGTCTTGGCCGCCGCACCGGATGCCGAGACTGTCTTGCTGCCGGTGGCCGACGGCGGCGATGGGACGCTGCACGCACTGGTGGACGCCACTGGCGGAGAGATATTCACGACCATGGTGACCGGCCCCATCAACCAACAGGTGGAGGCCCAATGGGGCGTGATGGGCGACGGCCGCACCGCCGTGATCGAGATGGCGCGAGCCTCGGGGCTGGCCATGGTGCCGCCACGCAGGCGCAACCCCAAGACGACCACCACCCTGGGCACTGGGCAGGTATTGAAAGAGGCGATAGAAAAGGGTTTCAACCGCGTGATCGTCGGCCTGGGTGGTAGCGCCACCAACGACGCTGGGGCAGGAATGGCGACCGCGCTTGGGGTCAGGTTCTTGGACTCAGCCGGCAACGCCCTGCCCACCGGAGGAGCCGCTCTGGCGCGTTTGGACCGGGTCGATGTATCAGGTCTGCTGCCGAGCGTCGCGGATGTCGAGATAATCGGCGCCACGGACGTGACCAATCCTCTCTGCGGACCTACTGGAGCGTCGGCGATCTTTGGCCCGCAAAAAGGCGCGTTGAAAGAGGTAGTCGCCGAACTGGACGCCGCCCTGCGCAACTTCGCGAAGGTGGTGCTCCGGGACACGGGGCATGATGTTCTGGATATACCAGGGGCTGGCGCTGCCGGGGGACTGGGCGCAGGCTTGATCGCCTTCGCCGGGGCCAAGCTGCAATCGGGCATCGACATGGTCTGTCAGGTGTTGGACTTTGACCGCCATCTGGCCGGGGCTGACCTGGTGATTACGGGCGAGGGACGGGCTGACCGCTCCACAGTGTTCGATAAAGCCCCGGTGGGCGTGGCGCGGCATGCTAATGCACATGGAGTTCCAACGGTGTTACTGGCAGGCAGTCTGGGTGAAGGGCACGAAGAACTGTACGACCACGGCGTGGCGTCGATATTGTGCATCTCAGACGGGGCCATGAGTTTCCAGGAGGCGTTAGGCCGCACCGGAGATATGCTGCAGGGCACGGCGGAACGGGCTGTGCGTTTGTTTCTGACCAACCCACAAGCCTAAGGCTTAATGCCGGTTAGATTATCCCCTGCTCCCGCAACCGGTCCAATTCGGGTTTATCCAAGCCGAGATAATGCTGGTAGATCAGGTCGTTGTCATGCCCGAGGGGAGTAGACCCCCGCCAGATCTTTCCCGGCGTTTCAGAGAATTTCGGGACAATGCCGATCCCCTTAATCGTTTTGCCGAGTTGCAGGTCTTCCCATTCGGTATGAACTTGCCTGGCCTTGTAATGGGGGTCTTCAGCAATGTCTTTGGGGGTCATCACCGCGCTGCATCCAACCTGCGCGGCGTTCATAGCTTCCACGACCTCACTCACGGTGCGGTCTTCCAGCCAACCCTGCAGGATGGCCTCAAATTCGATCCCCGGAATCGATTCGACATCGGTGCCGGCCTCGTTCCATCTCCCATCGGTGTTGTCCAAGCCCAGGGCTGTACAAACGCGGTTAAAAACCGAACCGACAGACGCGATAACTACCCAGCCATCTTTGGCTTGGTAGGCGCCAAAGGGCTGGCTTCGCCTGGTCTGGTTGCCGCTACGTTCTCGCATCACGTCGTTCTCGAAGTACTCCAACATAGAGGCCGACATCATCTTATGGACTGCCTCGAATTGTGCCAGGTCTATAACCTGGCCTTGCCCGGTGCGCTGAGTATGGATGTAGGCTGCCAGTGAAGACCAAAGGCACATCTGGGCTGTCACGTAATCTCCGGCCAAGGGACGGGCTACCATCGGTGGTTCCGGGTCGGGTGACCCGGTTAAATTCATGGTTCCGCCAAAGGCTTGGCCGATGGGGTCGTAGGAGGCCCGTTTGAGATAGTCGGGATGACCGGTCTGGCCGTAGCCGGATACGTGGGTGATGACGATGGAGGGATTCGCAGCCAGGACCGTGGCGTCGTCCAGTCCGAATTTGGCGTAAGTGCCGGCCTTGGAGCTTTCCATCCAGATATCGACGCCGGCGATCAGGCGGAGGAATAATTCCCTGCCTTCAGGCGCCGCGAGATTCATGGTGGTGTAAAAGGTGTTGCGCCGGTCTTGGGCCCAGAGTGTGCTGGTTGATGACCCGTCGATGCCCTCCACCTTGAAGCCAATATTGCGGGTGATGTCGCCGACCTCTGGCTGTTCTATCTGAATCACTTCGGCCCCCATCTCCGCAGCCAAAGCGGCGGCAAAAGGCTGGGCGATGATGGTGCCGGTGGACAGTATCCGCACGCCCTGAAGCGGGCCGAACTGCTCGGGTAGAAGAGACTCGGGCTTGGACTCCATTTAGACTATTCGCTGTTTGGTGAACCCCACCACCTGGGAAGATAGCTCGATCGACCGCTCTGAATCGATCTCGTCAAAAGCCTCAGAGCAGGTGCCGTTGGGCAGGAACTCCGGGTACCGGGTGATGTAGTGGTATTTGTCCAACTGCCGGGCTTCCGACTTGACGGTGTCGAACATCATGTCGAAGAGCTTGGCGTCCTCACATAGGTCCAGGAGTGAGTGACCCCAGACGTCTTCCACTCGCTTGTGGTAGAGATAGGCTTTGATGGCCTTTTCCGCAGCCTGCTGCCCCATGAAGCAGGCCAGGTTATGCCGGCCGCCTTCTTTGAGGAACTTGGCGTCTTCCAGGTCTTGTTCGGCTTGGCGCAACCAGCGTGCGCCCTCCGCCAGATAATCAGGCATTGTTAAATATCTCCCGTCCCTCGCGGCAGGCCTTGCCCAGCGCGGGTAGCTTCTCTTTCATGTCCTCGAATTCTGCCGGGGTGTAGACCAGGGTGTCTATTTCCACCGAGCTCGGCAGATGGTACGAGAAGAAATCGGCGCGCCGTCCGAAGGAATATTCTGTGTCGTGTACGATGACCAACTCGATCTTGGTGTCGGGTTTGTAGTCCCCGGCCGCCATATCGCCAACGAGTATGACTTTCTCCACACCCAGTATGGGAATCATTTCTTCTATGGCCTGCAGGTCCCGCTCCAGCATCTGCTTGCGGAACTCGCTAAACCCAACGCGCATCGGCATTTTTGGTGTCCTCGTGGTGGCTAGTTAAGAACTCAAGTTGGCGGGCGCTTGAAGGAATGCCCCCTCGCAAGGGGGAAGGTGAGGTCCGACGAAGTCGAGACTCTCGACGTAGTCGGAGATGGGGGCTCCCCCACCTGATAGTTTCTGACGCCTAGATAATTAGCCCAGGATGACCATATGGACTTCTTTGGGCCCGTGGACGCCCTCGACGATGGTCATCTCGATGTCGGCGGTTCGGCTGGGTCCAGTGATGAAGTTCAGATAACTGCCCATCTCGCCGCCCCGCTGATGATACTCCAGCCGTCGCAGCAAAAACAGGTCATCCATGGTTTCCAGCAGGTCTTGGGCGCGCACCAATGCGATGTGCACCGGCGGCACCAGCGACACCAAACGGCTCAGGCCCTTGCGCGGCAAAATGATCAAAGACCCGGTCCCGGCCAATGCGTAGTCTGCGCCAGTGATGCCAACGCCTGATTGCCTGATCTCTTCGCGCAGGACTTCACGGGGAGTCTCATCGTCGCGGAGCACCACGGTTACCTTGGCGCCGAGGTTGGTTAGGGCCGAGTCCACCGGGACCTGGTCAAAGACATCCTGGGCGGAACGCACCACGTTGGCCGTTCCGGAGTCGCGGACGATGGATTCTATGTAGCCGACTGCGTCCTCAGTTCCTGTGGCGCGGTGGACGTTCCAGCCTCCCTTGGCGGCCATATCGGCCAGTTTGTCCAGGAGAGCAGGCAGGCTTTCTTCCAACCGCTGGCGTATCTGCGTGGCCTGGTCTTCCAGTTCGGCCACGGTGTCGGTCAGGCGCGGATAGAGTTCGGCCGGAGGGATGTCTTCGCGGCCGAGGGCCTGTCGCACCATAGCCAAGAACTCTGCCTTGGGCGTGCCCAGCGAGTCTAGGGAATCAGGAGTCGTCACGGGACAGCTCCTTGTTCCAGATGTCATGGAAGGTCTGCTTGGGCAGGGTCGGCAAGTCCCTGGACCGGGTCCACCGGGACAGAAGGGGCAGAGGCGCCTTTCTGATCCACTTACCGTCTTTGGTCATCGGAGAGAAGAAAGGAATGATCCGCTCCGTTTTCTGCAGTAACCGTCCGAACCGTATCGCCATACCGAGCAGCTTTGGCCCGCTCATCAACCGGACGTAAAGACTGGCCAGGACCCGTTCGATCCTGGGCGCGGAGCGTAGGTTTTTGTCGGGACTCTCCGCCGTTTTCTTTCGTAAGTCTAGGAGCATCCTGGGGATGTCTATCTTGATGGGACAGACCTCCCTGCAGGCACCGCAGAGACTGGAGGCCTGGGGCAGTTCTTTGGCCCGTTTTAGGCCGACCAGCATGGGCGTTACCACTGCGCCGATGGGGCCGGGATAGACCCAACCATAGGCGTGGCCGCCGACGCGGGCGTAGATGGGACAGATGTTCAAGCAGGCGCCGCAGCGGATGCAGTACAACGCCTCCCGCAGCGCCGGGTCTGCCAGCATGTTGGAGCGGCCGTTGTCCACCAACACAAGGTGGAATTCCTCTGGCCCGTCCTCGTCGTCGGAACGGCGGGGGCCGGTGATCATACTCACATAGCTGGTGATCCGTTGGCCGGTGGCTGACTGAGGCAGCAACCGCAGAAAGATGGACAGGTCCTGCATGGACGGGATGACCTTTTCCATGCCGGTGATACCGATGTGTATGCGCGGGGCGGAGGTGGAAAGACGGCCGTTGCCCTCGTTGGTGATGATCACCAGGGTTCCGGTCTCGGCCACTATGAAGTTGGCGCCGCTGATGCCCAGGTCAGCCTCCATGAACTTGTCTCTCAGTACCTCGCGGGCGGTAGCGGCCATGTGGTAGATGTCTTCATCGTAGGGTATGCCGAGCTTCTCGGAGAAGAGTTCGGCCACGTCCTCTTTAGACTTGTGGAGCGCGGGAGCGACCAGATGGGAGGGCGTTTCCTCGGCCAGCTGGATGATGTATTCGCCTAGATCAGTCTCCCAGACCTCCACGCCCACGGCTTCCAGGACGGGATTCAGGCCCAGTTCCTCGGACACCATGCTCTTGCTCTTGGTGGCAACCTTTACGCCTCGGGTCTGGGCGATATGGGCCACGATCTCATTGGCCTGATCGGCATCTTTGGCGAAATGGAGGTGGCCGCCGGCGGCGGTGACGTTGGTGTAGAGCAGGTCGAGGTAGTAGTCCAAGTGCTCGATGGTGTGCTCTTTGATGTCTCTTGCTTGCTGCCGCCAGTCTTCCCAGACTTCGGGGGTTGCTTCTGCGACGCGGTCGAGGCGGGCCACCTCGAATCCTGAGGCTACGCGGTCCAGGGCACGGCGTAGTTTGGGGTCATTGATGGCCGCGATGGACGCAGCGGAGAAATCCTGTGTCTTTATCTCAGGCAAGGGGTTCGTTTCCTAATCTGATTCGGAGTCTAAAATCTGGGCCAGGTGCCGGACCTTGATGTCGGACCCTTGCCGGTTAAGTGCCCCTGCCATGTTCATCAGGCAACTCATGTCGCAGGCCACCAGGGTGTCGGCGCCGCTGGCCTGCACGTTGGCGATTTTGTCGGCGACCATGCCCTCGGAGATATGGGGGAATTTCACGGAGAAAGTGCCGCCAAAGCCGCAGCAGATCTCGGCCCCCGCGAGTTCTTTTTCTTCCAACCCGGGGACAGTGCTCAGCAATTTCTTGGGCTCGGACTTAACGCCCAACTCACGCATCAGGTGGCAACTTGGGTGGTACGTGACTGTGCCCTGGTGGGTCGCGCCGCAAGCAGATGCGTCCTCCACCTTAAGGACATTTACAAGAAACTCGGAGAACTCATAGGTCTTGGCCGACAGCGCTTTGGCCTGGACCAGAAGGTCAGGGTCTTCGGCGAACAGCTCCAAGTAGAAGACGCGGAGGGTGGCGGCGCAGGAACCAGACGGAACCACCACGTATTCGCTATCTCGAAACTGCTGTAGTACCCGTTTGGCCAGGGTACGGGCATCTTTGCTAAACCCGGAGTTGTAGACCGGTTGGCCGCAGCAGGTCTGTTCCTTGGGAAAGCCAACGGTGACGCCCAGCCGCCGCAGCACTTTGACCACGCTAACACCGACCTCCGGGTACAACTGGTCGATGACGCACGTGACATAAAGATCGGCGGATATATTGGCATTTTGAGTCAAGAGGCTCGCTCCCGTGTCCAGGTTCGGGAAGCGTACCAGAGGCGTGGGTGAGTGGCAACTTTGGAGCATGGCCGCTTGAGTAGTAAAATGCTTTTGATACGTCCTAGACATTCGCCGAGGAACGCCATGTACCTACCCAAATTTTACGAAGTAAACGATAAGACCAAATTGTTCGATTTCATGAAGAACAACAGCTTTGGAATCTTGTTCTCTCACACCGGCGACGAGCCGATGGCCAGCCATCTGCCCTTCGTCATAGATGAAAAGGGTGGAGAGCAGGGGTTGATAATCGGGCACATGGCCAAGGCCAACGATCAGTGGCGGTACGCCGACGGTCAGCAGGTGATGGTGGTCTTCTCCGGCCCTCACACCTACGTTTCCCCGACCTGGTACCAGGAAGATGAATCGGTGCCCACCTGGGACTACGTGGCGGTCCACGCCACTGGCATATTCAAGGCCCGCGAAGACCGTGCCGAATTGGAAGAAGCTGTTGTCCGGCTCACCAACCAACACGAGGCGTCCCAACCCAATCCGTGGGAACTGGAACCGAACACCGAGTATGCCGACCAGATGTTCAAGCGAATCGTAGCCTTCCAGATCGAAATAACGTCAATCCAGGGAAAATGGAAGCTGAACCAGAACCAATCAGATGTTCGCCGTGAGCGGGTATCGGAAAAGCTCAAAACCCTGGGCGGAGACGCCAATGTTCAGATCGCCGGCCTGATCGATGCGGACATGGCGGGGTAACTGATGCTAGAAAAATCTGCCGATGTCGTGATAATCGGTGGCGGTGTGACCGGTTGCTCCATCGCCCATCAACTGGCCAAGCAGCAGGTGCGCGTGGTGGTTTTGGAGCGCACACGTTTCGCAGCCGGGGCCTCTGGCGCGACTGCGGGGGTCATCTCTCCGCTGTGGCATGTGGACCCGGATGTTGAGCCAATGTGGCGCTTGGGCATGCGCAGCCTGGAACTCTTCCCGTCGTTGGCGACGGAACTGTCAGAGGCGGGAGTCGACCCTGAATTTCGCCAGACCGGGGTGTTCAAGTTGGCCTTCACGGACGAAGAGGCTGCTGAACTGCAACGGAACCTGGTTTGGCAGAGCGAACTGGGGTTTGGAGTTGCCTGGTTGGACCAAGCAGAGGTCCTCCAACGGGAGCCGGAAGTCAACACTGCGGTCTTGGGCGGTATTTTTTCTCCCAAAGAGGGATATGTTCGTGGTCAGCGGTTGACGGACTCTTTGGTCCAAGCCGCCAGCCGGTTGGGCGCTCAGTTTCACCAAGGAGTCGAAGTCCTTAGCCTTCAAACAGAAGGGAAGCGGGTAACTGGCGTGGTCACGTCGTGGGGCAGCATCGATGCGCCGCAAGTGGTTCTGGCTGCGGGGCCGTGGAGCGGACTTCCTGCCAGATGGCTACAGCAGCAGGGGGCGCCGGAGGTTCCGGTGAGACCGGTCAAGGGAGAGAGAATCTTGCTTCGCAGGCCCGGTTTCCTGCCCCGCTCGCCCGTCCGAAACTCCGAGGTCTACGTTGTGCCCAGAATGGACGGAAACGTGCTGGTGGCTGCAACTCGGATTGAAGGCCAGTTCGACGAAGTGGTAACCGCTGGTGGCGTCAGTCATCTGATCGCCAAGGCGGCCTTGAGCTTTCCCAGCCTAGCAGATGCCGAATTCGTGTCTGGCCGGGCCGGGGTTAGACCGGCCACGCCAGATGGCATGCCGGTCTTGGGTCCGGTGCCGGATGTCGAGGGACTCAGCATCGCGGCAGGACATGACTCGGTAGGCATCATGCTTAGCCCCGCCACTGCCGAGTTGATGGCTCAATATCTGCTGGATGGGAACTCAGCGCCGCTGGAACCCTTCAGTCTTTCGCGGTTTT
>CAVOAA010000031.1:0-21591 GCA_963693555.1 Dehalococcoidia bacterium | reverse complement strand
TGGTGGTCCACCAATCGCAGTCCGAGCAAGCAACGCGGTATCCGCCATCTGGAATCCGAAACACCGTAAGCGCATGGCCTTCCCGGCATCGAGTGACCCGCTCCACTACCCTTGGGGCCTCGTTTAGCGTGACCATCTGACCCACCTCCCTTCGTGTTAATCCGCCTCTTCATGGTAGGGATATTGGCGACCCCCCCAAAGGTCCAAGTGGCTCTATTCTGAGGGGAAAGAAGAAGGTATTTCGTGTCGGTCTCCAACCCTTGGCCGTTTGTATTAACAGGGTTTGTCAGGGGGAGGAATCTATAAGCGTGCGTTGCATAAACCAGGACGCCTTCACTATCCTCTTCCTCGAAAGTTGGGGTCGGGAAGAGGTGGAGACAGGTGTTCAGCGGGCCTTTGCGGTGCACGTGTTGGGCGGGGGTATGGCTTAGGCTTTTCGGGTTGGATGGCGGACCGCTGGGGCGTGGAAATTCCTGCTGAAAATCTTCGCCGGTCAATTAGGACAAAGCCTATTAGTAGTAAGTGGGGTGTGTCCTAAATGGCGTGGGTGACGGTGCGTAGAGAACAGCCTCCAACTCCCGGTGAACATATGTATGGTAGATACCATCCGCGCGAGTTTTGTATGGCGGTTCGCCTAAGCTAATATGCCGAATTCAGGTTAATATTGTCCCCGAATCACCAAGTCGAAAGCGGAGAGCCTTAATGAACGACCAATTCGTACCAACAGACGATTTTGCAATAATCGAAGAAATCGCGAACAGCGACAATGACGGGCCTGTCCTAATGGTTAACTTGAACAAATATTTCGAAGGGGAATACCCGAACGGGACTATCTACATAGATTACGTGAAAGCATTGGACGTCCTGTTGGAACAACACCTTGGGGCGAAAGTACTATGGCGGATGCCAGTTTATGGCACACCACTCGGCGAACAGCCTTTAGACGAAATTCTCGGTATCTGGTATCCGTCCGACAAAGCATTTCTGGCTCTAAAGAGTCAGGGAAAGGCTTCAGATGAAAACTTTCGCTTGCGTAGTTTGGCCGTGGAAAATGGCGTCGTTCATAGATGCCCAGAGGATGGCATTCCCAAGCCATAGTTAATCGGCGGGTTGAAGACGCCATTTTGGCGTCATGTTTTCATGGCTCGTACCATGTTGATAGGCGAGCAAGGATGGAGATACGATGAAGTACACCCGCTTATACGCAGACTCCGACGGTGAGACGCACTTTGAGGACTTTTTGTAGCCTACAAATTCATCTATAATCGCTTGGTTAGTCGTGGTGGCGGGTGTACCTACGGGCTTCATAAGCGCTAGGTCACTGGTTCGAACCCAGTCGGTGCCACCATTCCCCGAACGAGGGCGACCTGAGCAAGTGATATTGGAAGGCAGCCACGTAGCGACGGGCCTCTGTTCTGTTCCCACCCTTCTTACCCAGACCTTTTCTCATTCGACGCCAAAGCGTACGCCCCATGGAAATATTCTCGTCGACCATTGTTCCAATGCCGCATAGGGTTTATAGAAATCAACAAGATGGAGATTTTCATGCCTATCAGCCAACTCGCTGCTGAAGAACGCGCCGTCGCCTACACCGATCCCTGGAATTCCCATGTTCCGGAAGCAGTAGCATCGTTTTACGCTGAAGATGGCCGTATCGTCATTAACGACGGAGAGCCAAGCATTGGTCGTGAGCAAGTAGCCTCAATGACACGTGGCTTCATCGAAGCCTTTCCCGACATCACCGTGCATATGGACGATCTCCGGTGTTCAGGGACTCACGCCATATATCGATGGACCTTAGAGGGGCACAACACGGGCCCTGAAGGTACAGGAAATTACATAAAAATCCCCGGATGGGAATATTGGCGTTATACAGAGGATGGGCTAATTTCGGAGTCCTTCGGGCATTTCGATGCTGAAGATTACGACAAGCAAGTAAACGGTGGTTAAGCGCCAAGTCACTCAGGGGTTTGCATCCCTCCAAAGAGAGACCGGAACCCGGAAGTGTCGCCTCATCTCGTTTACTGATTCCTTGGATTACTGAATCAGATCCAATCGTGTCCGCATCACGGCTCGTTGTTGGCCATGCTCTCTAACCCGTGGCGCCGTCCTACCTCACGAATTTAGGCCCTCTATAGACTTTTTGTGGGCCAAAAATTCTATTATAATCGCCTAGTCAGTCGTGACAACCGACGCATCTGCTGCTGGTACAAGCAGGCACAGCATAATCCTGATACGGGCGGCCAGGCAGAATATGAAATTAATCATCTCTTTAGTCACTCTGGCAATGATCGCGGTAATCGCATGCGGCGGGTCTCCAAAGACCGACCAAGCCACCTGGGACGCCTATGAGGGCCAGATCGATCTTTGGCAGGTGCAGGTGAGCGAAAAATTGGCCGAGGCCGATAAGCTCTTGGAGGCCGGCCCCACGGACATCGATGAATGGCGGGCATCACTTAACGAGCTTGGAGTTGGACTAGACTCGATCACATTCGCAGTCGGAACGATTCATCCGCCCGAGGAGCTTCTGGCATACCACGATAGTTTCAAACTCGCTTCGGACTTCTACAAACTGATCGGTAGAATGCTCACCGAATTTACGGGGGAGTCGGAGACTGAGCGCTCTGATTTCATGGGTCAGATAGATGCAGAGATACGACTGGCCACCGACAACATGGTGGCCACCCAGAGATTATTTGACGAAGTCGCCGATAAACGGTAGGCGATAAAAGAGACAAAGGACCAGCCCAGCAGAGCCGGTCGGATCCAGGCTCGTTTTTCCAGCAAAGCGGCCCAAATGGGCCACCAACATGGCCCGATTAGGCCTTTGCTTGCTCGGCTGATGTCCCAATACTGTAGGTGTTGAAGTTATTCGTTCTTGCTCCTCCAAGAATCGACAGAAACTTCAACCGGTAAAACTAAAAACCGCCGCATCAACTATCTTCTCCCAGTTGTGCGGTGGTTTTTTATTTCCCGCCCTATTCGACACCCTGCAATGCCTGATATTGGATAGTCCTATGGGCAAGCTGATGGGTCGCCTGCCGCCGGGGGCGGTGCCTACTGCTGTAGATACCAAACGCCGAGTTTCGCTTTGTTAAATAAATACTGGCGTACCGGGGCGGTGCCTACTGCTGTACATACCAAACGCCGAGTTTCGCTCCTTTGGCAGCCTCTTTCTTGTCCATCAAAATTTCCTCATTCTGTTTGGTCTGGACCGGAACGCGTTCGGTCGAAGAGATCGGGGCGAGGGAGGCGCAGACCCCGTCTTGCAGCATCATCAGAAATACGCTGGGTATGGTGCCGCCGTTGTTGGTATCGGCACTGGCGGCCGTAAGGGATGCAGTGGTGTGCACTTCGGATTCTGACAGGCATACCTGGCGTTCCATCTCGGCCACGAACACGTCCGGCCCCATCTGGACCACCACTCCAAGGTCTGCTGTGCCGGTCTGCCTCCCGATGGGAGAAAAGACTACGACTCCAACGGCAACCAAGATGAATAATGCGAAGATGGGTAGTTTGTTTTTCATTTTTCCAAGGGCCTTGACGGATTTTTCTTCTACCTGGTCAGTGCACCCCTGCCACGTTGTCTGGATTGATGGCCAGGTTGTTTCACCGATGGCCAAATTATCGTCTAGACCGGTAAACAGGGTCTGTGACGCCCCGCGTTAAATCTCTGTGACGTCCGTCACTGGTACTTGCTCCGAAGCCGCCTTTTATTCAGACCTAACCATTACTATCCACAGCCCAGTTACCATTGCTTTACCAAGCTGGGGATGATATGTAGGCATTTCATTTATCCGACTGCAGGCACAGCGCCGCAGGCCTCGGAGTTCACGGAAATTGAAACAACCCAAGTATCATCCTATGGACCTGGTAAGAGTCAGGACACCCGGCCAGCACGAAAGCCTGGGGTCAAGTCCGCCAGGGACACTGATCATGGGCCAGACCGCCACCGTGGAGATCGCCGGTCTCATCAATGGCGCGGCCTCGGCTGATGGCGATTCCATGACGCCTGCTTACTACATCAGGGTCCCAAACCTGCCACCTATCCTGATCCATGAGGAGTGGCTGGAAGATGCCTAGCCTCCTGCCCGTTCACTCTGGTTGATTTGGCATCGAACCAGCGTTACGAGCTTCACGTTACGAGCTTCATATGAAGTCTGATCGCGATCAAGAATAATCAATGACATCAAGCATCTACATGGGAATATCCCGGAGTTGGCTGATTGTTCATCCTGAAGTAATACCTCCGGGCAGGTTGAACAATCTATTGCGCGGCGGAAGGTGAGCACTTGACCCAAGATGACCCAGAAGCCGAACCAACTACCGCGAAGTTCGAACCGTGCCAGGCCGTCAAGATCAAGGTCCCCAAGGAAGGGGAAGACCTTGGATCACCCGTACCCATGGACAAGGCTTTGGGGGAACGCGGGGTGGTCGAGACTGAGGGCAGAGTCTACATGTCTGAGCAGGGCGAGAAGGGACACGCCCTACGGGCTTATTTCGTGCGTATCGAGGGTATCGGACCCGTGCTAGTCGGCGAGGGTTGGCTGGAACCTGAATAACCCTTTTAACCTCCAGGTTTCCTCCGATCTGTACACTTTTCATGGTTCATCCTCTCTGGTTCCTTCGAGAAACCATGCTTTTCGCCCGACATTTTGCTTTACCAGGGATGGTCTCGGTAATTTAGAATAGGTACGGAGCCTATTCGGCCGAGGTCCGGCGCTGAGAGCAACGATGCAAAAAACAACAGCCCACACTCAATTTGGTATCGCAATCTTGCTATTGATGGCAACCCTGTGGCTGATGGCCCCCGAGGCGTATGCCCATGACGGCCCGCACAACCTCGATTGCGGTGGGCCCCAGATCGTCATCGAAGGCGGCCAACCGTCGCCGTTCACCCTTCCAACCCAGGCCGACCAAACATTGGACATCGAGCCGGACGCCACCCTCACCATCCGTGGCATCGACATCCCGGATGACGCATCGCTGCATTGGGGAGTACAGGGATTCGGTGCTGAGATCGCCGGTAAAGACGTCCAGTTCGCAACCGGAGTTGCGACCATTAACATCTCCGATTTCTCCTCCCATGCCCGGGGCATATACGAGGTTGAAGGCACCCTGTTCAGCGGCCCAATCGAACTCTGCACCATTCCCTTCAAGCTCAACATCACAGGATTCAGCGGGACCACGGCCCTCGCCGCCACCGGAGTCTCGGTGGTTGCCGGCGTAGGCGCACTGGCCAGCGCTCCGCTGGCGGCAAACGGACTCAGCGCCAAGTTGGACGCCAAGGTCAAGGTCGCCCGCCGCAGGCCCACGGGTCTCCTCCGCTGGTTGCCTATACCAGCCTGGAAACGCTCGATCATCAGCACGATGATCGGAGCGGTCACAGGACTTGGGCTCGCCGTTGTGATGCAGCAAGCCGGGATCAACCCACTCTCCCTCGCCAGCGCCGTTTGGGGGCTGATACTGGGAGGCGGCGTCAGTTTCGGCGTCGGTTATTTCCTTGGTGTGATCAAGACTTTCGTGAGTCCGCCGCAGGAGAACTGACCCGCATATCCAATGGCCCAACACGCCGCCGCCATGTACAATTGCCGGGCGTTAGGATGATCAACTTTACGCCCGTCTTTTTTTTAATCGAGACCAGCGATCGGAGGAGTCATGGCCAATCGGATCAAGCACATCGCCCTGCAAACAGAGAACCCGGCGGAGACCGCCGAGTGGTACAAGACCGTGTTCGGCCTGGACGAACTGCGCCGCACGCCCGCCGACACAGGTGAAGAAGGCGTTTGGCTGACAGACGGATACATCTACTTCGCCATCCTAAAGATGGGCTCCGAAGACGCGCCTAACCTGGGCGAAGGCTCCTCCACCGTCAAGGGCGTCCACCACATCGGCTTCTATGTCGACGACCTTGATGATGCCGTCGCAACTGTGGAAGACCACGGCGGGACCGAGTGTGTCGGCAGCAGCAAGGCCAACCGCAAGTACAAAGGCCCTGATGGACTGATGATCGACCTGCGCTTCCGCGGTTGGGACGAGCAGATCCGGGCCCGCACCACCCTCTACGAGTTGACAGAAGCGCCTCCGGCCAAGACTGCCGGCGCCGCCGACTAAGTCCCTGACGGCCAATTAATTTTCTTTGATCTAGCAAACCCAAATCGGAGCTACAAATCATGCCTGCAACCAAGCGTATCGGGGCGTTGGTGCCCGCGACAAACCCCGTAGTTGAACCGGATTTTTACCGGGTCCTGCCACCTGAGATTACCGTGCACTTCGAGCGGATGTTCAATGGCGATTGGGGTACTCAGCCCAAATCATCAGAGGACACGGGCCACCAGGTCAGTATCTCCAGTGATGAGGCGGCCACGGTGGATACCGCCCTGTTCGGTTTTGACGCCGACAAGATGAACGAAGACGTGAGCCGGGGCGCCCGCTCTCTCGCCAACATCAAGCCCGACATCCTGGTCTACGCCTGCACCTCAGGCACCTACCACAAGGGCTATATCCAGTTCGACCAAGAGATGTCCGAGGAGATGAAACTGGCCAGCGGCGTGGAGTCCATCACCGCTGTGGGAGCCTGCATCGAGGCTTTCAAATTCATGGGGTCCAAACGGCTCAGCATCGCCGGGCCCTACCGGCATTTCCACCTGCGCAACCGGCTCAAGCCACTGCTTGAAGAGGCCGGATTCGAGGTGCTGAGCGCCGACGGCGAACCGTGGATGCAGGACTCCATGAACCCGCTAGAGATCGAGGAAGAGACTGTCCAGACAATTATCGACTTCGTGCCCACGGTTGTGAAAGATGAGGCCGATACCATCTTCCTGCCGGGAACGGCCTGGCGGGGACTGGACGCCGTGGAACCCCTGGAGCAGCAGCTCGGCAAGACTGTGATATCTGTGAACCAAGCCACCATCTGGCTGGCCCTGCGCCGCATCGGCTGGACCGAGCCCATCCAGGGTTTCGGTAGTCTACTGAGAAACCTAGGTTAGGCCTAGACTAGCCGCTGCGAGGGAATACCGGGGGTATTAGCGCCCGTAGACCGGTGTCCGCGCCGAGATCGGCGCCTTGGGTTTGCGGGTCATCAGGAAGAAGACCCCAGCAGTCATATAGATGGGCAAGAAAGAGACCAGCACCACGGAATAACTGCCGGTTTTGTCGAACATGATTCCGGCGTAGATCGGCGAGATCAACATCCCAATGTTGAACGCCACGCTGATGAGGCCCATCAATGTGGCAAAGCTCGTCCGCCCGAAGAAGTTGCCCAGAGAAACCCAGTTCAGGGAACTGGTCCCCTGCTCGATAGCCATCAACGACACGAATAGGTAGACCGACAGATTCCCGTCCACGATCAACATGGCCAGAACGGCCAGCGATGCGGACGCCATACCAAGACCCATCATCGGCTGCAACGGAAACTTGTCGCCCAGAAAGCCGACGATCAGCCGCAACGGTATGGACATCAGGAACATCAGCGAGAACATGATGCCCGCCATCTCATCCGACATGCCCTTCCAGACGAACATCTGCACAGAATGGACGGATATGGTGCCCCAGAGGCTGATCCTGAGCACCGAGCCACCGAAAAGTATCCAGTAGGACTTTGTCCGCAATGCCTGCCGTACGGTGAAGTCCACCACCACGGGCCGACGGCCGGCCTCACCTTCTTTGACGAAAGGCAAGTCGGCCCTGATGCCCATCCGCTCGGGGGAATGACGCACAAAAGATGCCAGCGGGATGACTATGATCCCCATGAATATCCCGGAGAAGAGCATCACGTCGCGCCATCCGATGGTGCTGACACCAAGAGTGATCAGCGGCAGGATGGCTGCCCCACCGGAGGAAAAACCAGTGATGCAGATGGACATGGCCAGGGAACGGCGGCGGATGAACCATCTATTGACCGCGCTGATGAGCACCTGACCCAGCCCGGAGCTTTTGCCAACGCCGACAACGCCCACAAATATGATGATGAACAGGACATAGCTGTGTACCTAGTGCAGGGCGATGAAGCCGAAGCTGGCCAGCAGCCCGCCAAAAATGATCATAGGGCGCGAACCGAACCGGTCAACCAACCGGCCAACCACAGGCCCGGCGATGCTGCCCTCAGCCCTGACCAAGCTGAAGATCAAAGAGGTCTGCGCGCTATTCAGGCCCATATCGCGTTGGATGGGGCCGAAAAAGATGGCGTTGCTGTTGGAGAATATCCCACCAGACAATGTCCCCAATAAGAACGTTGCGGTTAATACCCGCCACCCGTAATATGCGCCTCTGACCCTGCGCACCAATGGCACTTGATTCAACATCGATCTATCTTCGTGCGGACCTCTTCACGAGGTCACGCTAGTATTATTCTCTTACGAGATATTAACACACGATGATTATCGAATAAAGCGCATCATTGAGATTTTACAGGTACCCTATAGCGTACAAAACATAGGCGTACAAAACTGTGGGCTTGACCCACCATTGGCCTCGGCAACCCCAAGAGCCTCCAATCTTGTAATGGCAGGTTTACTTACCCTGCCACACCGGCGGCCGCTTCTCGGAGAAAGCCTTGGGACCCTCTGAAGCGTCTTCCGAGCCGAGCACTCGCTGGCCCACCGACGCGGTGAACTGCAGCGATTCTTCCAGCCCGAACCGTCGCCAGAACTGGGTCACGGCCTTGGTGCCTTGGACCGCCAATGGCGCGTTCGCCCCAATCATCTCGGCGATCTCCACCGCCCTTGGCATCAGGGCGTCCGGTTCCAACACCTCATGCACGAAACCCAGCCGGTGGGCGTTTTCAACACTCAGGGTGTCGCCTGTGAGCATCAGATACGCGGCCTCGCCGTAGGGCAGCACCCGCGCCAGGTTGTTGATTGCGTAATTGGCCATGATGCCGCGCTTTACTTCGAACAATCCGAAATAGGCTTCGGTGGACGCGATACGGATGTCGCAATCGGCGGCCCGCTCCATTCCAGCGCCGATGGCCAGCCCATTGACCGCCCCGATGATGGGTTTGGGGTTTTTGCTGAACGGCTGGTTACCTCGGTAGCCCTCGATACGTTGTTCCTCGGTGAGCGATGCCAGCGTTCCGTAGAGGTCGGTCATCTCCTTCAGGTCTGCTCCTGCCGAAAAGGCACGGCCGGCCCCGGTGAGTATTCCCACACGCATGTCCGGGTCGGCGGCGAACTCGTCGAGCGCCTCCCGTAACTCTTTGCGCATAACCGCTCCCTGAGCGTTCAGCCGATCGGGCCGGTCCATGGTGAAAATGGCGTAATTGCCGTCCAGATATCTTTCGTATCTCAGGTCAGGCATGTAATTCCTCCAAAATTAGCTATCAGCAATCAGCACTCAGCTTTCAGCGATTTTACGCCGCCGCCAACAACGTTGGCCGTTGGTTCCACAAACCGCTCGTGGTGAACTCCGTCTCCCGTTCGTGGTGAGCTCCGTCGAACCATGGTTGCGCCCCCGCCCTTCGACGGGGCTCAGGACGAACGGGTGGGCGAACGGGTGGATGAACGAGTGGTCGAGCGGATGGCGAAACGGGTGTTTGGCAAGATTAGGCCTGTTAGCGGGCCAGTATCTCTTTCAGGGCGTCGTCAACGAACTTGGCGTCAACCGGATTGTACCCGGGACTTCCCGCCAGGTGGCCCCAGATAGACTCGATGGGCCGGAGTTCCGCGTTGGGCATGAGGGCCACTTCGATCTCGTTGTCCTCGGGCGGGAAATACAGGTCGGTGCGCCCAGGCATGACGATGGCCTGGGGTTTTATCGAGTTGAGGGCTCCGCGGAAATCGCCATTGTAGAGGTGGTTGTTGCTGATGTCGGCGTTCTGCCAGGTATCAATCATCGTCAGCAAATTATTGGCGTCGGCGCTGGTCCTTCGGGCCTCCCAGAATTCCACCAGATAGGCCTCCAGAGACTCGTATCCCAGGTCCAGGTAGACCTCTTCGCGGTAGAAGGCCTGCGACACTGCCCAGCCGGCGTACACCCGGCCCATCGCCCGCAGTCCCTTCAGTGGTGGTTTTTCATACGAGCCGTTGGCCCAGTCGGCGTCAGTGATGATGGCTGCTTTGACGCCCTCCAGGAACACAAAATTGTGGCGCGAAGTCTTGGCAGACCCGCAGATCGGGACGATTCTTTCAACCATATCCGGGTACAGGCTGCCCCATTGAAAAGTCTGCTGGGCGCCCATAGACCAGCCGGTGACCAGAGCTATTTTTTCAATGCCAAATACTTCGGTTACCAGGCGGTGCTGGGTGGAGACGTTGTCGTAGAGGCTCACCTTGGGAAAGCGGGCGCGGTTGTAGGGAGGGATGGCGTTACTGGGCGAGCTTGAGAGGCCGTTGCCAAACATATTTGGGACGATGATGAAATATTTGTTGGGATCAAGAGCCTTGCCCTCGCCGATCACCGCTTCATTCTGGGTATGCTGGCCGCCGAAGAAGGTCGGAAAGACCACCACGTTGTCTTTGTTGGCGTTCAGCCTGCCGTGGGTCTTGTAGGCCAACTTGGCCGCGCGAAGGGTCTCCCCGGACTGAAGTTCCAGGTCACCGGCCTCAAAAATCTCGTAGTCTGCCTCGTTGCTCGCCATTGTCTCCAACCCTCACTGCAGTCTAGTTTCACCGTGGGCAAGAATAACATGAGTCTATTTCGGCGCGTGGGCGCGTGATTGACTACGCTCACCCCAGCTTTTAGACTTTCCTCGCAATCTCAATCCCTACAGGAGTTCCCCATGCGCCACGACCCGGTAAATATATTTGAATTTGAAGAGATCGCGAAAGAGCGCCTCGAAAAAGGGCACTACGATTTCATCGCCGGAGCCGCCACTGACGAAATTACACTCCGGCGTACCCGCGAAGTCTTGGACTCGATCGTCATGAAGCCCCGGATGATGGTCGACGTCAGCAAGCGTGACCTGGGCACGACAGTCCTTGGCGAGAAGATCAGCTTTCCGGTGATGCTCTGCCCGGCCGGTAACCACGGCGCAGCCCACCCGGACGCCGAGATCGCCACAGTCAAAGCCGCCGGCAAAGCCGACACCGTCATGGTCCTGAGCTCTCACTCAGCCAGGACTCTGGAAGATGTCGCAGAAGCCGCCACCGGCCCCATCTGGTTCCAGCAATACTTCTTCAAGGACAAGGAACTGACCCTGGGCATGGCCGCCCGCGCCGAGGAAGCTGGGTACACCGCCTTGTGCATGACCTTGGACGCCAAGATATCGCCGAAACGCGAACGCAACATGCGAAACGACTACGTGGGCCCGGTTTCGCCCAACTACGCCCACCTGGACCTGGGCACCCACTCTTGGAAGTTCGCCGCCGACGCCCCGGCCGGCCCCTCCGACATCCGCGACCAGGCCACCACCTGGGACGACCTGGAATGGCTGGCCAGCAACACCAAGCTGCCCATCGTCGTGAAGGGAATAATGACCGGAGAAGACGGCCGACTCGCCGCCGAATCCGGCGCCAAGGCGATGATCGTGTCCAACCACGGCACCCGGTATCTGGACACGACTTTCACGACCCTCGAAGTGTTGCCTGAGGTCGTAGACCAGGTCGCCGGCAAGGCTGAAGTCTACCTGGACGGCGGTATCCGCCGTGGTTCAGACATCTTCAAGGCCCTTGCTCTGGGAGCCCGGTCCGTGCTCCTGGGCCGTCCGCTTTTCTGGGGATTGGCCGTGGACGGCGAAGACGGTGTCAGCTCAATGCTGGAGATGCTCCGCTCCGAACTGGAAGCGACCATGGGCATCTGCGGCTGCCCGACCGTCGACAGCATCAGCCTTGATGTCCTGGGAGGAATATCTCCCCTGCAAGCGCTGTTCGACAGCAGAGACGCAGGCCGCCGCTAGACCCGATCAATCAACGATTCAAGAAGGAGATAACCTGAAATGGCCACAGTAGGCACCGGCAAATACACTTACGACGTTATTGAAAATTGGGGCAAATTGCCCGCCGGCGACACCTTCGGCATGGTCAGCGCCATCGCCACCGACTCCAAGGACCGAGTCTTTGCATTCCAGCGGAAAGACCCTCCCATGCTCATCTTCGACCGGGACGGAAACCTGACGGATTCCTGGGGCAACGGGTCCTTTGAGTTTGCCCACGGCATCCACATCGACAACGACGTGGTCTACGTCACCGACCGCAACACCTCGGTCTGCATCGTGTACACCCTGGACGGCAAGCCCATCCAGATGCTGGGCCGCCACGGCGTTCATTCCGACACCGGCTGCGAGAACCCCGGAGACCTGGTACCCCGGGCTGCCGGTCCCTTCAACTACCCTGCCGAACTGGTGCCATCAGCCTCAGGCGACCTCTACGTGGCCGACGGCTACCGCAACTCCCGCGTGCACCGCTTCTCCAACGACGGCCAGTTGAAGAAGTCATGGGGCGAGCCCGGCAAGGGCGGGCCCAACGAATTCCATCTGCCCCACAGCCTGCTGGTTGACGGCGACAACGTGATCGTCTGCGACCGCGAAAATGATCGTATCCAGGTCTTCAATCTGGACGGCGATTTCAAAGAGATCTGGGACGACATCCAACGACCCATGGATATCTCGATGGACAGCGACGGCAATTACATGGTCAGCGAAGGCCAACGCGACAACTCGGCCCGCATCAGCATCCTGGACAAGAAGGGCGGAGTGCTGGCCCGGTGGGACTGCCGAGGCTCTGGCCACGGTAGTTGGATCGACTCCCGGGGCGACATCTACCTGGGAGGAGTCCCCGACGCCATCGACAAGTTCGTCCGCAAGGGTTAGCCGTTCCCGGAGTTGCACACGGTCAGAATCGCCGTTCGCGACAACGAGGCGTGATACCTCAGGAGTAGTTCCGCATGGCCGAGACGCCACAGAATGAAGCGATCATCCAGCAGCTCAAGGACGTCCGGGAAACCCTGGCTCCGGAAGAGTGGAGAGATGCCCGTATCTATCGCCATATCGATGAATACAAGCTCGACTTCACCCTGATCGCCACCAAGATCAGCTCGGGGCAGCTCCACTACTACGTGCCGGACACCGGCGTATTCGAGCCGCTGAACCTCAGCGGATAGCAGCGGGTCACAACTTGGTCCTCAAAAGCAAAAGCCCCGGCCATCTGGTCGGGGCTTTATTTGTTCTTGATACGAATGCCGTCTAATCGTCGGCGGCGGCCGGGCTGGCCTGTTCTCTCTGTTTGTCTTTGGCTGGGTCGTATGCGCGGTGGAAGGCCGCGATTATGGCGCCGCCTACCATGATCCCCACCACGGCCAATGACGCGGTCTGGAATCCCTTCATGTAGAAGCTCTGGGACTCGCTGGCGACCATAAAGGCGATACCCGCCGGCAGGACCATTGCCATGATGATCGACGAGATCGTAGCCCCGGTGGCGTGGCCCAGGTCCCTGGTTGTCTCCAACATGCCCGAAGCGAATCCCCGGTTCTCGGTCGGTAGAGCGTTCATCACCGTGGCATTGTTCACTGTATTGAAGATGTTGGTGCCGAAAGATATCGGCAGCAGCAGCAACGGCAGCAGCCAGAAGTTAACCTTGGCCGCGAACACAGCCAGTAGCACAAAGCCCACTGCGATGGACAGCATACAGAATGTCCGCAGCAACTTGGGGCTGTACTTGTCATGGATATTGCCAGCGATGGCCGGCAGCCAGATGCCGAACGACTGGTGCGGTATCAAGATTGCAGTCACAAAGATCGGCGATTTACCGAGACCGTCCTCGATCATGATGGGCAACAGGATCATGGTGGCCAACATCGACAGGTGGAAGGCGATATTGGAGACCAGAGACAACGAGAAATATTTGTGCCGGAAATGCCGGAAGTCGATGAACGGCTGTTCGATCCTCCGCTCCACGACAATGAACACCACCAGCAATACTACGAACAGCGCGTGCATCGGCAGGTGGTAGTTGAGGGCGTCACTGGAGGTGAAGGTCTCTTCTCCACCGTGGACGTGCATCCCGGAAAGCAGGAACACCGCCGCAGTGGCGATCAGCAGTCCCGCGCCAACCACGTCGATGGTGATGGGCGTCTTGGGCAGTGATTCCACGTTCCGGCGGAAGACCGGCATGCTGGTCCAGAGGACGATCATCCCGATTGGTAGCATGGTCAGGAAGACTAGCCGCCAGCTGGCAACCTCCAGGAAGATACCAAAGACCGCGATGCCGATCAGGGTTCCCATCCTGGAACCAGAAATCGGGAATGCATAGGCCCGGCCACGCTCTTCCGGAGGGAAGGCAAACGCCAGCATGGCGTTGCCGTTGCCGTGTATCAGACCGGCGCCTAAACCCTGCACCCCCCTGAAGACAACAACCCACATTAGGCTCTGCGAGCCGGCAACAAGCACGGCGCCGACGGTGATGACAATGGCGCCGATGAAAAATATCTTAGGGTGTCCGAACTTGTCACCCAAGCGCGCGCCCAACATGACTGTGGCGCCCAGGACCAACAGGTTCAGGATGACGATCCAGGAAGCCGATTCCAGGTCGGTGCCAAAGTCGCGGGCCATGCTGGGCAGGGCCAGGGTCACCGGCAAGCTGGATAGCTGTACCAGCAACTGGCCGCCGGTGATGGCGGTCAGCACCTGACGCCGCTCCGGCGTGTTCATAACCTCTTTGTAGTTGGCGATTATCCCGGGCAAAAGGTCACCATATTAATCATTACTGGGAAGCCCACAGCCGGCCCCTGTCGAGCAGCCGCGGAAGCTATCCCACAACTTATCACCTGGGTAGATAACATGCCACCCTAGGTATCAAGTTCTTATATTGTTTTACGTAGCGATTCATTAATATAGATGCGTTATCCAGCCATTAGGGTGCACCTTCGATTTGACAGGCAACCAGCCCTGGTTAAAATAAGACGAAATTCTGACCATGCACTCTTACCGGCCTGATCGTGGGCATCTCCACCTTCATCGACGATACCGAAGAGAAGGCCATCAACCGCGCCAAGAAATACTTCGAAGAGAACATGAAGATGTTCGGCCCGTTAGGGTTCGTCCGCGGGCTGTCCGAAGAGCAGATATCGGCGCTGGGCCGCGGTTCCGCCGCCCGGTCCGCCGGGTTGCCGACCATGGAAGACGCCGTTAAGTCCGGAGCCTGGGTCGTCGGCCCACCCGAGCGGGTTACCGAAAGGCTGATGGAGCTGCAAGAACAGTATCCCGGCCTGGAAGAGGTCAACGTCGGCGCCTCGGTGATGAGCACCGAGCGCTCGGTAATTCTGGAGCAGCTCGATGCGTTCGGCAAAGACGTGATGCCAAAATTCAAGGCACAGGTCAAATAGCAGCCACTCGTACACCGCCATTGATGTATCCTGTTTATAGGCCGCATTAAGTTGGCCTGATGAATTGAACGGAGGGAACGCCGGATGGCCAGCAGCAAAGTCCGCCTGACTGAACTCTCGCACTGTGCCGGTTGAGCCGCTAAGCTCAGCCAAGAGGACCTGGTCCAGGTCCTGAAGCACCTCCCCCCGGTGAGCCACCCAGACCTTCTGGTGGGCAATGACACGGGGGACGACGCAGCCGTTTACCGGCTGGATGATAAAACCGCCATAATCGTGACGGTCGACTTCTTCACGCCCATCACCGACGACCCCTACGAGTTCGGTCTGATCGCTGCGGCCAACTCCCTGAGCGATGTCTACGCCATGGGCGGCAAGCCCCTGGTGGCCATGAACGTGGTGGGTTTCCCCGCCGAGCTGGCTGTGGACATGCTGGGCGACGTCCTCAAGGGCGGCTACGACAAGGCAATGGAAGCAGGCTGCCTGATCGTGGGCGGCCACACAGTGGACGACGCCGAACCCAAGTACGGCCTCTCTGTAGTTGGATTGGTTGAGCCTGGAAAAGAGGTGTCCAACGCCAACGCCCAGCCGGGCGACATCTTGGTCATCACCAAGCCCATCGGCACCGGCATAATCGCCACCGGCGCCAAGGCCGGGACTACCCCCGATGACATCATGAAGCATGCCGTGGAAACGATGGCCGAGCTGAACAAGGGCGCGGCGGAGGCGATGATGCGTGTGGGTGTTAACGCCTGCACCGACATCACCGGGTTCGGCCTCATGGGCCATCTCAGAGGAATGGTTCGGGGCAGCGGGACCGGCGCTGTGATCCGGGTGGCCGACGTGCCTGTCCTGCCTGGAACATGGGACTTATTGGAGAATGGCACTGTTCCTGGCGGCACGTTCCGGAATATGTCCGGAGTAGAAGACACAGTGGACTGGGCCGAAAGCCTGACAGAAAAACAACGCCTGCTGATGTGCGACGCACAGACCTCCGGCGGCCTTCTGATATCGGTGCCCAAGTCAAAATTGGACCAGCTATTGACCGAGTTGGAGACGTCCGGCGTGCAGACTAGGGCTGTGGTCGGTGAGATCACTGCGGAAAACCCAAGACGCATCAGGGTGACCGAGTAGGCTCAGACCTAGCTTTAACACAAGTAGCGCTGGTGCTAAACTGGCTAATAATGCACAGCACAGCAGGGCACGGTAGACCGGCCCCGGAGATTCCATTTCATGAAGCGACCCGACCAAGTGAAAACGGCGCCCGACCAGGGAATGGGCGACCGCGTCCCGCCGGGACAGTTCCTCACCACCAAATTCCCTGTACTCACCTACGGCCCTGAACCAAAGATCGACCTAGATACCTGGGAGATTCGTGTCTTTGGGCTAGTCGAGCAGGAGATCACCCTGAACTGGGAGCAGTTCTCCAACTTGAAATGGACCACAACCGTGGCTGATTTCCACTGTGTAACCCAGTGGAGCCAACTGGACAACACCTGGGAGGGCGTGACCTTCGCCGACCTGATCGCCGCTGCCCGCCCCAAGCCGGAAGCCAAGTTCGTCATGGCCCACTGCTTCGGCGGCTACACAACCAACATGCCCTTGGACCTGGCCATGGACGAGGGGATACTGGCCCACAAACAAGACGGCGAACCCATGGGCGCGAGCCACGGCTGGCCGCTGCGGCTGATCGTACCCAGCATCTACGCCTGGAAGAGCGCCAAGTGGGTCAACGGCATCGAGCTGATGGCTCAAAATACCCCCGGGTTCTGGGAGCAACGCGGCTACCACAACGAAGGCGATCCTTGGAAGGAAGAGCGCTTCTGGCCCGAGTTGACCAAGTAGCGACAGTGATTCGTAATAGAAGCAAAAAGGGCGGCTAACTAGCCGCCCTTTTTGCTTTTATTCTTGAAATTGCGATCAGGCAGCCGTGCGAACCTTCTTCTGACGCTTCTTGACGGTTTTGGGAGCGTCAATCACGAATGTCTTGCCAGCCAGGGCATGGGTATCCTCTGCCGGTTCGTCGCGCATATATCCGCACTGGATACAGCTAAGGTACCGGCCGTGGTTATCCTCTCCCGAAACTAAGTCACCGTGACACTTTGGGCATTCCTTCAAATACATCATGATTAACCTCCTTTTGGACCTTGTTTAGTTTGGTCGCCGATTCTTGTTGTTCAGGTCTGTGTCGACGCCAGGGGTTATCCGGCTTGTCTAAAGCCATCTAATGCTGTCTGCCGCACCAACCTTGACACGAATCGTATCAGACCGTATCATATGGTTAATCGCCAGTCAACAAGGTGGCCGACTCGGCGGAGACTATCATGAACCAACAACCGAGATACCGGGTAGAAGACCGGCCCGAGAACCAGGCCGAACCAGAGGGCCAGGCCCATCCAGGCCGTCCGGAAGATACTGATCTGTCGCCGGCCCAACCGCCAGTGGGTGACGAACCGGTCATCGAGGTCCAGGGCGTCTACATCATCAGCGTGGCCGCCCGCATCCTTGATATGCACCCGCAGACTCTGCGAAAGTACGAGAAACTGGGGCTGATCAATCCGGGACGGACAATCGGCATGCTCCGGCTCTACTCTACGGAGGACATCAAGAAGGTCCAGCTGATTCGGTACCTGTCCGACGAGTTGGGTCTGAACCTGGCCGGGGTCCAATTCGCCCTGGCAGCCTTCGATAACATGTCCACCATCAAGCAGCGGATCGACGCCAGGCTTGAGGGTATCCCAGCAGCCCAACAAGTGGTACAAGAAGAGATGGACCTCTTGTTCAACAGCCTGAACCTGCCGGTCGATCGGTAGCCACGGCTTTCGTAACCCTTACCCAATCAGACTTACCAATCGGAATTACCAATCGGACTTAAAGGAATGCCTTAATGGCGACAGGATCTAACGAATCAGAAGGCCAGCCCGAGGAAGAAACTGAAGGCCAGCCCGAGAATTCCAGCGAACCGACCGGGCTGGAACAAGAACTGGAAGACCTCCTGGCAAACGCCGGGGTTGACCTGGATAGCCTGCCTTTGGAAGAACAGGTCAGCACGCTTAAGTCCAGTCTCGACCTGGCACAGAAGGAAGCCGCCGGCAACCTGGACACCGCCCAGCGGGCCCAGGCTGAGATGGTCAACTTCAAGCGCCGGACGGACGAGGAACGCATCAACCATGCGAAGTACTCCAACGGCCGGTTGATCGGGAACATTTTACCGGTCCTCGAGGAATTAGAACTGGCCATCACTCACACCGAGGCCAACAACGAAAGGCAGGAAAGCTCTAACGAGTCTCTGCTCGAGGGGATCAAGCTGATTCAGCGTAAGCTGACCGGCGTGCTAGAATCCGAGGGCATCGCGGCCATCGAAGCCATAGGGCTGATGTTCAACCCGCTGGAACACGAAGCCGTTGGCACCGAAGAGACAACCGAAGTTGAGTCTGGCTACATCACAGAGATAATCCGGCCGGGATTCCGGCTGCATGACCGGGTCATCCGCCCCGCCCAAGTAATGGTGGCGATGGCCCCCAAAGATAAATAAAAGAACCGAACCAGCAATCATTTTTCGGCATCTATTCATAGTATCTATACAGTCACCAGCGTGTGAGAAGTTAGGAGAAACCAAATGGCTAAAGTCCTGGGAATCGACCTCGGAACAACCAACTCGGTCGCGGCGATCATCGAAGCCGGCGAACCCGTGGTCGTGGAGAACGCAGAAGGTGGGCGCATCACCCCGTCCGTCGTGGCTCTGAACACCAAAACCGGAGAACGTTATGTCGGCCAGGTTGCCAAGCGCCAGGCCGTAACCAACCCCGAGAACACCCTCTTCTCTGTGAAGCGGCTCATGGGACGGCAGTTCAAAGACCCGGAGATTCAGAACGCCATGTCCAAGCTGCCCTACAAGATCGTGGCCGGCCCGACTGGCGACGCCATGGTCCAGTTGGGCGACGAAGCCCACGCACCGCCCCAGATATCTTCTTTCGTTTTGCAGAAGATCAAACAGGACGCCGAAGCCAAATTGGGCGAGAAGATCACCCAGGCCGTGATCACCGTACCCGCTTACTTCAATGACGCTCAGCGCCAGGCAACCAAGGACGCCGGCACGATTGCCGGTCTGGAAGTGCTGCGCATCATAAACGAGCCCACAGCCTCTTCTCTGGCCTACGGGCTGGACAAGACCAAGGAAGATGCCACGATTGCGGTATTCGACCTGGGTGGCGGCACCTTCGACATCACCATCCTCCAGATGGGTGACGGCGTGTTCGAAGTAAAATCGACCAACGGCGATACGTTCTTGGGCGGCGACGACTTCGACCAGCTGATCCTCGAGTGGATGATCGACGACTTCAAACAGGAGACCGGCATTGACTTGGCCGCTGACCGTATGGCCCTACAGCGCCTGCGCGACGCTGCGGAACGAGCCAAGGTAGAGCTGTCAACCGTGCTTGAGACTGAGGTCAATCTGCCGTTCATCACGGCGGACGCCAGCGGCCCACAACACATGGTCAAGACGCTGAGCCGCGCTAAGCTGGAACAATTAGTCTCTGGCCTGGTTGACCGCACTGAGGGCCCCTGTCAGCAGGCGTTGACTGACTCTGGTCTGGCCACCAGCGCCATCGACGAAGTGATCATGGTCGGCGGCATGAGCCGAATGCCGGCCGTGCAAGAAAAGGTCAAGCAGGTCTTCGGCAAAGAGCCAAACCGGAACGTGAACCCGGACGAAGCCGTAGCCATGGGCGCCGCCATCCAGGCTGGCGTGCTGGCTGGTGAGGTGGACGACATAGTCCTACTGGACGTCACACCGTTGACACTGGGCCTGGAGACTCTGGGCAGTGTGATGACCACGCTCATCTCCCGGAACACGACTATTCCGACCAAGAAGAACGAAAACTTCACCACGGCTGCTGAGAACCAGACCACCGTGGACATCCACGTCCTCCAGGGCGAACGCTCCATGGCATCGGATAACAAGTCCATCGGGCGGTTCATGCTCGACGGTCTGCTGCCCGCGCCCCGGGGCATACCGCAGATCGAGGTCACCTTCGACATCGACGCCAACGGTATCCTGAGCGTATCGGCCCAGGATAAGGGAACTGGCAAAGAACAGAAGATCGTCATCCAATCAGGTTCCGGCCTGGAAAAAGATGACATCGAGCGCATGGTCAACGAGGCTGCGGAGAACGAGGAAGCAGACAAGGTCCGCCGTGCCGAGGTTGAGACCCGAAACCAGGCCGACTCCCTGGTGTTCAGCAGCGAGAAACTGTTGGTGGACAACGCGGAGAAGGTGCCTGAGGAACTCAAGACAGAGGTCCAGGAGAAGATCGACGCACTGAAGGCAGCCATCGCCAGCAACAACGTCGCGGAGATGCAAACCGCCACGACTGAGCTAAACAGCGCCTTGCAACGCCTGGGCGAAGTGGTGTATAGCCAGAGTGCGACCACTGAAGACGGCGGCCAAGGCCCCGATGATGGGGCTGGAACCGATGGCTCCTCGGATGGTTCTTCCGAAGATTCGTCGGACGACGAGGGCACTGTCGAAGGCGAATTTAGAGAGGTCTAGAACTGCGGTTTGACCGTAGTATCTGACGTGGTTGAGAATCTAAGTAATAAACAGGTTGGAATTTCGGCTGAAACCCGCCTGAATATACAGCGAACATAACAAAGCGGCATCTATATTATGGTCTTTAAGGAAACCAGTCTGCTATAATCAAAGCGAAGGCTCGGACTCCTTAAATTACTGGATAGACACCCCGATTTGACCTGTCTTTGGTAAACCAAAGGCAAAGGCCGATGGAGGTAGCATGAGCGGACAAGAACAAGCAGACCCAGAGGTCTTAGGCAACGACAATACCGAAGAGGTAATGCCGGCATTGGACTCTGAAATGGACCCACCCGTCGCTGACAACGATTGGCGATTGGCGGGTATCGACAAGGACCTGACGCCACTTCAGTATCATTATTTGAGCCTGTTGCAGCGCTTGGTTGCCCTGAAGAACACCTATCAGACCGACGCCGACTACGAGGCGTGGATGATGGGCGCTCTGAATAAGTCGGTCTACTCAACGTTGCGCGACTGTATGGAAGCCAATGTGGGTGAAGAGGCCAAAGAGATGCTCAACCGTGAGCAGCACGTAAGCTAGCTCACGTAGATTCGGATTTCTAAAAGAGAGCGGTGGCTATAGCCACCGCTCTCTTTTTTTCGCTAACGAGTTGCTGCCAAAGACACCCGTGCATCGGCCACCCTGAGCAAAGCGAAGGAACCGCCAAACTTGGCTGGCCGACGACTGTTACTGCGCTCTCGTTGGGAGTCAGGGAATCACTTGATAGACCCTTCTGATACCCTAC
>CAVOAA010000030.1:0-21745 GCA_963693555.1 Dehalococcoidia bacterium | reverse complement strand
TTCAAAGAGGCCCTGCTGAAAAGATGCGTTCGTTACGCCGGTGACTTTGGCGTTATTTATGGCTTTGTCGACCATCTCCTGGGTCATGTCGATGCCAATGATCTCTCCGCCCGGTCCGGCCATCTTGGCGGCGGTGATGCAGTCCAGTCCGGCGCCACATCCCGCGTCGACCACTCTTTCGTCTGGCAGGATATCTCCCAACATGAATGGGTTACCGGTCCCGGCAAATGACTCGATAGCCTCTTCTGGCAGCCCCTCCAGCCAGTGGTCCTGATACTCCAACAGGGCTGTTAGACGCCTACCGGTATGAAAATGGAAGCCCAATTCCGGGTTCTGCGCCACCTGGCAATATTCCTTGGACACTTCACTGCGCAGGGTATCTATGAAAACAGCAGGTGGTTTGGCATCGGGGGACAGAACAAACGGTTCTGGCTCCGGCGGATAGTGGACGTACGTTTTGATGCTACCTATATCGTCGTACTCTTCTAACCCTTCGTCCACTTCCCAATCCAACGGGGCTAGATCCTGGTAAGCCGACTCGGTAAACAGCATGTATTCAGAGGATTGGACCGAGTTTTTCATCAGGCGGTGGATAATTATGGGGCTGAGACCGGTCAACTCCTGATGTTCTCCAAGTTGATAAAAAGCCGCCGTGCCGCTGTGAGCAACTACCTTTAGCTTCAATTGCTCGATGTTGATGCAGGCGTTGCAATTGCAGACCTTGTGAATCATCAGCTCGGACAACTTGTGGGAGAAGACCTGGAAGAAACCCGCCACGTCGTACGCCAGTGTCTTGGACACCTGTTCCCAAGGATGCTCGGGATCGTCCTTCAAGACATAGAGAAATATGGCGTCGCCCTCGATCCTCACCAGTTTCAGCGGGACGACCACTCGGTCCATCAGCGTGGTGATGATCTCCCGAATCACCATCTGGCTATGGGAAACTTCTTTCTCATTCGCAAATACGAACTTCGTGTAGCCGGAGATATCTGCGATGAAGAAAACTGCTTCTCTTTCCGAGTCGTCCATGCCGAGGGAAGCTCCACGCGTGGTGCCGAGGGACAGTCGGGCTAGTCGCGCCCGGTGTCTGGCTGCTCAGCTTGGACAAGATGTTAACCCCAGCCGTGAGCCTTTGTCCACGAAATGCCAGGCGATTCAAACCCGGACATAAAAAGTGGAGACCCCACCAATACCCCCGGCGGCGAGGTCTCCAACCTACAGCGTTCCTTCGCACCCCGTCCTTGGGAGGAAAGACAGCGCGAAAACAACGCTTTGCCTACGCGCCCTGCCCGGAGATACGCAAATCCCGGCTTGGCGCCCAAAAAACCAAAATTGTCTGACAACGCTAGGTGTTTGACTGCCCACTCTAACGCCCGCAGCCAGCGTCGATCAGGGCCAAAGGTCGCCCAGCGGATAGGCCGTATGTCACATCGCATCCCGGCCCGGCCCCGAGCCCTCACCGAATCTCGAGGGAGCGCCAGCCTGCTTGGGATCGGCCGACTTGGCCCGGGGCCATTCTGGGAACCCTGGAGGTGGACTATGGAGGCCGGACAACCAGTACCGGCGTCTCCAGAGACCTGATCAGCATGTCGGCTACGCTGCCCATGACCAGCCTGGTGATTCCCGATCGGCCATGGGTCGAGATAGCCACCATCGTATCGTTGGTCTTCCCGGCGAAGGTCACGATCTTGTCCCAGGGCACGCCGTGTAGCACTTCGACTCGGCAACGGATGCCCTTGGCCGTGAGCCTCGCCTTCACAACGTCCAGGTATTCCTTGGCTTCAACTTCCAGGGCCTCTTCAATCTCGGTGGTGTCCATGGGCACTCGTTCGTGTGCGCCATAGGCCCACGGGACCATCCGGACAACTCGAAGCAAAACCACTTCAAGGGACAACAACTCTGCCAACTTCTCAACATGCGGCAGGACTGTCTCCGCCCTCAGTGAGCCGTCCAGTGGCACGGCCACGCTGCGGATGGCGCCGTCCAGGTCTTTGCCTTCCACGCTGTGGGGGCCCACTGCCAGCACCGGCACGTTGGAAGCCCGCACTACCGCGTCGGTCACGCTGCCCATCAAACCACGCTTCAGGGCAGAACGGCCGCGAGTGGACATGGCAATCAGGTCGCAGTCATTAGCCGCCGCGTAGGCCAATATCTCCGTTGCAGCGTCGCCGCTGGCCATGACGGTTGTCGCCTCGACGCCCATCCCAGCCAACATGCTGGTCGCGCTGTCCATATAAGCTTTCATCGCCGCATCCGGCTTATCGAGGGTCGCTGGAGCATTGCGCATACTCTCGCGGCGAGATTTGCCGGACCCGGTGGCCACTTCTGGAGCGTCCACAGAGAACAAAACCACTTTGGCCTTAGATTCCCGGGCCAACCTCACCACGTTCGGCAGCACTGTCTCGGCCGTCTTCGAACCATCCAGGGGCACCAGAATCTTTTTGTACATGTCGGATACCTCCTCCCAAGTTTCCAATGACATGTTCTCTTATCGCCCGAAGAGCCAATAGGGCCTTATGTACTCCATAGTTAGCCCAAACGGCCTGCTGAAAAGAGCTTTTTGCCACAGGGGGAAATGGGGAGGCGGACAGGGGATTCACCGGTAGTTGAATCACGGGGAAAGAACAGCGCCGCAAGAAGTGGTCTTACGGCGCATTAACTTGCTAGGGGAGTGATTAAGCCAGTTCGCGGACGCCACCGGCCAGGCGGTCGACTTCCTCTTCGGTGTTGAAGAAATGAAGCGAAACGCGGACCGCAGCCGGATAGCTGACCTGCCGCACTACCATCTGGTGGTTCTCCCAGAGATGGTTGACCACCGATATCGGGGCTTGGCCCTCGACCGCGAAAGCAACCAGACCGGATGAGTCTCGCCGCTCCGAGGGCGAGATCACCGTTACGCCCGGAATCTCTGCAAGTTTGGCTTTGGCAGAGTCGGCCAGGTCCAGGTTCCGCTCCTCGATGTTCTGGATGCCGGTCTCTTCCACGAACTTCACGGCCTCCAAGAAAGCTGCCTGCAACGGCACGCTGGTGGACCCGCCTAGGAATTTCTCCATGGAATCGGGCACCGGCCGGAAGGTGTGAACGTCAAATGGGGCCACCACCGCGCGGCCTCCGGTGTGGGCCGGGTGGATGCGCTCCAGGTGGTCCTTGCGGATGAACAGCGCCCCGGTCCCTTCGTACCCCAGCAGCCACTTCTGGCCGGGTATGGAGTAGAAGTCAAACTCGGAACGGGCCATGTCCAAAGCGATATGGCCGCCGGACTGGGCACCGTCCAGCATGAACAGTATCCCTTTGTCCTTGGTCAACTGTCTAATCTCTTCGGCAGGCATTCGTAGCCCGGTGGAGTACTCTATGTGGCTGATGAAGACCATGCGCGTCTTGGGGGTGAATGCCGCTTCGATCTTGGCCAAGATAGTTTCCCGGGGGTCGTGGGGGTCTAGCTCGACGATCTTGACCACCACCCCGTAGCGCTGGCCAAGTAACTGACTGGGCACAACAACCGAGCCATGCTCCAGGTTGCAGGTCACGATCTCATCACCCTGGTTCCAGTCCATACCGCTGAGGACTATGTTTAATCCTTCCGTGGTGTTACGGGTGACCAGCACCTCATCCACAGAGGCGTTGAAAACGCGGGCCGCTGCCTCACGGGCCTGGGCTTGAATCTCTTTGCCCGACTCGTAGACGCCGGCGGTGGTCGACCCCTGTTCCAGCTCCAAGTCGATGCGGTCCTTCATGGCTTGGGCCACCTGCCGAGGCGAAGGCCCCGACCACCCGGTGTTCATGTAGGCCGTATGCGCTAACACTGGAATCTGGCTTCGTATCTTTTCTACGTCCACGTTGATCAGTCCTCTATTTTCTGGATCATGCTCCCGAAAACTCACATCGGCCCGGACCCAAATAGGACCAGGCCGACGCAGTTACTCAAGCAAGTGGCGGTTCTACCGGGGTGAGTAGTCGGTGAGTCGAAGTATGGAGTGCTTGGACACCCGCACAAGCGCCCCGTTCTCTTCAGAGGCAGCCCTGGCCGTCTGCCATTCAGGATCAGACTGGAAACCAGTCCAGCCCTTTTCCCTGCCCGCCAGGTCAGGGTAGCCGAGTAGGTAGACCAGGCGGTTGCTCGTGCCCACATCCTCGGTCCAATAGGCTATGTTCTCGATGCCATGCTTCTCGAACAGGCCCATGGTGTGGTTGGAGAACCGGTTGTGCAGGTCAGGCAATTTGCCGGGCATCGCCTCATAGACCCGCTTCTCGTGCAGCGTGGTCTTGAAAGACGGCTGCGGCGAGTAGGGGGTCAGACTCATGAACGAGTTGATCACCTGTGACACCAGCGGCCCGCCCTTTTCAGTCTCTGCCCTAACTTCTTGCCAGGGTTTGTGTGCGCCGAATGCGGCCCACTTCTTCTCCCGGTCGGCCATGCTGTCGAAGCTGAGGATGTAGGTCAGTTGGTTGCTGGCGCCGATGTCGTCGTTCCAAAAACCAACCATGCCGATGTCGAATTCGTTGAAGAAGCCGATAGTGTGATTGGCAAATCGGGCGTTGATCGCCGGCAGTTTGCCAGGCACTGCTATATATATCCGTTGTTCGTAAATCAAGTTCTTCCTCTCTGTGGTTCTGTTTATCTAATCGCCCGTTTATTTTCTTTCTATGAACTCGAGCTGCACACCGTCTGGGCCCTCGAAGAACACCACCCGGCGGTCACCACTGATACTTGTCTCTTCCAATATCTTGGCGCCGTTGGCTTTCAGGCTGTCGATCAATCCCTGGATATCGTCGGCATCGATGGCGATGTGTTCGATCCCGTACTTCTGGACTCTGGTCTGAGTCGTGATGTGATTGGTGACATTCAACGTCAGTCCGTGGAGGTCCAAGCGCACTCCGATGTCTCCGATGTCTTCAACTTTGGTTGCGCCCAGAGTGTCGATATAAAACTTTGCGGTTTTCTGGGGGTCCGTGGTCTTTAAATGGACGTGGTTCAGGCTCAAAGCCATGGTGCGCCTCCGTAACTAGATCGAATGCGGCTTCCGCCCGTTGGAGGCGTCCGCCAGATTAGGGGCAGAATAATCCACACAACAAGGCCAGTCAAGCTGGCGCGATGGCCGAGCCAGGCAGGCCAGCACGCACGGGTTCGATTCGTACTATAATTCCCCACGTATTTCAGACCATCTGTTAACGAACACCCAAAAACTTGATGCACGAGGAGGGGACATGCCGATAGAACAGTTTGCCCCGGAACTGTCCAAGATCATATCCACTGACGAGCCGGTTCTGGAACTTGCCGATGGGTTCGGCGGAGACCAGGGCCCGGCTGAAGGCCCGCTCTGGTGGAAAGAGGGCGGCTACCTACTATTTAGCGACATCCACAACAACAAGCGGATGAAGCACACTCCCGGCGGAGACACCGTTGTCTTCCAAGAGCCCACCAACCGCGCCAACGGCCTGACCCGCGATCTGCAGGGCCGCCTGCTCTCCGCAGAGCACGACAGCCGGCGCGTCGCTCGTCAGGAGGCTGACGGCAGCACCACAGTCATCGCCAACAGCTTCCAGGGACGCCGGTTGAACCGCCCCAATGACGTTATTGTGAAGTCGGACGGCAGCATCTACTTCACCGACCCCTGGACCAGTCCCCTACCCGCAGAACAATGGGACCTGACCTTCTCCGGCGTCTACCGGGTCAGCGCTGACCTCGGGACCATGACCTTGTTGATCGGCGATTTCGTCGTCCCCAACGGGCTGATGTTCTCGCCCGATGAGAGCATCCTTTACATCAACGACTCCCGTAGGGGCCACATCCGTTCCTTCGAGGTCATGCCCAATGGCACCCTGGCCAAGCAGAGCGACAAAGTGTTGATCGATGTAACCGGTGACGAACCTGGCGTGCCCGACGGCATGAAGGTCGATATAGAAGGCAACATCTACACCGGCGGCTCCGGCGGCCTGTACATCTTCGACGCCACCGGCAAGAAACTGGGGCTGATCAACCACGGCTACACCGCCACCACTAACCTGGCCTTCGGCGGCGACGACATGAAGACCCTTTACTTCACCAGCCGCAACCAACTGTGCTCCGTGAAAGTAAACATCCCAGGCCAGCCCATCCCCACCGCCTAGAATTAAAGGAGCGGCGCTCCGTCGGAGATGGGGGCAACCCCTCAACCTGTCATAAACCAACCCCAAAAAGGAGAAAACAATGGCTAGATTATCACCTGTAACCCGCGACCAACTGGCCGCGGAAGACCATCAGTATTTCGACTCCATAGTCGGCACCCGAGGCAGCATCCGCGGCCCTTACGGAGTGCTGCTACACAGCCCAAAGCTGGCCGCCCGCGTGGCCGACACCGGGGCCTTCGTCCGTTATGAATTCGGCATCCCCGAGAACCTGAAAGAGACGGTGATCATCGCCACGGCCAAGGAGATGGAGTCCCAGTATGAGTTCTCCGCTCACGCCAAACTGGCCCGCGCCGCCGGCGTTTCCGACGCGACCATCAAGGCGGTTGCCGACGGCACCGCGCCCGCCGGACTTTCGGGCGACGAGGCTCTGCTCGTGGGCTACGTCAAAGAGATGCTGCAGAAGCACAAAGTCAGCAACGCCACCTATAAGGCCCTGGTAGACCGCTTCGGCGAGCAGGACACCCTGCACCTGGCCGTGCTGGTCGGCCATTACATGCTGGTGGCCCAGGTTCTCGCCACGCTGGACGTGGAACTGGGCGAAGGCATGGTCGCCGAGATACCTGAGTAGCGAAAACCTAAACAGCTACCAGGCCGTTCTGCAAGAAGGAAGGGCGTCCCGATTGAATCGGGACGCCCTTTGTCGATCTAGCTCTCGGTAGTATTATTTGTTTCTAGCGTAGGTTGTCAGTGACCATTAGCTGGACTTCATCACCTAGCCGGAATGAGAACGACACCGGCCCTTCAGCGGGAAATTTGTCCCGGTCCACCGTCACCATGGTCATTGGAGCAAACAGATAGGGGTATTCCCGGCCCTGTGAATCCTCATCGAGCTCCAGGTCAACCACCACCTGGTCCCCATCTATCTTCATGCCAACGACTGACAACGGGTCGCCCTGTACCGGCAGCCAGAGCAGATAGGCCACCAGGACCACTGAGCCGGGAAATTCAGCTCGGCTCAAAGTCACCCCCGTCCCTTTTATTCGCTTGCTGATCACACTACGGTTAAAATCCTCCATCTCTTGGGTCGACGTGATCACAGCGGCCCGTAGCTCCCGGGAAAAAGCATTGGCCGACTGTTCGTTCAGAGGCGATACCCAGCCGCTATTCACATACCGCCAAAGAGGCAGTTCCCGGGATTCTTGGGATGCAGCAGCCTGTTCGGTCGCACCGGCTTCTTCACTGGTCTCGACGGTGGGCGACGCCGCACCCCCGCCGCAGGCAGCGATCAGAAAGGTGGCTACGATGGCAGTCAAAATTACAGGGTAGATCGTCGGCATTCGCCCTTCTTCGCTTTTCTTAAGAGGCTGATATCTGGACCCTCACCCTATAACGGTACGGCGCTGCAACAAGTTAAGTGAACGCCGGGTCCAGGTCTGCTTCAGCCTCAATATCTAGCTACGTATGATATCAAAATTCAGGTTTACCGCACACTCAGCCGCAGGCGGTCCAGCCCCAGGATGAAAATCCTCGTAGGACGAATAGTCTGCCCTTGTAAATCCAAATGTCCACTGTCAAACTAGGGACATGCGCATCGGTGATTTTGAATTCCAAGAGCCTCTACCAGAGCTTAAAGACCCCCATGTACTGGCGGTTTTAAGGCCGTGGATCGACGTGGGAAACGTCGGAACCCTGACCATGAGACGCTTGGAACGCCACCTTGAGTCCAAAGAGATTGGCCGTTTGGTTAAACCCGGGCGCTATTACGACTTCACGCGCTACCGGCCCAAGTCGATCTTGAAACAGGGTGTGCGGGAATACAGCATCCCGTCCACGACCATCAGCGCCTGCGTCCGGGAACAGGGCCCCGACCTCATCACCCTACACCTGCTGGAACCACACCTCTATGGAGAGGACTACACGGACTCCATCATCGAAGTCCTCAAGTATTTCGGCGTGAAGCGATACTCGATGATCGGCGCAATGTACGACATGGTGCCCCACACGCGCCAACTTTTGGTGTCCGGCGGCACGCCGAACCCCGAAAACGAAGATGAGTATAAGCTCGTTGGCGTGCGCCCCAGCGATTACGAAGGGCCCACCACCATCACCTATTTGATCTCAAACACCCTCGAAGACGCGGGCATCGATACCCGTATCTTTGTGGTGCATCTGCCCCAATACTTCCAGGTTGAAGAGGACTTCACCGGCACCGCCCGGTTGATGCAGATCCTGTGCACCCTATACGGGCTTCCCAGCCGCCTGGCAGACTCGGAACGGGGAAGGCAGCAATACGCGTCACTGCAAAACATCGTCTCAGACACCTCCGAGGTCTCCGGCCTCTTGGAGCGGCTTGAAGAGCGGTATGATCGTGAGAATGGGGAAGGAGACGGCGATTCATCCTCTCCTCTCTCACCGATGGTCGAAGAATTTCTGCAGGGCTTGGGCTCAAACATCGACCTTGAGAGTGACCTGAACCTCGACGACTTGGACTTCGACGACGACCCGTCTGACGAGTAATCGCAAGCGGCGCAGCCGGCCGGTATATCGTGTCTACCTCTACTGACCCCACCTATCCAGACCCCGTTGCGCTGACCCAACGGCTAGTGCAGTTCGACACCACCAACCCGCCGGGCAACGAAGCCCAGTGCATCCAGTACATCAAATTGCTGCTGGACGATGCGGGCATCCCCAATCAGGTCTTCGCCAAAACACCCGACCGTCCCAACCTGATCGCCCGTCTGGCCGGTGACGGCAGCGCTCCACCCCTTTTGTTCCAGGGCCATATCGATGTGGTGCCTGCCGACCCAACTCTCTGGGAACACTCACCATTCGGTGGCGAACTGGTCGATGGCTATCTATGGGGTCGAGGCTCGCTTGACATGAAGGGCGGCATCGCCATGATGCTCTACGCCATGCTACGGGCCAAGGCCGAAAGACTCACTCCTGCCGGAGACATAGTCCTGGCGTTGGTCTGTGACGAAGAAGCTGGCGGCGACCACGGCGCGCGGTTCCTGGTGGAGGAGCACGCGGAACAATTCCAGGGCGTCAGGTATGCCGTCGGCGAGTTTGGCGGTTTCAGCTTCAACATGGGCCAACGACGGTTCTACCCGATCATGGTCGCCGAGAAGCAAGTCTGTCACCTTCGGGTCACTTTTCGGGGCAAGGGCGGACATGCCTCGTTGACCCAACAGGAAAATCCCATGTCCAGCCTGGGCGTGTTCTTGGAACGGCTCCGGTCCCGCAAGCTGCCCGTCCACGTGACGCCCGAAGCCCGCCTGATGTTTCAGGCCATCGGAAAACACCTGCCGCCAACTGCCCGAGTCGGCATATCTGCTCTGCTCAACCCACGCTTAACCGCCGTAGCGTTGAAGCTGCTGGGAGCCAAGGGCCGGACATTTGCGCCACTGTTCCGAAACGCAGTGAACCCGACCATCGTCCGGGGCGGACAGCAGATAAACGTCGTGCCTGGCGAGGTATCCGTCGACTTGGACGGCCGGCTGCTGCCCAACTTCACCCCCGAGCAACTGGTGTCGGAATTGATCGGCATAACCGGAGACGTCCCAAACGTCGAATATGAGGTCCTGAGCCACGATTCCGGACCCAAGCAGCCCGACATGGGCTTATTTGATACCTTAAGCAGCGTCCTGCAGGAGGGCGACCCGGCCGGCATCCCGGTGCCCATGCTCATGCCTGCAGCCACCGACGGCCGACTATTTGCGCGGCTTGGCATACAAACTTACGGATTCTTGCCGATGATACTGCCAGAGTCGCTGGATTTCGCCGCTGGCATCCATGGCCCCAACGAGCGTGTGCCGGTGGACGCCATCAACTTTGGCGCGGGGGTCATTTACCGTCTGCTGCAACGCTACGGACGCACACCGTAGGCTGGCGGGTGACATGGCGGATTTTGTTTGACGTCACATAGGGGGTATGCTAGAGTGAATCGACCTATCTTTCACGTAATTAACGAGGATTTTATCGGAGGTACCAGAGCATAGCTAGACAATATCGGATCAACGAGCGGATCAACAGCCCCCAGGTTAGAGTCATCGGGGATGACGGGGAACAGCTCGGTGTGATGGACGTCGCACGTGCGCTTCAACTGGCGCGCGACGCCGTTGTGGACCTGGTCGAGGTGGCTCCCAACTCAGAACCTCCTGTCTGCAGGCTACTGGACTACGGCAAACTCCTCTATTTAACTTCCAAGAAAGAACGCGAGTCCAAGAAAGGCCAGAGAAGCACCGAGCAAAAAGAGGTTCGTTTCCGGCCCAACATCGGGAGTCATGACCTAGAAGCCAAGACTCGCAAGATTCGCGAGTTCATCAGCGAAGGGTCCAAGGTCAAGCTAACCGTCCGTTTCCGCGGCCGGGAAGCTGCCCACCAGCAACTGGGGCTATCGGTCCTCAAGCGGGTGGCAGACGAATTAAAAGACGAAGTACGACTGGAACGCCCACCGGCCATGGAAGGCAGGGCGTTGTCCATGGTGCTGATTCCAGCCCTGGTGAAGACCGAAAAGGGCGGGGAAGAAGGGCCAGACGATAAAAATCAGGATCAAGTAGAAGAACTGGCTGATGCCAAAACTTAAAACACACAAAGGGGCCAAGGCCCGAATACACGTAACAGGCACCGGCAAGCTGATGCGCCGCAAGCGCATGAGCAGCCACCTTAGGCGCAAGAAGCCTACCAAAGTGACTAGAAAGTACGCCGATAAGCTGTCAGTGGACGGCGCGGACTACAAGCGTCTGCACAGGATGCTTCCCTACGCGTAGTCTGGTACCCAACCCAATTATCGGATCTGCTTAACTTCGGACCTAATCAACTACACACGGAGACCATCCCTTGGCTAGAGTTAAACGTGGCGTCACTAAGCACGCCCGCCATAAGAAGATACTAAAGGCCGCCAAAGGCTATACTGGCGCTTCTTCCCGCAGCTACAAGTGGGCTCATGAAGCCGTCATGCACGCCTGGGCCTACTCATACCGGCACCGCCGCGAACGCAAAGGCGAATTCCGCCGTCTGTGGATTATCCGCATCGGCGCAGGTGCCCGTGATCAGGGTGTCACATACAGCCAGTTCATGCACGGCCTGAAGTTGGCCGGAGTGGAGCTAGACCGGAAGATCATGGCCGACATGGCCGTATTCGACATCGCCGGCTTCAACAAGCTGGTCGATCTGGCCAAGGAACAATTGGCCGCAGTCTAGACCCCTCTTTATCGAGATCACAAAAAAACCGGAGTGTTAAAACACTCCGATTTTTTTGTGCCTAGTTCGTGCCGTCCGGCAAGCCGGGAATCGCTTGGCTAAATTTTACTTCCGGGCGAAACCGTAGTAGGAGTCGTTATCCAAGATGCGTAGCAGCCGCTCTTCCGTAATGACGATCGGCCGGATCGGTGTGGCCCATTTTTCCGTGAGCTCATAATGCAAGTCGACCAACGACATCGGCCGGTTGTTGCGGGCCAATAGCGTCCGGAACACAATCTCTTGTACCGGCATGTCGGACCTGATGAAACTGGCGTCGTTCTTATAATTCTGGGAGATCTCGCGAATCAGGCTCTTCACATCGCCAAGTTCACCGATCGACTTCGACTTTGATGGGCTGTTTGCAGCCAATCTTCCGGCCACCAAGTGAATCGGGGAGCGTTCCAGTTTTGCCAACCGGTCAACGCTGATCAGGTAGAGAGGGTTCTCCCTTTCCGGTTCTTCTTCAACTGCCTCTATAGCCGTTTCTACAGGTGAATCTTCAGCCAGTTCCTCGGCGTTAGGTTCTTGCGTTGTCATATCTGCACCTCTTCGTTCCAATCCAACATGATGATTTGTACCTGGTCGCCTGCATCCTTGCCCAGCTCGTCCTCCGGGCAGATGGCCAGTCCGTTGGCCTTAGACATGGATGTCAGGATATTAGAGCCTTGTGGCCCGGTGGGCGTAGCTTGGTACTGCCCGTCTTTTAATTCAACTTCCACCCTAGCATATACCCGGCGTCCATCCTCGTTTCGTATCGGGCCGGTTAACACGCCCTCAACCATGGGACGAGACATATTAACCTTTCCGAGCATGGTTCGGATGGCTGGGCGGGCGAACATCTCAAAGGCCACCATAGCGCTGACCGGGTTACCAGGCAGGCCTAGGAGAGGGATGTTCTTGCCGCCGGGACTGGTCAGGTGCCCAAATGCCAGGGGTTTGGCCGGGCGCATACGCACTGACCAGAAGTTCATCTCGCCCCTTTCGTTGAGCACATCTTTCACAATATCATAGTCGCCCTTGGAGACGCCTGCCGATGTGACCACCATGTCTGCGCCGGCAGTTGCTTCCAGCTTGGCGTTCAGGTCTTCCAGGTTGTCCCGGGCGATGCCCAGTATCTTGGGGACTCCGCCGCCGGCGACGATCGACGCCGCAACACTGAAACTGTTGGAATCGTATATCTTGCCACCGGTCAATGGGGTGCCGGTATGTTCCAGTTCGTCACCTGTGGCCAGGACCGCCACCACCGGACGGCGTATGACCTTGACCGTGTCCATTCCAAGAGAGGCGATCACGCCCACTTCAGCGGCCCGCACCACGGTCCCTTTCTCCAGCACCAATTGCCCTGAACTTATGTCTTCCCCAGCAGGACGAACATTGCAGCCCGTGGGCATGTCGGCAAAGATGGCAACCTGATTTAAAGGTTTGCCCTCGCGTTTGCGTTCGACCTCGTCGGTCTCTTCAAATGGCACAACCGTGTCGGCGCCGTCGGGCACCGGCGCTCCAGTCATGATTCGGATGGCCGTGCCTGGGACGACCTTCTTATCGGGCAGGTGGCCGGCCGCGACTATTCCAATCACTTCCAGGTTGCTGGGGTTCTCGTGCGACGCGCCTACGATGTCGCTATGGAGCAGGGCGTACCCGTCCATGCCTGAGTTGGCCAGAGGCGGCAGGGCAAGCGGCGATTTAATGTCTTCCGCAAGCACCTGTCCGATGGATTCAAGCAGGGGTTTTTCCTCAGCTTCCAAGGTCTGGAAACTGGCCATCACGCGCGCGTAGGCCTGCTCAACACTGAGCATGTCTTCGTCCACATGGCCGTGCCCGTGGGAGTGTCCGGCGTCGTGATGTTGACCGTGATTGTGACTCGTCATATGCCTTTGGCTATCAGGGCAACTAAGCCCTCAAAGTTACCTTTAATTCCCGTTCCAGTGTCTTTAAGAGCCCGTCCAATGAGCGGTTGACCTCTTCGTTGGTCAGTGTCCGGTCTCTAGCTTGAAAGTATACGTGAAATGCCAGCGACTTGGTTCCTTCGGATATATTTTCGCCGGCGTAGATATCGAACAATTCCGCGCGGTCGATCCCCCGGTGCCGCATGATCAACCTGGTCACCTGGCCGGCGTCCACGTCGGACGGCATCACCAGTGCCAAGTCCCGCGTGGCGGACGGGTACCTGGGCAACGGCTCGAACTGCCGCTGCGATTCCGGCAGGGCGGCAAGTATCGGCTCCAAGAACAGTTCGAATGCCGCCACCTGCGGCGATTCCAGCCCCAGCCGCTCCATGACCACCGGGTGAACTTCGCCGACCATGCCCAATACCGCATCTGCAACCTTGACCACGGCGCAGCGTCCCGGATGGAACGCCGGGTCATTAAAAGGCTCATAGGTGGCGTTGACGCCCAGTCGTCCCAGGATAAGCTCCACAACGCCCTTGGCGTCATAGAAGTCCAGCAGACTATCATTTTCCAACCACGATGTCTCATGACGCAGCCCGGCCAATACCCCGGCAACAGTCTCCCGTTCCTCGGGTAAGTCACCGGCGCGAGGCCAAAAGACTCGTCCGGCCTCAAAGATACGGAACGGCCCAGAACCATTGCCCTGGTTCGACGCCAGCGTAGCAAGCAGGCTGGCCCGCAGCGTGGTGCGGAGATATTCACGGTCGGCGCTCATCGGGTTGGCCACCCTCAAAGGCAGGGCGTCTGGATCGAGGTGCTCCACCTGCTCCAACTGCTGAAGCGTCACCAACGGATAGTTGATCACCTCTTGGACGCCAGCGGAAGCCAGGTAATCTCTGATCTGGTCGCGTAGGTCCATGATGGGCACTGGCTGTTGGAAGGGTATGGGACTGGAGAGCATCGTGGTCGGGACTTTATCGTAGCCGATGGTCCGCACGACCTCTTCAACCAGGTCCTCTTCGATATTCACGTCGTTACGCCAGTAGGGAACGGTGACTTTAAGATCGCCCTCGCCTGTCGACTCCCAGGTGAATCCCAGACTGTCCAGGACCTCTAGCACCTGCTTCGGTTCCACGTCCATTCCCAGCATGCGCTTGATCTTGGCGCTGGTCAGGGGCACTACCGGGGCGTCGATGCCCGCATCAGAAACGATATCAATGATGCCTGGCGCCACGGTGCCGCCGGCGACCTCCTGAATCAGCCCGGTGGCCCGGCGCAGGGCGATGGGAGCCAGTTCCGGCCTAAGTCCCTTCTCGAAACGCAGGGTAGCCTCGGTGCGCAGGCCCAGAAACTGGGCGGTCTCCCGGTTGTTGGTGCCGTCGAACGTCGCCGATTCCAATAACACGTTCACCGTGCCGTTGCTTATCTCACTGTTGGCCCCGCCCATGACCCCGCCAAGGCCGATGGCATCGTTGGCGTCGGCGATGACCAGGTTATCGGCGCCAAGTTTGCGTTCCTCACCGTCCAGGGTGGTCAACAGCTCACCCGGCCGGGCGCGGCGCACGATCACCGTGTGGTCTTTTATCAGGTCGTAATCGAACGAGTGGAGCGGCTGGTTGTACTCCAGCATCACAAAGTTGGTGACATCCACCACGTTATTGATGGGTCTCAAACCGGCGCTGGTCAGCCGGTCCTGAAGCCACTGGGGAGAGGGGCCAATCTTGACCCCCTGAAGCAGGCTGGTGGTGTAGCGGCGGCAGAGGTCCGGGTCGGCCACGCTGATATTGACCTGATCGGCGATGGGCGCGCCCGATTCCTCGTAGCTGGTCTCCGGCTCTCGTACTGTCTTCCCGGTCAACGCGGCCACTTCATGGGCCACACCCAGGATCGAGAGGCAGTCCAATCTATTAGGAGTCAGTTCCAGGTCCAGGACTATATCTCCTAGGTAATCGTCCAGCGGCGCACCGACAGGCGCGTCATCCGGCAGCACTATGATGCCCGAGTGGTCATCACCCAAACCCAACTCGACCGCAGAACAGATCATTCCCTGGGAGTCAACGCCCCGTATCTTGGCGGCTTCCAGTATCTCTTGCCGTTCCGTGTGGGTGTTGTAGATGTTGGCCCCGACCTTGGCGAAGCAGATATTCTGATCGGCAGCAACGTTTGGCGCGCCACAGACCACTTCCATCTCTTCAGCGCCGGTGGTCACCACGCAAAGGCGCAGCCGGTCGGCGTTGGGGTGGGGGCGCACGTCGGTCACGCGGCCAACGAAGACCTCCGTCCAGCCACCGATGACGTCCACCTCACCGACCTCGATGCCGGCCATGGTCAGCCGGTGGGCCAGCTCCTGGGCGGGCAGATCAACGTCCACGTATTGTTTGAGCCAACTGAGGGGCAATTTCATCTATATATCTCTTGTGCCGATACCGGAAACGGCGGGCCGCAGCCCACCAGCATTGTCGTTGACTAGAATTGCTGCAGGAACCTGAGATCGTTGGCATAAAAATGGCGTATGTCGTCGATTCCGTATTTCAGCATGGCGATGCGTTCCGGGCCCATGCCAAAGGCAAAGCCGGTGTACTTCTCGGTGTCATAACCCACGCCCTCAAGGACCTTGGGGTGGATCATCCCAGCGCCCATGATCTCGATCCAGCCGCTGTCACGGCAGATGCGGCAGCCCTCGCCATTGCCGTCGCAGGCAAAACAGTCGATGGACATGTCCACGCCTGGCTCAACAAACGGGAAATAGTCGCAGCGGAAGCGTATCTGGCGTTCCTCGCCGAACATCCGGCGGGCGAACTCGTAGAGGGTGCCCTTAAGGTCGGCGAAAGTGATCCCTTCGCCCACGGCAAGGCCTTCCACCTGGTAGAAGTGCCATTCGTGGGTGGCGTCGGTGGCCTCATACCGGTAGCATTTGCCCGGCACCACGACTCTGATGGGCGGTTCCCGGCCTTCCATGACCCTGGCCTGCATCGGAGAGGTATGGGTGCGCAGCAGCATGGCCTGCTCACCTGCCGGGTCCTCGTAGTCCACCCAGAGGGTGTTCCACATGTCCCGGGCCGGGTGCCCTTTGGGAATGTTCAACATCTCAAAGTTGTAGTGGTCCCACTCGACCTCCGGACCTTCCACGACACCGAAGCCCATCGCCACAAAGGCGTCGCAGATCTCCCGAACGATCTGCGTGGTTGGGTGCAGCCGGCCTTTTAAGGCGGGGCGGCCAGGGAGTGTCACGTCCAAACGGTCCTGGCTGGCCGAGCGTGTCAGGGCAGCCTCATTGATCTGGCGGACCCGCTCTTCCAGTCGTTCTTCAAGGGTATTCTTGGCCTCGTTGGCCAGCGCGCCCACGGTACGACGGTCCTCAACGGCCAGCGACGAAAGACCGCGCAAGACGGTGGTCAGTGTGCCGCGTCTTCCTAGATAGGAGACTCGCCACTGGTCCACAGCTTCAAGGTCTGCCAGGGAATCCAATTCTGCCGAAGCAGAACGGGTAATCTCTTCGATGCTCTCCGCTGAGGGAGGCTGGGCTGCGGGCTCAGTCAAACGGGGTGTTCCTCCGGGATTTGGGTCGGCCTGGGTCGGTCAGTGCTGTCGTTGGGCAAACGTCGACGAATCACGCACGCAACAAGCAATTATAGAAACCGGCTATACAAGGGTCAAGACTGTCAGGCACGAGTGCTATCTTTATTGGAAGAAACCAAGCCAGTCTCGTGATATAGATTCATTGTTTTAGAATAATTGTTCTGATAATGTGGTTATTGCTTACCGCTTCTGTTGGCGTTGGTTATGCCACAGACGCGGACTCGAGCCATTTGACCCAAAATCTAACAGGACAGACCTAACGGGATGAACCGTGAATTGGTTCCGCCTCAAGAGTTGCACCAAATGCCAAGGCGACCTGACGTCCGACGAAGGCGACTGGATCTGCCTACAGTGCGGTACTTACTACTATACCGGTTTGTACCAGCTACATTCTCATATCAATGACGCACTCCAGATGCCAATCTCCAGTGATCCTGAGCAACCTGGGCAGAAGTGTCTGGGTGGAGGAGAATCACCATTGGTTGCCGCTTACGCCGCTTCCCAAACAACAACCCAACACACTGATCAAGTGGCGGCTCTGTTGCAGACCAGGGCAGCAGCCTGATGACCACACTGAAAAACTGCCCGGTGCTGCTGGCCCTGGACGCCGGAGTCAGAGAGACCGGCTGGGCCGTGTTCAAAGACGGCGAGGTGATCGAGAGCGGGGTCACCGGGCTTTCGACAAGACGGAAGCTGGAGCCAGAGGTCCGGGTCGCACACCTGATGGAGTCGCTGGGCGAGCTGGCGGACAGGTTGACTCCCGAGGCCGTGGCGCTCTGCCAGCCCAGCGGCATCAACTGGCCGGTGCCGGCGCTGGACCTGCTGGTGTCGTCTTTGGCCGGTTGGTCTGCCGGACGCGGCCTACCGCAGTACTCCTACACGGCCCAGGAGGTCAGATCGGCCATCGCCGGGCACCCCAACGCGTCCCGAGACCAACTTGGTTACGCCACCATGCTGCTCTTGGGACTGATCGGCCAGGGGCGTTCCACCCACGAGTGGGAAGCCATAGCCGTAGGCCACTACCATCAAACCCAAACCACCCGGGTGTAGACAAAAAATAATCCCCTCTCCCTCGCAAGAGAGAGGGTTAGGTCCGACGTAGTCGAGACTCGCGACTGAGTCGGAGGTGAGGGCACTGTTTTATCGCTGACCAAGTCGGCTTCAATCCGACTGTCTAATGCCCCTCAGCATCCGAAAAAATCTTCTCCCCAGCGTCTATGGCAACCTTAAGCCGGTTCTCCGACGGCGGTATGGGGCAGCTCCAATGGGGGTTGTAGGCGCAATACGGGTTGTAAGCGTAGTTGAAGTCCACCAGTAAGCGACCGTCTCCGGCGGGCGGCAGGTCCAGGTAACGGCCGTCAGAATACGACTCACCACCGGTTGTGGCGTCCATGAACGGCAGGAAATAACCGTCCCCGCCGACGCTGCGGTAAACCGTCAATTCCACCGGCTCGCCACCAACTTCAAACTTCAGCTGGCCCCATCGCGTGTGGGGAGCCGAGTCCCCGGAGCTGGTCGCCATCTGGATCTCACCTTTGGAATCTGCGGCAAACTCCTCCACCGCGATCACGAATTGCAGTTTTTCGTTCTCCGCGAAATACTGCAGCCCCTGGAACCGTTTCCTCTGTTCCGGAGTCAGGGGCGAATTCTCGTCGCCCCCGAAATATCTGTCTTTTGCTTTCCTGAAATCTACGATTTCTGACATTATCACTCTGGCTCCCCTGGCCGTTCTTCTCGTCAACAAATATGATGCGCCGTCCCGGAATTTGGTGCGCCCGATCGAATGTTCAGGAATTTTGACCGTGCCAGGCGTGTATAATAAGGCCCGTCCCGAAACGGCCATTGATATGGAACGGACTCCCTTCAATAAACCGTTGCCATCAAAAAAACCGAGAACCGGAACTCCCGACAAACGGAGGCGTCATGCCCATAATCCAACGGCCCTACGTCCCACCAGACGACCAGGTCCCCAATGAAGATTCATACGTCAACCCAGGCGTAAGTCAGAGCGAAGGCACCGGCGCGAGCAGCGCACCCCAGGAGGGCACCCTCGACCCGATCACCTTCTACAGCGACTCTATGCACATTTTCAGCAGCCTGTATTCCGCCGTGCTTTTCTTCGGCGAGCAGATGGAAGAGCGGGAGCCGATTCTCAGGGCGCGTATCAAGGTCAGCCCTCAGATGCTCAAGGCCATCGCGCTGCTCACCACCAAGCACGTAAAGGAATACGAAGACGCCGTTGGGCCGATCACCCTGCCTGACCAGGTCTACACGGCTTGGGAATTGGACGGCGCAGAAGAGGGAGAACACGGGCATGCCGCAGGATGATGACCGCACTCTAGCCGAGGACTTCACCACGCCGGTGGAGATTCGACCCGGCTCGGACCATGCCACTCCGAAAGGTTGGGACTGGAAATACGTCTCTACCAGCCAGCCCAACGCTGCCGTCTTCCACATCAGCCACTCCGAGTCGACACGAGTGTTGATTGACTATCTTGGCCCTGAAGACAGCGCCGCAGACGCCAACTTCGTCCTAAACAAAGAGATCCCCATAGTGATCCTGGACAGCCTGGACAAGTACTGGGCCGCGGAATCACGGACGAAGATGCCCTTGGCGGGGATCAGAGTGCCGGTGGAAGGGGATACGGTTGCGGAAGCCAAGCGGGCCTTGGCTGCGGACCTGGCGGCCCAACTTCGCCTACTGCTGCTGCTCTCCAGTTCTCACAAGGGACGCATCGCGCCCGCCCTGCTGGAAAACATGAAATATCTGTCTTCCTGCATGGAACCAGGCCCGGGGCCCAGCGCTTAGGGTCGTCTACTCTGCCGTAGCCAGGCGACTACGCACCTCGGCCACTACACCGTCCAATGACACACTGCCAGCCTCGGAGTCGGTCCGGCCTTTGACCTCAACCACGCCTGCTTTGAGGTTCCGTGGACTAACCACCAACCGCACCGGAATACCCAGCAAGTCGGCGTCATTGAACTTCACGCCCGCTGCCGCGTCTTCCCGGTCGTCGTACAGCACTTCGATACCGGCGTCCACCAATTCCTGATACAGCTTGTCCGCAGCTTCAGCCACTTCTTCCGTTGAGATGTTCAGGCCTACCAGGTGCGCTTGGTAGGGCGCAACGGGAATGGGGAACACGATACCATTCTCGTCGTTGTTCTCCTCCACTGCCGCCGCCAGCAGCCTGCCCACGCCGATGCCGTAGCAGCCCATGATTATCGGGTGCTGCTGACCTTCACTATCCAGGAAATCAGCGCCTAAGGCCTCGCTGAAGAAGGTGCCGAGCTTGAAGATATGCCCGACCTCTATGCCTTTGGTGGACTCCAATATATGTCCGCAACGTGGGCAGAGCTGTCCCGGCTGGGCCAGTGCAATATCGGTCAGAATATCGGTCTGGAAGTCACGTGGGTAATTGGCGCCTGTGAAGTGAGTGTCCAGTTTGTTGGCGCCAACCACGAAATTACTGCCGTTGTTGATGGACACATCGGCCACGCGCTTGATCTTGTCCATGCCGATGGCCGAAGCCGATCCCGCCACCAGCCCTGCATCTTTAACTTCATTGTCTTCAGCCAGGCGCAGGTCGTGGGAACCAAGAGCGTTCCTCAGCTTGACCTCGTTCACGTCCAGGTCGCCCCGGATGGTCACGAACACAGGTTCACCGTCTGACATATAGAAAACGGCTTTCAAAGTCCTGGACTCGGGAACGTTTAGAAATCCGGCCAGTCCGGAGATGGTCTTGATGCCCGGAGTGCTGACCTCTTCCAACGCCTGCTCGGGTTCCGACTCGGCCTCAGGGATGGTCGACTCGGCCTTTTCCGCGTTGGCGGTGTAGGAACATGACGCGCAGGTGATAACGGTGTCTTCGCCGGTCTCGGTGGCCAGCAGGAACTCATGAGAGTCCTTGCCGCCGATGGCCCCGCTGTCCGCCTCGGCCATCAGGACCGGCAGACCGCACCGCCTAAAAATGTTGCGGTAGGCCTGTGCCATGGCCTGATAGCTCTCGTCAAGACTGGCCTCGTCGGCATTGAAGCTATAGGCATCTTTCATATCGAATTCCCGCACGCGGACCAGGCCGGCCCTGGGGCGGGGTTCGTCACGGAACTTGGTCTGTATCTGGTACAGGATCAAAGGGAGGTCGCGGTAGCTCTGGACGTTGGCTTTGACGACGTTGGTAATCACTTCTTCGTGGGTCGGCGCCAGCACCATGGGGCGGCCGCGCCGGTCTTCCAGCGAGAACATGTTGTCGCCAAACGCTTCCCGCCGTCCGGTCTGCTCCCACAGTTCTTTAGGCTGCAGGGCCGGCAGCATCAGCTCCTGCCCGCCAGCGGCGTCCATCTCTTCCCGGATGATGTTCTCGATCTTGCGCAACGACCGCAGGGCCAGCGGAAGGTAGGAGTAGATACCAGCGGCCACCTGGTGAATCAACCCGGCACGCAGCATCAGCCTATGGCTGGCGGTTTCGGCGTCGGGCGGGTCATCCCGTAGCGTTTTGGAGACCATCCGGGAGAATCTCATATCTGGGCAGTGCCCCCTTGGCATCTAAATTAGGCGTGCAGAGTCAGACCATTATAACGGCTGAAAAAGGTCAGATGGAGACGGGCCGTCTCCAAGAAAATAAAGAAGAGCCAGTTCTATTAAGGCTAGGGCGCGCCAGATAGGCTAGTCGTCTGCGGGCACCAGAGTGTTCTCCACCTCTTCCATGAGGGCAGACAACATTTCTGCTTCGGGTACAACGCGGACTTTTTCGCCCTTGCGGAAGATTACGGCGCGGCCTGCACCGGCAGCGATGCCAACATCGGCGTCTTTAGCCTCACCGGGGCCGTTGACCTCGCAGCCCATCACGGCCACGGTAATCTCTTTGTTGGCCTTCTTGAGCAGCGCGTCTACGTCGTTGGCCAGCTTGACCACGTCCACATCGGCC
>CAVOAA010000029.1:0-21943 GCA_963693555.1 Dehalococcoidia bacterium | reverse complement strand
TACTGGAAGCCATGGCTGCTGGTAAACCGGTTGTGGCATCGGACATCGAAGGGTTCCGTGGCGTGATGACCGACGGCGAGCACGGCTTGCTCGTCCCGAAGAAGGACAGCGATGCCCTGGCCAGCGCTCTGGGGACCTTGGCAAGAGACCCCGAGCTACGGCGTAAGCTGGGCGGACAAGGCAACCGGACAGCCGAAGAATACCGCTGGGAAGTGGTGGCTGGCTGGGTAGAAAATTATTACATGACTTGTTTAAAGGCCGTTAAAGGCTCTACCGATGGCATTACCAGGTCGCGAACAACTTAGGTCCGGGGTACTCCGCTACATCGAGTTGCCCGGAGCCAAGTTCTTCCGGGCGATCAAGTTCACCCCCAACGGCATCACCATCCTCGGATTCCTGATCGCTGCGGTGGCCGCGTTCCTGGTGGGCAATGGTTGGCTGCTGGCCGGCGGGATAGTCTTTCTGTTCGGCGGTGGTCTCGACCTGATGGACGGCGCGCTGGCCAGGCTCACTGGCAAGGTCAGCCCCTTCGGCGCACTTCTAGACTCAGTCTTCGACCGCCTAAGTGAAGCCGCGCTGTTCGTCGGACTGGGAGTTCACGTCATGCGGGAAGACATCAGCGAAGACCGGCAGATCTTCTTCATAATCGTGATACTCCTGGCGCTGATCTTCTCCCAGGGTGTCAGCTACCTCCGGGCCCGAGGCGAAGGGCTTGGCGTGTTCACCAAATCCGGGTTGATGACCCGGCCGGAGCGGGTAGTGCTCCTGGGCGTTGGATTGATCGTCGGCCAGATCGAGTGGTTCCTCCTGGTCATCGCCGTAGTCTCGTGTTTCACCCTCTTTCAGCGGATGTTCACCATCCGGGGCATGTTGGACAAAGCTGGATAACCAATTGCTTCCCGTGTAAACTGGTCTCCACCGAAGACCCTGCCTTATAGCTCTGTGCAGGCCGATAACAGGAGACCGGGGCATGACCCAGCAGGCGCTGATCCAGGACCAACAGAAAGCCCAGCTCAAACGGACCTTCCGCAAGGACCTCAAAGCTGACGTCGAGTTACGCCTGTTCACCCAGCGGCCCTCTCCCATCGCCGTGCCCGGCCGCGAGTGCCGCTACTGCGTCGAGACACAGCAGATGATGGAAGAGCTGGTCAACCTTTCGCCCAAACTCCGCCTGGAGACTATCGACGTCTACGCCCAGCCCGAATTGGCCAAAGACGAGGATATAACCAGGGTCCCGGCCATCGCGTTCGGGGAGAAGGGCAAGGCCAGGCTTCGGTTCTTTGGCATACCCATGGGCTATCAGCTGTCCGTGATCGTCGAGAACATCAAGACCATCTCCCGGGGCGTCAGCCCTCTGAGCATGGCAACACGAAAGGGCCTGCGCAGTATCAACCAACCGGTCCATATCCAGGTCTTCGTCATCCCGACCGACGCCGACTGCCCCATGGTGGCCCGGTTAGCCCATGCCCTGGCGTTGGAAAATGAATACATCACCGCCGACGTGGTGGAGATACAAGAGTTCCAAGCCCTCGCCCAAAAATACGGAGTCAAGTCCGTTCCCATGACCGTGGTCAATGAGTTGACTCAGATCGCCGGCCTGGTGAGCGAACAAGAATTCGTCGAAAAGATACTCCAGTGCGGAGTACGCCAAAGTTCCGAATCCGCACCGGTCCAGGCTTAAGGCAATAACAAACTGCACCAGGAGAAATTAGAGTGCCTAAAGAATTAAAGGGTGATATGAACGGTCAAGGCCTGAATGTAGGCGTGGTCGTCGCCCGTTTCAACGAGATCATCACCAGGAAACTACTGGACTCCGCCGTCGAGACGCTGATCCGCCACGGTGTCCGTGACGAAGACATCACCGTCGGCTGGGTGCCAGGGTCATTCGAGCTGCCAGTCGTGGCCAAGACCATGGCCAAATCCGGCCGCTACCACGCGATAATCTGCCTAGGGGCGGTCATCCGCGGCGAGACCTCCCACTACGACATGGTCGCCGGCCAGGCGGCCAGCGGCATCAGCTCCATCGCCCTGGAGACAGGCGTACCCACCATCTTCGGCGTGCTAACGACCGAGAACATGGAGCAGGCCCTGAACCGGTCTGGTGGCAAGTCGGGCAACATGGGCGCCAACACGGCCGTTGCCGCCATCGAGACCGCCCGTCTCGTTGAGGCCGCCAGCACAGCCTAAACTTCCAGGCTCAGCGTTAAGCGGACATCTCAGATACCAAGGAGCTTCCCGTGAAATTTGGTGTGACCATTCCCAACAACTGGGGTGTCGCGGACCCGCAACAGGTTCTGGAATTCGGTCCTTTAGCAGAAAGCCTGGGTTTCGACTCAGTCTGGGTCATGGACCATCTGTTCAACACCGGATACATCCGGGAGCGGCTGGAAGACAAGCCTTACTACCATCCCATGGCCACTTTGTCGTACCTGGCGGCAACCACGTCAAAGGTCACGCTTGGTACTTCAGTGCTGGTACTCCCGTATCACAACCCGGTGGAGCTGGCCAAATACGCCGCCACCCTCGACCAGATGTCCGGCGGCCGGGTTACCTTGGGCGTTGGTGTCGGGGCCATGACCGAAGAGTTCGATGCCTTGGGCATATCCATGCGGGAGCGCGGCTCACTGACCAACGAGTGCATCGACATCATGAAAGAGCTCTGGTTCAGTCGTCTGCCCAAATACCAGAGTAAGCGTTGGGATTTCTCAGACCTTTATTTCTCGCCAAAGCCGGTACAAGCCAGCATCCCGATCTGGGTTGGCGGTTCCAGTCCGGGCGCCATCAAACGCACCGCCCTGCGCGGTGACGGCTGGCATCCCACCGGCGTTTCTCCTGAGGGATACGCCATCACCAAACAAGAGATCATTGAGATGGCGACCGCAGCGGGAAAAGACGCGTCGAAGATGAACTGGTCCACCAGGGTTGAAGTTGAAGTCCACGGCAAGCCCTCGAGCGAACGTGCCGCCAGCCGGAACACTCTGCCCGGTGACGACCCAGCCAAGATGGTGGCCGACATCAGGGCCTACCAAGAGGCCGGCGTCGACCACATAGTCCTCGCCCTAAACTCGGGAGACGTCACTGCGCTGAAGCGGCTCATGGAGCGGATCTCAGCCGAGGTATTGCCGGAGTTTCGGTAGGGCCACAGTTGATATCGGGTAATGTCCAACGCGGAATGGAAAATGCCTATCATGTCGATGTCGCCACCGTCATTAACTAGATAGGCCGTTCGATAGTGCCCGTACAACAGAATTCTGTTGTGCCGAATTGAAGGTGCGTACCGGTAGCCAATCTCCGGGTAGGCAAGAACGTCTTGCGCTCGGTCAAAATGCCCTGAACTATCCTTGAAGCCGCCGAGGGATCATCTAACGAGACATACTCGTAGATATCCTCTAGCCAACGAAGCGGTTCTTCAGACCACCTTATTTCTGCCATGAACGGATGCGCCGGGCCACTTCTTCGTTGGAGATGCTACGAATGGCATCCACATCCGCTAATCCACGCTCAACCATCACATGAAACGCCAACTCTCGGATTATTTCTTCGGGAGAACTGTCGTCAGGTTGCGCCTGAACTATGCGGGTTATATCGTCCTTGGCCGTGGACATATCTCGCTTCCGCCCCATCGATTAAGGGAGTCCTGTAACTGACATTGTACGTTGGCTTCCGTCACACGAGATAGTGCAGTGCCTGGCGTCGGGTCATTCCTCGCCCACCTCGACCCCAACCTTTGGCCGTACCGGCTCCCGCGTCAGCAGCAGCATGGCGATGGTGGCAAAGCCCACGATGGACAGGATCAAGAAGGCGTCTTTGTAGCTGCCGGTCACATCGTAGATGATGCCCGAGAATATGGCGCCGATGGCCTGGCCCAGGGACACGAAGGGCTCGGTCACACCCCGGATGGCACTCAGCGAACGGCGGCCGAAGTAGTTGGCGTACGCCACCACCGGCACCACCAAGATTCCGCCCACGGCCATCCCAAATAGGCCCGCGACTGCCAACGCCTCGATCGTTGAGTCGGCGAGGGGGAATAATATCAGCGCAACCGCCATCATCAGCGCCACTCCGGCGTAGGTAAAACGCACGGGCACACGGTCAACCAACCAGCCCCAGAAAAGACTGCCGGCTCCTGTGAACACGGCGTTTACACTCAACGTTGCCGCTGAGATGCCCACTCCCAGGCCTTGGTCTATAAAGTAGGCCGCCTGATGGATGTTTGTGCCCGACTGGAGTAGGTAAAGGGAACCGGTGGAGATCGCCAGCAGCCAGAGGGTGGGAGTGCGCATGGCCTCCCTGAGCGTCCAGTTCTGCTCTTCAACCTGCGCCTGGGCTTCCGAGCCGCCTTCCAGCCCGCCCGGCTTGTCACCGTCCGGCAACAGGCCAACCGACTCCGGACTCTGCCGTATCAGCATGGAGACCGGCCCCAGAGCCAACACCCAGACCAACACGCCCAGCACGATCCAGGCGTCCTCCCAGCCACGGTATTTGATCACCAGGCCGGCTATCAGAGGGAACGTGATCATGCCCAAAGAGTGGGTGAGGAACAAGATCCCCGTGGCCTTGCCCCGCCGCCTTACGAACCAACGCGACACAACCACCGAAGAACCGATGTTCATTGGGCTGGAAAATATAACGCGCCCAGTGCCGTAGGCCAGATAGAATGCTATGGGTACGGTCGCCCAGGCCAATGAGACCGTTGATAACCCCAGGATCAGCACGCTGCCCGTTAGGATAACCCGTGCGCCGTAGCGGTCCAGCGCCCAACCCACAACCGGCGAGGCTACGGTGGCCATCAACCCTCCCAGACTGGCCGCCCCTGCGATCAGGGTCCGGCTCCAGCCTAGGTCCTCGGACATGGGGAATATGAAGACGGCCAGGGTCAGGCTGGCGGCAGCGTTTCGGACGACCATGGAGCTGCCGGCGGCGAATAAGATGTTCCAACCGTAGAAAAATGGCAGCTTATTTAAGAGTTGGTACATCGGAAACTTGATAGATTAGCGTATATGAAAATGCCAAATAAAAACGCCGCGGCACAGCAACTTGCCCGCCACGGCGGTCATTCACCGTCAATCAGTGTATAGCTTGAAACCACACCGCGGCAATCTCGAATCTAAGAATCGCATGCCTGCCATCCTCGTAGGCTTGGCGGTGTTCGCAGTATTGTTGTTTCTGGGTTGTCAGGGGGCAACCGGAGGAGCCGGAGTACAGGGAGACACCGGGCCTATTGGCGTTGAAGGTGAGCAGGGCCCCCAAGGCCCCACCGGAGCCGCCGGATCACGGGGGTTCCCGGGGTTCGTTGGGCCTCGCGGGCCGGAGGGGTTGCCGGGAAAGCCGCCGCCCGATTTTGGCGATTTCATCGGCGATACGCGCCAAGCCGTCGCGTTCATCAACCTAGTATTTTCTCAGGGTTCAGGGGTGCGCATCTCACCCACCGAGTTGATAACCGCAGAGCACGTTATAACAGGGGCTAGCCGGGTGGATGTATCGATCGAGGGCGGGATTTATCAACGGGCCACGGTGACCGGGTATGACACCGACCGCGACCTAGCTCTGCTCACCCTGGATGACCCGGCCCCGGGGCTGACGGTCGAGCTGCCCTTCGCCAACGAGGTTTTCGCCAATCTTTCCCAGCGGTCGGTGGCTGATATCGGCTATGAGGTGGCTCTCATCGGGTTCGTACCCGACATCTCCAACATCACGCCGCTGGTCACCTTTGGCCGCATCGGGGCCTTGTGGAACATCCGCCCCGGTGATTACGCCATCGGCCAGGTGGACGCCGCAGCCACCAACGGCATGAGCGGAGGCGGGGTGTTCAACAAATACGGAGAGTTTCTTGGCGTGCTGGTAACATCGTCACAATTCGACGGCAACATCCGTTACGTAAGGTTTGAAGAGATCAAGGAAGTGATCGACGACCTGCGGGCCGGCAGCAAGCAATAACCGGACTAGAGGTCTTCCTGGTCCACGAATTCGTTGATCTCCTGCCAGTCCTTACGCAGGTCTTCTATACCGGCATCATCAGATCCCGTCCGCCCATAGTGTGAGCGTTGGAAGCGCTGGACGATCCGAAAGACCGGGTCGGTGGGCAGTAGACCCCAGATGCTTCTCTGGTGCTCGTTTGGCGTTTGCCAGTCACGGCGAGGGCGGCCCAACCGGCTGGCCAGCCCCAGGAACCCATGGTAGAACTCCCGTGGTGTTGCGGGGTCCCTGCCGCCACCCGATCCTTTTTCCTTGACCGAAAACATCTTCTTCCACCAGTCCCCAAACATCCCTGATACGTCGTCGTTGGCCCGGCGCCAGGTGAATAGCGATTCCCTGGTCTCTTCAACGTCGTCTTCCTGGGCCATGAAACGCCGGGACCGGAATAGCCGGTAGACCACATATCCCACGACCGCCGTTGCCACTCCCAAGGCCAACCATTTGGCCATCGTGACCAGGGCGGTAGAGGCTTCCTTTTCCTCGCTCTGCTCCCTGAGCCCTTCGTGAAATTCGTTCAACCGCGCTTGAGCGTCGATCAAGGCCGTAAAATCACCAGTTCCGACGATGCTCGATAACCAGTTAACGAACCCCACGACCATCCCAGCAAACAACCCCATCAGCAGCAGGATCGGCCGCAGTATCCAGAACCCGGCCGAACCGCCGAACTTCAGGGTTTCTTTAGTCACATCGTCCAGGCCGCCAAGGCCGATGGCGCTGATCACCAGGCCTAGAGCAACCACCCCCACGACACTGACGATGATGGGCATCAACCATTCGCGCGACATAGTGTGGGTCTCGCCATTCTCGGAGGAGAACCGGGCCAGAGAGAGTCCGAGCAGGCCCACGGAAAAGAACCCGATCACCAGGAATCCGTTGACCACCCTTGCATCCACCAAGCTGTCCACCAGCGCGGCGCCGAAGAGCACTCCGAGACCCCACATGAAGGCGGAACGCACGGCATCCAGCGACATGTCCTCCTGGGCCACGCTGGAACCGCGCCACCAAACCACGATCAGAAAGATCAGCGTCCCAACGACGCCTACCGTGGCCACAACGTCGCCGGAGACCAACGTATTGATCGGAATCAGCCCGGACCCCGTGTTCATGTTGACCAAGATCAGCATCGCCGGGATTGTCGTTGCCATGCCGATCAGGCCCCTGATGCGTGGGGTGACGTTGACCGTCAGGATGTAGGACATCAGCGCATAAGAAGAAACCAGCGCCAGCAACACCAGCCAGAACGGCAGGACGATCCCCGGTTGACCGAGGATGGAGCCAACCGCCACGAAGACCAGATAGAGCGCACAGGTCTCCAGGAACAACGCGACGCCCGTTACGGAGTTATTCCGAAATGACCGGTTCATGGTCCTCCAACGGGTCAAGCACGCTGGACATGGGGATCACGTTTACATCGCCCAGGTCCCGGTCCGGTAGCCCATCGCCGGAATAGAGCACCAACACCGAACAACCGTGGTTTCGGATACTGGAGATGTCGCTCAGAATTGAGTCGGTCAAAGACGGAGTTACGAGGACAACTGTTGTCCCTTGAGGCAGGGAGCCTCTTTCCGAATCGACGACCTCAGACAAAGGTGCCACCACATAAGGAGCGGCCATTGCCAGGACTTCTAGGGCCATGGAAAGCTGGCTGGACGAAGCGCTCATGGGGATGTTGATCCATTTTCCGGTGTACCTAGCCACCGCATTGCTGACCACGCCGTAGCTATAGCCCCGCTTGTCCGCCAGGCTCGCCGCCGAGGCTGCGATGGTCACGGTCCGCTCAAAGAGACGCCGGTTGCTTCCCTGCCAGGAGTGTTCCTTGGTAGAGCCGTTCATCACGATCAGCATATTCAGCGACACCACAGGCTCAAAAACCTTGGTCTGTAGCCTCTGCGCGCGGGCGGTTGCCTTCCAGTCGATATGCTTCATCGGGTCCTTGGATTGGTAGTCACGCTGCCCCACCACCCGGCTGGTGTCGAAATATATGGGTAACGAGCCGCGTATTTCGCCCATCGGGTGCTCAGGTGGGAACAACAACTTCTCCAGATCAACCACCCGGGGGAAGACCAGGATATGGTCGAACCCAGGGTAGCGGGTCTCCGCCGAACTGAACCCGAATATGTCGCCCGTCCGCAGGCGCACCGGGCCGATGCGGTGATAACCGCGCTCCGAGCAGACCATTGAGTATTTCCAGGTGGCTTTCTGGTATGGGAGCAGCGAAGTGGTGATCGTGTGCTGGCGATTGACCTCTAGGCCGTTGCCCCGCATGGTCGCGCCCGGCAGGTTCAACCCATCGGGAAAGGAATCTTGGATATCGACCCAGATCAAGGGCAGGACTTTGTCATTGTCCAGCGTTACTGAGTAGTCGACGGTGTCGCCGATGAAAGCCCGTTGTCTGCTGATGGAACGGGTGTGGCTCACGGAACGGAATGCGAACCGCTCCCAGATGCGGGCCGCAATGGTCAAGACCAGCACCAGAGAACCCACCACCAGCAGCAGCCCTTCACTGGCCAACAGGCCGATCAAGAGCATCAGGCCGCTGACAAAGATCCAGAAATCGTTGAGCATGACGTTTACCCGGCCAGAATCCCAGCCCCGGTTTTTGGCCGGTGTTAGACCGGGACCTCCACCTGGGACAGAACGTCGGATACAACGTCCTCGGCAGAGCGTTGTCTCAGTCTGGCTTGGGACTTGACGATGATGCGGTGGGGCAGCGCGAAAGGGGCCAGCAACTTAACGTCGTCGGGACCAACAAAATCCCTGCCTTGAATGGCGGCCACCGCCTGAGAACAACGGTAGAGTCCCATAGTAGCCCTGGGGCTGGCGCCAAGTTCCACGTCCTCGTGCTGGCGGGTCGCCTGCACAAGTTGCACTATGTAGTTGCTGAGTACAGGGTCCACATACACCTGTTGCACCAGTCGCTGCAGTTCCATGATCGCTTGACCGTCGGCCACCGCCTGCAGGTCGGCCAGGGGATTGGCGCCGTTGAACCGGGCCAGCATCTCGCCTTCCTGGGCCTCGTCGGGGTAGCCCATGCGGATACGGATCATGAAGCGGTCCAACTGGGCCTCAGGCAGGGGGAAGGTGCCCTCTAGTTCTATGGGGTTCTGGGTGGCGATCAGCAAGAACGGCGCGGGTAGGGGAATGGTCAGGTCGTCCACCGTCACCTGCCCCTCAGCCATGGCTTCCAGCATCGCCGATTGTGTTCGGGGGGTCGCCCGGTTGATCTCGTCGGCCAAGACCACCTGGGCCAGGATGGGTCTCGGCCGGAATTCGAAATCGCCTGAACTCTGGTTATAGAAATGGACCCCGGTGATGTCAGAGGGCATCAGGTCCGGGGTGCATTGGATGCGCTTGAAGGAGCACTGTAACGACTCGGCGATGCAGCGGGCCAGGGTGGTCTTGCCGATACCAGGTACATCTTCCACCAGGACGTGACCGCCGCTTAGTATTGCGGCCAGGGTCAGGTCTATGACATCACCCTTGCCGACAAGCACCTTTTCGATGTTGGTCTTGATCTTGGCGGCCGCTTGGGCCACGGCCTCCGAAATACCTGTTGGCGCTTCGCCCTGGGTCATTATGCTCACAACGCCTATACGGATAAATGCCGCCGCCGGTTCAACGCTGCCGGCTGGCGTGGCTAGTATAACCTTTGGTTCAGCGACTCCCTACGTGCTCTTCAGCCTCCCTAAGGTCTTTGAAGGAGTCTACGCTGTGCCAGAAACTGCGCGACCTCACGGCGGCCAGTTGTCCGGCTGCGGCCAACCTGGGGAAAGTCTCGGTTTCGTGGTCGCCTAAGTCAGGTAGCTCAGCGACGATAGACCGTTCAAAGAGATAGATCCCGGCATTGATCCACTGGTCCATCTCTACTTTTTCCCGAAATCCGGTTATGGTGTCGGACCCGTCTATATCCACCAGCCCGTACGGGCTGACCATCGGCACGACCATGATGGTAGCCAGGTGGGATGTGTTGGCCGATTTCCGTTCCCGGTGGGCCGTCAAAAGGCGGTCAAGGGTCTCATCGGTGATGATATCCCCGTTCAGGACTACCACTGTTTCTTCGCTTTCGGGGACGCTTGGGAAACCGGCTTTGATCGCGCCACCACGGCCAAGCGGAGAATCTTCCACGCTGTAATAGGCATTGATGCCAAAGGTTTTGCCGTCACCGAAATGGCCTTCAATGGCGTCGGCCCTGTATCCGGACAGGAAAACCACATCGGTCACGCCGCCGGCCTTCAGCCACTCAACCTGGTGTTCCAGGATGGGCTTGCCGCAAACGGGGACCATGGGCTTGGGCAGGGTATCGGTCAGCGGACGGAGTCGTTCACCCTTCCCGCCGGCCAGAATCAACGCGTACACGCTGTGTTAGACCTCACTCGATAGACTCAGGTCATGTAGGAAATTAATGAGATAATTGCCAATTCGGCCCGGATGGAAAATTTGGCAGCCCCGCCTGGGTTCGAACCAGAGATTTCAGCTTCAAAGGCTGACGTGTTACCGCTACACTACGGGGCTACAAAAAGAGGGACGGCCCATCGATTAGGCCATTCAGTTAGGCCACTCAGTTTATTTTGAAGTCACAGCACCGGGCCGTCAAGGCCGCAGAGTACCAGAGAGCGCTGGCAGTGCTGAATGCTATAATCCCCCGAAGATGAAAACGCTGCGTATTTCGTTCCTACATCTAGCCCCCGTCACCAACGATATCGACCACAACCGCAAGCTGGTTGAGTTGGGGGTAAAGACCGCCGCGGAGCAGGGCGCTAGGTGGGTGATCACTCCCGAGCTGTGCATTCCCGGCTATCTGTTCATGAAAACCATCGGTACGGACTGGATACTCCCCCAGCCAGACCCCTGGATGGACGGGTTCCTAGATCTCGTCAAGGAACATTCGCTGACGGTTTTTCTCTCCCACCCCGAACGTGACCCGGCCACCGACAAGCTGTACAACACGGTTTTCGTGATCAACTCCAACGGCGAGATCATCGGCAAACACCGCAAGGTCAAAGCCCTGGGTGGGGCTGAGGCATGGTCCACCAGCGGCTGGAAGATCGACCCGATAGACTGCGACGGCATCAAGACCGGCATCCTGATCTGCGCCGACGCCTACAAGAATGAGATCGCCCAAGTGTTCAAAGACAAGGGCGCCCAGTTGCTAATATCCCCCGTTTCCTGGGGCCCCGGCCACTGCGGGCCAGACGGCGAGTGGGAAGCCCGTTCGGCCGACACCGGACTGCCCATGATGGTCTGCAACCGCTCGGGCAACGAAGTAGGCGAAATGGACTACAGCCTGGCCGAGAGCGTGGTGGCCCAGAACGGAAAGCGGCTACTTGAAGCTACGTCCGACCGGTCAGTCGTGCTCTCCTTCGATTGGGACGTGGACAGCATGTCGATAATCTCAAGCGATTTTGAGCGGGTGTACCTGTAGGACGCTAGTTCCGATCGCGGAAATGCGATGCCAGCAACCCGCCCGTCCTGAGCACGTCGAAGGGCCCTTGCGCAACCATGGTTCGACGGGACTCACCACGAACGGTCGGCTCTAGGATCAGTGGGTGTCTGAGACTAGCCCTCGTACAGTGTTCTTCCACCCACTATGGTCCGCGCGTACGTTTGGACGGATAAATCGCTGGATTAAGGTGCGTTCCATAACCTCAACCTCAAGAATCTCTCCTTACCAGTTGAGTGTCCTTGAATAACCCTTCTAGACGGTTGGTTTGAACACCAGTATCCGGTGATTGCCCTGGTCAGACACGTAGATGCTGCCCTCATTATCTATCGTCAGACCCTGCGGCCGGATGAATTCCCAGTCTCCGCTGCCCTCGCTCCCCCACTTGCGCAGGAACCGCCCCTGTGGGTCGAAGACCTGGATCCTATTATTGCCGTATTCCGATACGTAGACGTTGCCCGCACTGTCTATCACCAGACCCTGCGGCTGGCTGAACTCCCCATCTCCGGTGCCCCTCATTCCCCACTTGCGCAGGAACCTGCCCTGTGGATCGAACACCTGGATCCGATCATTGCCATATTCCGACACATAGACGTCGCCTGCACGGTTGATCGCGAGACCCTGGGGCCGGATGAATTCGCCATCTCCGCTGCCCCCGATTCCCCATTTGCGCAAGAATATGCCCTGTGGATCGAAGACTTGGACCCGATCATTGCCTTGATCTGACACGTAGACGTTGCCATCACTGCCTATCGCCAGGCCCTGCGGTTGACTGAACTCCCCGTCTCCGCTGCCCTCGCTCCCCCATTTGAGCAGGAACCTACCCTGTGGGTCGAAGACCTGGATCCTGTTATTGCCATATTCCGACACGTAGACGTTGCCGTCACTGTCTACCGCCAGACCTTGAGGCTGGCTTAACTCTCCGTCTCCGCTGCCCCTGATACCCCACTTGAGAAGAAATCTGCCCTGTTGGTCGAAGACCTGGAGCCTATCATTCCAATGGTCTGAGGCGTAGACGTTGCCCTCAATGCCAATGCCCAGACCCTGGAGCGTACTGAACTCTCCGTCACCGCTGCCCTCGCTCCCCCATTTGCGCAGGAATCTGCCCTTAGGGTCGAAGACCTGGATACGATTATTGCCATACTCCGACACGTAGACGTTGCCGTCACTGTCTATGGCCAAACCCTGAGGCTGGCTAAGCTCCCCGTTTCCGCTGCCTCTGATCCCCCACTCGAGAAGGAACCGCCCCTGTGGGTCGAAGACCTGGATCCGGTGATTGCCTCGATCTGACGCGTAGGCGTTGCCCTCATTGTCTATGCTCAGACACTGAGGCCAGCTGAACTCCCCGTCGCCGCTGCCGGTGCCCCCCCACTTGCGCAGGAATCTGCCCTGGAGGTCGAAGACTTGGAGCCTATCGTTGCCTTGATCTGACACGTAGACGTTACCGTCATTGTCTATGGCCAGACCCTGGGGAAACCGGAGCTCCCCGTCTCCGCTGCCAGTGCCCCCCCACTTGCGCAGAAACCTGCCCTCCGGGTCGAAGACCTGGATCCGATCATTGCCTCGATCTGACACGTAGATGTTGCCGTCACCGTCTATGGCCAGACCCTGAGGCCATCTGAACTCCCCGTCCCGGGTGCCGATAACCCCCCATTTGCGTAAGAATCCGCCCTGTGAGTCGAAGACCTGGATCCTATTGTTGTCTCGATCTGACACGTAGACGTTGCCGTCGCCGTCGATGGCCAATTCCTGGGGCGTCCGGAACTCCCCGTCACCGCTGCCCTCGCTACCCCACTTGCGCAAGAATCTGCCCTGCGGGTCGAAGACCTGGACCCTATGATTGCTACATTCTGATACGTAGACGTTGCCGGCATCGTCAATGATCAGGGACAGGGGCCACCTGAACTCCCCATCTCCGCCGCCCCTGGTACCCCAATTACGCAGGAATTTGACATGAGGACTGTAGACTGCGTTCATCTGAGGCTGATCCTGTCTTCTAGCTCTGCCATCTCTATTTTGAGAGCCTGCTGTTTTCGATATCCAAACGGAGTTGTTCCAGTTCTTCCCAACGTTCGTAGGCCTCAGCCAAAAGTCTTTTCAGTTCTTCTAGCCTATCGTTGTTGGCAGCGATGTCAGCCCGGTCTTTTTTGTAGAGTTCTGGATCTCCCATGATCTGGAACAACGCCTGCTGTTCGCTTTCGAGGGAATCAATAGTCTGGGGCAATTCATCCAGTTCTTTTTGCTCGCTGAACCGTAATTTTACCCTTGCCCTGGGTGCCTGAGCCGGTGGGGCCTCTTGTTTGCCGGCAGATGAACTACTCGGTTTGGCTTCCTGGGGACGCTGACGCAGCCAGTCATCATAGTCACCCACGTATTCCTTCACGACGGAGTCGCCTTCAAAAACGACGGTGCTCGTCACGATGTTGTTGATGAACGTCCGATCATGGCTGACGATGAGAATCGTTCCTGTGTAGTCGATCAAGAGGCTTTCTAGGAGGTCAAGGGTCTCGATATCTAGGTCGTTGGTGGGTTCATCCAGCACTAGAAGATTGGAGGGCTGCGTGAAGATACGAGCGAGCATGAGCCGCTTTCGCTCCCCGCCGGAGAACCCAGAAACAAGCGAGCGGGCTAGATCTGGAGAAAATAGAAAATCTTGCAGATAGCCTAAGATGTGACGACTTTTGCCGTTAACGATAACGGTATCGCTGCCGTCGCCGATGTTTTCTATGGCGGTCTTGTTTTCGTCCAATTGCTCAAGAAGCTGGTCGGAGTAGCTGATCTGCAGATTAGTGCCGAGGCGGATCGTTCCAGTAACCGGACTGAGCATGCCAAGAAGAAGCCGCAAGAGGGTTGTCTTACCGCTGCCGTTGGGGCCCAGAATTCCAATCCTATCGCCCTTCAGAATCGTGGCGGAGAAGTTTGAGATTACCTGAGTATCGCCGTAGTTAAAGCCAATATCCTCTGCCTTTGCCACCAATGTTCCGGAACGCTCGGCCTCGTGGGCTTCCATCTTCACATTCTTGGGCCGGTCCCGCCTGGAACTGCGCATCTCCCGCATTTTTTTCAGTTCCCTCACGCGGCCCTCGTTGCGCGTCTGCCTCGCCTGGATACCTCTTCGAACCCATTGTTCTTCCTGTTTTAGTTTCCTATCGAACAGGGCGTTTTTCGTCTCTTCTGCTTCACGGTTGGCGTCTCGCCGTACCAGAAATGTCTCATAGTCGCAGGTCTGATCAAACAGGCTGCCCCGATCGATCTCCACTATCCGAGTAGCGATTTTCTGCAGGAACATCCGGTCGTGAGTAACGAAGATCAAGGCACCCGTAAACCGAACCATCATCTGTTCCAGTTCCTTGATGGAATCGATATCCATGTGGTTACTTGGTTCATCAAGAAGGAGGATATCCGGCTCGCCGACAAGCGCCCTCGTCAAGAGCACTTGACGTTTTAGGCCGGCGGAAAGAGAACTGAAAGGGCGGTCAGCGTCCACCCCAAGTTGGGAGAGGTTTTTGTTGACCTGTTCCCTCTTGTACCACACCCCTTCCATATCAAGGTCGTCGTGAATGCGGTCCAATTCTTCGCGTATCGGTGGGGTGCCTTCAGTCAGCAACTTGCCGCTGGGGGATGGGTTCGGTGCGGCCAGGTCAACGTATTCTCTGCTTCCGCTGGCGATTACATCAAACACGGTTCCGGGTAAATCATGGGGCACTTCTTGTGAAAGATAGGCAGAGCGGATGCCTTTTTGGACTGTAACAGCGCCGGAGTCTGGTTTGACTCTTCCCTCTATCAGCCGCAGTAAAGTAGTTTTCCCTGACCCGTTCCTGCCTACCAGGCCGACCTTTTCTCCTCGCTCAATGGTTAAGTTGACCTCGTCAAAAATCGGGACGCCAATAAAGGCAAGGGATATACCTTGCATACTTAAGAAGGCCATAAAAGGAAGTTACCTTGCCATCACTATTTTCTTAACGCGACCCACTTGACCGATTTTCAACAAGGCTTTTATGCCCTGTCTTGAAGGGATATTTTGAAAGTCCAGACTCTCGATGAAATCGGACCTGCCGAAGGGCTGTCGTTTATGCGCAATCATGGTTCGACGGAGCTCACCACGAACGGCTGAAGTCCAAGACTATCAACCGCAGAACCGTGATGCCAGCAACCCCCGCTCGTCCTGATCTCCGACAGAGGTCGAGGGTCTCGATGAAATCGGACCTGTCGAAGGGCCTCTGCGCAACCATGGTACAACGGAGCTCAGCACGAACGGTTGGCACCAGGATTGATTCGCTCTAGGATCAGACAGCGACTGGAACAATCTTGGGTTTCTAAAAAATGGCTCTTAGCCCCCGTAAACAGTTCTCCCGCCACGTATCTTGAGTTTGGCTAGCCCCCGTAAACAGTTCTCCCGCCAACTATGGTCCGCTCGATAGCGATGTCCTTGATCCCAAGCGGGTCTATCTGTACCGGGTCGCTGCCCAAGACCACCAGGTCTGCCAACTTTCCGACCTCGACCGAACCTTTGATGTTTTCCTCGAAGGATGCGTAGGCGCCGTTGATGGTGTACAACCGCAGCGCTTCTTCGACCGATATCTTCTGATTGGCGCCCCATTCTTTACCCGTGCTGTCGGTGCGGGTCACACAACTCTGAATGCCCAGCAGCGGCTCGAACGGGCCGGGCGGGTAGTCGGTGGCCCCGGTTGAGACCACGCCCGAGTCTATGAAAGACCGTTGGGCGAACATCCACTCCAGCCGCTCCTCGCCGTAATAGCGCATCTTCTCGCCGTGGTGGTAGACGTAGGTGCAGAATGGTGTGGCGATAACCCCCAGCGCTTTCATTCTCGCGAGCAACTCCGTATTAACCAGGGTACAGTGCTCGATGCGGTGCCGGGCGTCGGAACGGGGGTGGGCTTTCTGGGCCTTTTCGTAGGCGGTCAAGACCATGTCGATCGTCAGGTCGCCGTTGGCGTGGATGCAGACCTGGAAGCCAGCCCGGTGCATGTCCATCACCTGCTGTTCGATCTCGTCTTGCTCCATGGCCAAGATACCGTGGTCGCAAGTGGAACCTATGTAGGGCTCAGACAGGTAGGCAGTACGCGATGCGATTGCGCCGTCTGCCACCATCTTGATGCCGCCGACTCGCAGCATATCGTCACCCAAGCCGGTCTTGATTCCCGCATCGCGCAGCGCCGGGAACTGCGGATACCACATCAGGGCGTAGACCCGGAGGCTCAACTCCCCCGCGGCGTACCCATCTTGATAGGTCTGGAATTCCTCGGTCGTCACCCTAGCGTCATGAACACTGGTCAGGCCGACCCGGTTCAGCATGTTGCAGATGGTCCGCAGGCCCTCGCGGCGTATCTCCTCAGTGTCTACCGGAATGAGACTGAAACGGACGTGGTCGATGGCACGTTCGTAGACTATGCCGTTCAACTTTCCGGTATCCGGGTCACGGCCCAACCTGCCGCCGGGCGGGTCTGGGGTTTCATCGTTGAACCCACCAGCTTCTAAACCGGCGGTATTCATGTAATAGACGTGCCCTGCCCGGTGGGACACCATGATCGGGTGGTCCGTCGATACCGCGTCCAGGTCTTCTCGGTATAGATGGCGGCCCTCGTTCGAGGCCGTGCGGTCGGTCTTGGTGTCGTCAAATTTGAACCCCTGCACCCACTCACCGGCTGGGGTTTTGGCGGCGCGCTCTTTCAGTCCGGCTTGAACCTGCTTCATGGTCGGCACGTCGCAGTCGGCGGACATCACGTGTTTGATCCCGCTGCTCAGCACATGGATATGGCCATCGATGAACCCCGGCAACACCAGCTTGCCGCCCATGTCCACTATCTTCGTGTCCGGCCCGATCAAGCCTTCAATGTCCTCGTTGCTGCCAACCCCGGCGAACCTGCCGTGAGTCATGGCTACCGCCTGCGCCCGGGGGTTCTTGGAATCCATAGTCATGATGTTGGCATTCTTGACAACCGTCTCGGCCTTGCCGTTGGAGGTGGACATAGAGGGTCTCCCTAAGCTACTTGGATGGTTGCCGTAGCACCGGCCATTATAGGCTTTTGCTTACCTGGGTGCACAGTCGCCTGATTCTAATCCCACCCTAGTCACAAGAGAACAAAATCCCTTCCCTCGTCGCAAAGGGGGAAGGTTAGGATGGGGGCGTTTGCTGAGAAGTTAAGTACCTTTGCAGGATCAACATCGCCGCTGTCTCGTCGACCGATGCCCGATCTCTGGAAGGCTCTACTCCAGACTCCCGCAGCAGTCCTTCAGCCTCGACGCTGGTGTAACGCTCGTCCATCTCATAGACCGCCAGTGGTGACTCATCGCTGATGGCACGGCGCAGGGCTCGGATGAAGCCGCGGGCCAGTTTGGCAGCAGTATCCGGTTTGCCAGCCATGTTATGGGGGACGCCGACGACCACGCCTCGGGCTTTGCGTTCCTGGGCGGAGAAAATAACCTGCCGGACGTCCTCAGCGAGTTTACTGCGGACGATATGCCCGGCCGGGAGCGTCATGCCGCCGGGGCCGCTGACCGCCAGGCCGATGCGGCGTTCGCCAAGGTCAAGCGCGATCAGCTTTGGTTCGTCGGCCATCCCGGTCTTAGGACAATCCCTGGCGTACCAACGCCGGGACTCCGCTCAGGGCTTCGTCGACCTTCTCCGGCTGCTTGCCGCCGGCCTGGGCCATCTCCGGCCGTCCACCACCGCCGCCGCCCATGACCTTGGCGGTATCCCGGGCGATGTTCCCGGCGTGGAGCCCTTTTTCCACCAGGTCAGGGGTGACCATGGCGATCAGGATGGGGCTGTCTTCGACCACGGCAGCCAACACGACCACGATGCTACCCAACTTGTCTCTGAGGAAGTCGGCCATCTCGCGCATCCCGTCGGCGCTGCCAGCCGAGGTCCGGCCGGCAACCAACTTAACGCCGTCGATGTCCTGCACCTGGTCGAGGAGTTCTTCAGCCTCGCCGCGCAGGGAGGTCTTCTGGAAACCCTCCAACTGCTTTTTGAGGTCCTCGTTCTCCTGCATGAAGCTGTCCAACCGTGTCTCCAGATCGACAACCGAGGTCTGGAGCTTTTGAGATATGGCTTCCAGGCGGTCGGACTGTTGCACGAAGAGTTCTTCGGCGGCCCGGCCGGTCACGGCCTCGATACGCCGCATGCCACCGCCGATACTAGACTCTCCCAGCACCACCAGGGTACCGACTTGGCCAGTGGCTGAAACATGGGTGCCACCGCAGACCTCAACGCTGAAAGCGTCATCGTTTGCCATCGTTACAACCCGCACCACATCGCCGTAACGGTCGCCGAAGAAGGCTAATGCGCCCTCACGAACCGCTTCGCTGTAGCTGGTCTCATGGGAGGTTACGGTCAGGTTGCCGCGCACTTTGTCGTTGGCCAGAGATTGCACGGACAGAAGCTCGTCCCTGGTCAGGGCGCTAACATGGCTGAAGTCGAAGCGGAGCCGCTCCGGCGCAACGAATGATCCCGCCTGCCGGACGTGAACTCCCAAAACCGATCGCAAGGCCGCGTGCAAGATATGGGTGCCGCTGTGGTTCCGGGACGAGTCCAAGCGTCTTGCTAGTTCCACAGTGGCGGTTATGGAGTCGCCCACCGATATCTCGCCCAGGTCGACCGTTCCGCGCTGGACGATTAGACCGGCCACCGGACTCTGTGTGTCCTCCACCGCAACGACGCCGTTGGGGCCGCTGATCAGACCGCGGTCGCCCAATTGCCCGCCGCCCTCGGCATAGAACGGGGACTGGCTGATCACCACTTCCACCTGCTGTCCCTGCACGGCGTGATCTATCGAAAGCCCGCCGGACAGGATGGCGGCGATCTTGGACTCCTGCTCTATAAGGTTGTACCCGACGAACTCGCTGGCGCTAAGTCCCAAGTCCGAGTAAGAGGTCTGCATCTCCATGGCGCCGGAGAACGAGCCGGAGGAACGGGACTGCTCTTTCTGAGCTTCCATCTCCCGCTCGAAGCCTTCCATGTCGACTTCCAGTCCGTGTTCCTTGGCTATCTCGGCGGTCAGTTCCGGCGGGAAACCGTAGGTGTCGTAGAGGACAAATGTCTCGGATCCTGTAATCACACGCGTGGCGCGGCCGATGTCAGACTCTGCATTTCGAGTCTTCTCCGTTATTTGGCGAACAAGTTCGCGTTTATCTGACGGCGGCTGATCAACAATGCTCTGCAGAAATATAAGCAAATCTTTTGCCGGCTTCTGAGCTTCCGCGGTAGCTTCTGATCTTTGGTTTTCATCGCCGGAATAAGTCCACAGAAAATTTGCAGGCAATAGCAGACTTTCCCAAAAATCCTCAATTGCTTCCTTTAAGATATTTTGGACTGTGTCATCAGATTGTGTAGAGTCAGTTGCCTCTTTGAGTTTTGTTTGTAGTTCAGAAAATCCTAGAGATAGAGGCCCTCGCCAAGCAAATACGGTTCCATCCATTACGGTCAAACCAGTGTCCAACGTTCGCCCGAACCGCTCTTCTTCAAGGAGAATAACCCGCTGGATGAAATCCTCGTTCTCGGAGAGTTCTTTGTAGACGCCGCTGAACTGGGGGATGGTCACTGCCACGACCTCGGTCAAGAACGCCCCATCGAGGCCCAATTGGCGGCCGTAGCGGATGGCTCGCCTGATGACTCGGCGTAAAACGTATCCCCGGCCTTCGTTACCGGGCACAACACCGTCGCCGATCAAGAAAGCGGCCGCGCGAGCGTGCTCCACCACCACCCTCATCGCGTAGTCGGTGTCGGTGTCCACGCCGTAGGTCTTGCCGGTCAGTTGGCCGACCCGGTCGATGATCGGGACGAACAGGTCCGTCTCGTAGATGTTCTGCTTGCCCTGTAGGATGACCATCGCCCGTTCCAGGCCCATGCCGGTATCGACAGAAGGGGCGGGCAGTGGTGTGCGGACGCCGCCGGTGTCCTGGTAGAACTGCATGAAGACCAGGTTCCATAGCTCCACGAACCGTTCGCAGTCGCAGTTGGGGTGACAGCCGTCGATGGATGATGTCTCGCCGGATACCAGCTCTCTGCGAAACTGGGCGGTCAGGTCGTCGGGCGGCATCATGCGGCCGTTATGACAGCCCTTCTCAGAGCCGCCGTCATAGTGGACCTCGGAGCAGGGGCCGGTGGGTCCTTCGTTGCCGGCGGGGCCCCACCAGTTGTCTTTGTCTCCGTAGCGGTAGATGCGCTCTTCGGGGACTCCCACCTGGTCTTTCCAGATACCGTAGGCTTCTTCGTCATCAAGGTGAATGGTTACGTATATTCGCTCTGGATCCAGCTTGAACAGTTCGGTGACCAACTCCCAGCAGTAGGCCACTGCGCCTTCTTTGAAGTAGTCGCCGATGCTGAAGTTGCCCAGCATCTCAAAGAAGGTCAGGTGTTTGTGGTCTCCGACCTCGTCAATGTCGGTAGTTCGGAAACTCTTCTGGCTGCTGGTGAGCCGCTTAGAGGGCGGTGTCTGCTCGCCCATGAAGAAGGGCTTGAACGGGACCATGCCGGCGCTGGTGAACAGCAGGGTTGGGTCGCCGGCCGGTATCAATGAAGCGGAGGGCATATGTTGGTGCCCTTTGCTCTCAAAAAACTTGATGAAAGAATCTCTGATCTGGTCGCCGTTCATGGGTTTCCTTTTGGTAATTCGAGAATTTTCTAGACCGTGCATTTCCAGATTTACGGTCGTTCAAACCCGCTGCTCTGTCGAAAAGTAGCGTCCAATGTTACGGAATCGCACTCTTGGGAGGTCGAATTGAATTGTATTTGACCAGGCATAGGCAGTCAACGGTTATTGGCTCCGGCCAGGCTGTACTTGGGGTGCTGCAAATGTCCTTAAAAACTGGTTTCAGGTTGCTATTATCTCGCTTGACCCTTACCCCCAACACCCGTAAGATTTACTTGACGGACGCGAATTATGTCATCCTAAACGTGTCCACTGTCGGTTCAGTAGGAGGTGTTGATGGACTCCAGCATTATCGGCAAGATTGAAAAGGCCAAACAGTACGCCGAAGAAAAAGACCGAGTAAATATCACGAGTTTCGCCGCTACATTTAAGGGTAACCACGACCAGCATGATGTCCGTTTTGAAGACGGAGCCTGGCGTTGCGATTGCAATTTCTTCGCCAGCAGGGACGTTTGTAGCCACACCATGGCCCTGCAGAGAATCCTTGAAGAGATGATTGCCAGGCAGCCGGAGCCAGCGATCGCAGTTTAGGAAGTCCGGCCAACGATTTGGGGCGGCCCAGTGCACAGGCCGCTTAAGAGACCAGCAATAAGAAAAGGATCTCCTCAGAAACAAGGAGGTCCTTTTCTTATTGCTGGTTCGCTAGGATAAACGCCGGTTAATCAAAGCCCGTTGACAGGGGAGAGTGGGCCTACTAAACTCCCCTATAGCCTTGAACGATTACTCAGTATTTAAGAGAATTTGTTAGATTTTTATAGGTTTTTACAGCCTTCCGGCCTGATTATCTCAGTCTGGTGAAGGCTCTAAACTCGGTCTGTCCATGATAATCACAGCACAATTCGGATCCGCCCAG
>CAVOAA010000028.1:0-22015 GCA_963693555.1 Dehalococcoidia bacterium | reverse complement strand
TGAATGATGGGCTGTGCTTCCTCCGCTCTTTCGACATGTCCCACTCCTTCTTCACAGCAACAGCTGTGTTTATTTTAGGAGCGGGATCCTCACTTAGCCACCTGTCCGAATTTCCGGGTCCACCTCAGTTCTAGGCGTAGTCTTAAGCATGATCGGGATAACGATCGCCTGGTCCCTGTTTGTATTTTTTGGGGGTAGCTCGGTTGAAGCTTGGTTGAGCTCCCTGTTCTTCGGAGCAGGGTTGGGCGCTGGAATAGCAGCGTTCGTGGCTTGGCTACACATCGACCGCGAGAACGGCCTGGTATTAGGGCTAACGGCATTAGTCGTCATCGGGTCCGGCATCCTCGGGGCCTGGGGTGGCTACGAATACGGTTCAGCGCAGGAAGTTGAATGTTGCGCTATGCCGACTGTATCGCCGATTTATTACACGGCGCTTGGATCAGCTGTGGTGGCAAACGTAGCGGGCGTGGGATTCGCGCTGGCGCGAGCGTTCGTCACTAGAAAAAAGACGACTCAATATCACAACTTATTGCGCTGACGGTTAGAAAAAACAATGCAGAAATACTTAGCACGCCGATTCCTTCTTGCCTTCGTAACCCTGCTCTCGGTGTCTCTGATCATCTTCATCATGAGCCGGGTGTCAGGCGACCCCAGGCACATCTACCTGGACGATTACTCGACACAGGAAGACTGGGACCGCATGGGTGAAGTGCTGGGGTTGGACAAGCCCTACTACCAGCAGTACGGGATTTTCCTGAAGGGCGCCGTGCGGGGTGACTTCGGGGATTCTGTGGGAGAACATCGCCCGGTTACAGAAGTCATTATCGAGCGTGCGCCCGCTACCATCATCTTGGGTGCATTGGCTTTCGCCATGTCGCTGCTGATTGGAGTGCCGCTGGGCATTTTGTCGGCTGTGAAACGCGGCTCCTTCATAGACACGATTGGAAAATTAATTGCGCTGATCGGCCAATCAGCACCGAGCTTCTGGTTGGGCATCATGTTGATGTTCTTCTTTTCGGTGAAGTTAGGCTGGGTCCCGCCATACGGAAAACAAGACTGGAACAGCATCATCCTGCCCGCCATAACATTGGGCTGGTATTACGCTGCTGCGAACCTACGGTTGGTCCGGTCTGCGATGTTGGACGTGTTGGACTCCGAGTACATCAAGCTGGCGCGAGCCAAGGGTGTCAACTCTAGGACGATCATCCTGAAACACGCATTCCGTAACGCGCTGATTCCACCCCTTACCTTCGCCGGGGTAACATTGGGCGCCTTAGTGACCGGTTCATTGGTTGTGGAGACAGTATTCGCCTGGCCTGGCCTCGGCAGACTGGCCATCGACGCGCTATTCTCCTTCGATTATCCGCTACTACAGGGCGTGGTGATCACCTTTACACTGATGTACATCACAGCAGCATTCATCGTGGACGTGCTTTACGCCTACGTAGACCCACGTATCCGGTACGCTTAAGGTAGTAGGAGCTAAAAATGGCAGCAGATCTTAGCGGAATTGTCATTGCACCCCCTACTCGCAAGGCTAAAGCGGCTGGAGTTTACAGGAGATTCAAACGCTGGCCAGTGATTCCTGTTTTCTTCTTGTCACTGGTGGTGTTCGCCGGGTTGTTCGCACCTTTATTGGTGCCCTATGACCCGGACAAATTCGATCTCAGAGATCGCAACATACCTCCCGCCTGGTCAAGCGGCGAAACGGCCGTTAAGACCGTGGTCGAAAAGGTGTTGATTAACGACAGGAGATCCAACGTCAAGCTGGCCGATGCCCAGGAGATCAACCCCAACGCTCAGATTGGCGATAAGATTGAAGTCTTTATCCGGCCCGAGGGGAGCACCAAGTTCCTGCTGGGTACCGACCATCTGGGTAGAGACATATTGTCCCGCGTGATCTACGGTGCTCGAATCTCGTTGTTGGTGTCCGTCGTCACATTGGCGGTTGGAGGCACTATCGGCGTCACCATGGGCCTGGTGGCAGGCTGGTATGGCGGCTTTGTTGACGAGTTCATGATGCGTCTCGTCGATATTAAATTAGCTATTCCGTTGATATTGATTGCCCTCGTGTTGGTGATAACACTAGGTCAATCGCTCTGGATCATCGTTACAGTGCTCTGTTTGTTTATATGGCCAAGATTCGCCCGCCAAGTGAGGGGCGAAGTCTTGCAACTGAAGCACATGGACTATGTGTCGCTGGCCAAGGTCTCCGGGGCTTCGACCCCGAGGATCTTGTTCATCCACATATTCCCCGGCACGATCAACACCCTGATCGTGGTAGCGACCCTTCAAGTCGGTATCGTGATTTTACTCGAGTCTACCCTCAGCTTCCTGGGGGCTGGTGTCCCGCCGCCCACGGCGGCTTGGGGATCGATGGTTTCCGATGGTCGCGACCAACTGGCCGCTGGCGCTTGGTGGATATCCACCTTCCCCGGTGTCGCAATCATGATTACAGTGATGTCATTGAACTGGTTCGGTGACTGGCTCCGAGACACCCTGGATCCGCGCTTGCGCCAACTGGAGTGATCGGAAGGCACCTACTGGCATAACGCAATAAAACTAAGGGACAAGAATATTTGATGGCCACCACGGATACGAGAATAAATACAGAGGTCGTTTTAAAGGTCGATGATTTGCGAACGCACTTCACGACCCGCTGGGGCACGGTGAAAGCCGTCGATGGCATATCATTCGACCTGCGCCGGGGCGAGACCCTGGGCATAGTCGGCGAGTCTGGCTGCGGCAAGTCCGTTACCATGCTCTCGTTGATGCGGTTGATTCCCATACCTCCGGGAGAGATCGTTTCGGGCTCGATAGTCCTGGACGGCGAAGACATCGTCCCTATCTCCGAGTCAGAGATGGCCCAGATCAGGGGCAGCAAGATCGCCCTGATCATTCAGGACCCGATGACATCCCTGAACCCGGTCTTCTCCATTGGGAACCAGGTTGAAGAGGCCATCAAGATTCACCAGGACATCCCAAAGCGCACCGTGATGGAGAAAGCCCTCGAAATGCTGCGGAAGGTAAACATTCCTGCCGCGGAGACCCGGGCGAAAGACTATCCCCATCAGATGAGCGGCGGAATGCGCCAGAGGGTTGTGGGAGCCATCGTCATCTCATGCCAGCCTCAGGTGCTCATAGCTGACGAGCCGACCACGTCTCTAGACGTGACGATTCAAGCCCAGTATCTGAAGTTGTTGAAAGACATTCAGAAGGAGTCTGACCTTTCGATCATCTTCATTACGCACGACTTCGGAATAGTTGCCAAGATGTGCGACCGCGTTGCAGTGATGTACGCCGGGCGCATCGTGGAGCACGGCAGTGTCCGCGATATCTTCAACAACCCGTCCCATCCCTACACCGAGGCTCTCTTGGCCTCCGTGCCAAAGATGGATCGCGACGTTGATCGGTTGTTTTCGATCGAAGGTCAGCCACCGCCCCTGCACGACCTGCCTGTCGGTTGCGCCTTCGCCGACCGTTGTCCCGTCGTGATGGACAAGTGCCGCGAACAGTATCCCGACTCCATGACCGTGTCTGATGGTCACATCGCGTCCTGCTGGAGGATCGAATGACAACCGTAGAAGAAGTGCCTCAATATACCGAACCAGGCACAGTGATACTTGAAGCGCGGGACCTGAAGAAATACTTCCCGGTAACCAAGGGATTATTGATCTCCAAGGTCACCGGACACATCAAGGCCGTAGACGGCATATCGTTCGAGCTACGTGCGGGTGAGACCCTGGGAATCGTGGGTGAGTCCGGCTGCGGAAAAAGCACCACCGCCAAGATGATGCTGATGCTCGAAGAGCCCACCGAGGGCAACATCCTATTCGAAGGGCAGGACGTTCACAGCTCCTCATCCAGCGTGAGGAAGGCCTACCGAAGCTCGGTCCAGGCTGTTTTCCAAGACCCGTGGAGTTCGTTGAACCCACGCATGCGGGTCAAAGACATCATCGCCGAGCCGATGGTCATCAACTGGAACATAACCAGGGCAGAACAACAGCAACGGGTGATGAAGCTCCTGAACGACGTTGGTCTGAACGAATATCACTCCAACCTGTTCCCTCATGAATTCTCCGGTGGACAGCGTCAGCGTCTGGCGATCGCACGCGCGTTGGCCCTGAACCCCAGGGTGATCGTGCTGGACGAGCCGGTATCCGCCCTCGACGTGTCCATCCGTGCGCAGATCATGAATCTGTTGAAAGACCTACAGGCCGAGTACAACGTGGCCTACATGCTCATCGCCCATGACCTGGCCACCGTGCGCTACATGTGCACGTGGGTCGCAGTCATGTACCTGGGCCAGGTGGTTGAGCTATCTCCGGTACACGACCTATACGTCAACCCGTCTCACCCTTACACCAAGGCTCTGATGTCGGCGGCGTTGCCCTCTCATCCGGATATGGAGCAAGAAGAGATCATCCTCCAAGGTGAGGTGCCGTCTCCGCTTAATCCGCCCTCCGGTTGCTACTTCCACCCTCGTTGCCCGGCAGCGATGGACCGTTGCGCCGTAGACAAGCCTGAGTCCAAGGAAATCAGCCCTGGACACACACTCACCTGCCACCTGTTCTAAAGTTCCAAGCATTAAACTAGGCACCAAATTAGGAACGACAAAACCGGGAGGCTAACCTCCCGGTTTTTATTTTTGTTTTTATATTCAGGTCTGCCAGTGCTAAAATCTTGACCAGTCACTAAAACGTCGTATCAACCGCCCAGAACGATAAAAATCATGCCCAAAACAGCCGTTAAAAAGCAAGCTCTCAAGAAAACACCCAAGAGGGCTCCAAGGACCAAGAGCAAAGCCGATATCGCTCTGACCATCCAGATGATGACCGAGCAATACGGCCCGTTCGACCAGGAGCCACGCCTGCCACCCACCGACGAGATGGTCTTCACCATCCTTTCGCAGCACACGTCCGACATCAACTCCAGCCGTGCCTACCGCCGGCTGATGGAGAGCTTTGAAACACTGGACGACGTAGCCTCGGCCGATGTTCCGGCCATCGAGAAGGCTATTGCGCCTGGCGGTCTGGCCAAGATCAAGGCGCCCCGCATCAAGGCAGTGCTCAACCGAATATTAGAACTGAACGGTTCGTTGGACCTATCGTTCCTGCGTGAGATGCCGTTGAACGACGCCAAGGCCTGGCTCAGGCAGCTACCGGGCATCGGTCCAAAATCCGCCGGAATCGTGCTAAGCTTCTCCCTGGGCATGCCGGCGATGGCCATCGACACGCACATCTACCGGGTGTCCCAACGCCTGGGCGTGATCGGCCCCAAAGTGAGCGCAGACAAGGCTCACGATATCCTCGAGGAGAAAGTTGAGCCTGACGAAGTTTTCAACTTCCACGTTTCTTACATAAACCACGGCCGCCAGGTGTGCCGGGCCCAACGGCCCCTGTGTCCGGAATGCGTGGTCGGCGGGCTATGTCCCTCACGAAAGAAGTTCATGAGCAAGTCAGACCTGGCCGCATTGGCCGCCCAAGAAGAGCAGACTGTGGCCGGCAGTGGCGGAGCGCCGATGCCCCACATCCCTCAATCCGAAACCCCGTAGACAAAGAGTAAGCAAAATGAAAGTAGGGATCATAAATATCACCGGTTACGCAGGCAGTGAATTGGCCCGCATCTTGTACCGTCACCCTGAGGTGGAAGTCACCTCAGTCACGGGCAGGAGCGCCGCCGGACAACCGCTGAACGAGGTGTTCCCTCACCTGGCCGCCATGGACCTGACCATCGAGCCGGAACTGAGCGGCAGCCTGGACCTGGTGTTTTCCGCCCTGCCTCACAAGGCCAGCGCCGAAGCCTGCATCCCAGTGTTGGAGCAGGGAGTGAAGGTGGTCGACATCAGCGCTGATTTCCGGCTCAAGCAGGCCGATGAGTATCAAGAATGGTACGGAGTTGACCATCCAGACCCCACCTACCTGGAAGAAGCCGTCTACGGCCTCACAGAGCTGCACAGAGAGGATGTCAAAGCATCCCGGCTGGTCGCCAACCCTGGTTGCTATCCCACCAGCGCCATCCTGGGCCTGGCGCCGGCGGTTTCCGAGGGGATCATCACCCAAGACATCATCGTCGATAGTAAATCCGGCGTGTCGGGCGGCGGCCGGAGCCTAAACATGACCAACCATTTCTCCGAGGTTAACGAGAACGTCTTCGCCTACGCGTTGAACGGCCACCGCCATCTGCCGGAGATCACTCAGGAGTTGACACCGCTCTCCAGCGGCCCGCTCAACCTGACGTTTCTGACGCACCTGATTCCCATGACCCGGGGCATCTTGAGTTCCTGCTACGCGACATTGGTCGACCCCAGCCGGTGGGCCGGTGACGACGGCCAGGAAAAGATCCTGGAACTATACCGCGACTATTACGCCAACGACCCCTTCGTGCGGGTTGTAGCCACTCCACCGCAGACCAAGCAGACGTTGGGCAACAATCTGTGCCTGATTCACCCGTCCATAGAACAGCGCACGGGCCGGCTGATCGTGATCAGTTGCCTGGATAACCTGGTCAAAGGCGCTGCGGGACAGGCCGTCCAGAACATGAACGTGATGTGCGGGTTCCCTGAAGAAACATCACTCGAGGCGTTGGCGGTATATCCGTAGCCGTGAGCTGCCGCCGCCAGCTATCAGCGATCAGCTTTTAGACAAATCCGGTTTCCCTTCTACCAATAGGCTCTGCCCTATAGTAGAATACGCCTGTGCCCCGGTCGTCTAGCCCGGTCTAGGACGCCACCCTTTCAAGGTGGAGATCATGGGATCGAAGCCCATCCGGGGTACCAGATAAGCAAGAAAAGAACCCTGCGGTATCTACCGTGGGGTTTTTTGCACCCTGCCGTGTTTGACGGCTGAGCGCGTTACGACAAAGATTGCTGCTAGATGGAGATGAGACATGGCACGACTAACAGGCAAAGTCGCATTGATCACTGGAGGGGCCGGCGGTATAGGCCAGGCGGCCGCACGGCAATTCACGGCTGAAGGCGCGTCCGTAGTATTGATTGACCGGGAAGAAGCCGCCTTGCAGGAAATCGTGAGTTCCATCGGTGAGGACAAGGCCAGCTTTGTGGTGGCGGACGTTACTCAGGCCGACCAGACTGAGAACTACGTCAAATCCGCCATCGAACGCTGGGGCGGCATCGACATCTATCTGGCCAACGCAGGGATCGAAGGTGCGGTCTCTCCGATACCAGACTACCCCGGCGATATGTTCGACCAGGTGATAGCCGTCAATGTGAAAGGCGTCTGGCTGGGGCTCAAATATGTGATCCCGGCCATGCGGGAACGCGGCGGCGGCAGTATCGTCATAACCTCTTCTACGGCGGGCATCGGCGGCACTGCCGGCATGTCGGCCTACACGACCAGCAAGCATGCAGTTATCGGCCTGATGCGGACAGCGGCCCTAGAATGCGCCCCCATGGGCATTCGGGTGAACACCGTGAACCCTGCCCCCATCGAGACCCGCATGATGCGCTCGTTGGAGGAGATGAGAGTCGCCGCGGCCGACAGTACAGAAGTGACTGTTGAGCGGACCAAACAGGCCTATTCGGCCCGAATCCCGCTACAACGCTACGGAGACCCCCAGGAAGTGGCGAAGATGATGCTCTTCTTGGCCAGCGACGATAGCAGTTACTGCACCGGCGGCGTGTACATGGTCGACGGCGGCAGGTCTGCCGGCAGTCCTTAGAGCGGGCGTATACGGCCCACTGTGAAGGGCCATGGCGCAATGAGGTCCTGAAATCGTGAAGACTTCGCAGGTAGGGGATAGAACAAACCACCGACTTAGAATCTAAGTCGGTGGTTTTGTCGTTCGCCTAGGACTTGTGGTTAGACCACGGGATTATTTGGTTCTGATTGCAGATCCGTCAGCTTGTACTTGGATACCGACTATGGTCCCGATCTTTTCGTTAAATACTCTAACGATATCTTGATCAGGTCCTCCGACCCGCTCGACCCATTTCGGCATGACATCTTCGATGACCGATTTATCGCTCAGCGCCACAACTTCTGGCGGGTACTGAATAAAGGTCATACCGGCGTCGATGTTTTTCTGCAAGCCCAATTCGTTTTGAATGGACCCAGTCCTCAAAGCCTCTAATTCTGATTTCGCTCCTTCCTCAATCAGGATATTTTGCAGGTCCTCTGGCAATTTGTTCCAGACATCGATATTCATCATATTCAAGCTGGTCGGCCAGCTTGTGAGCGGCCCATTGATGTATTTGGTAACTTCATACCAGCGCTGACCATGTGCTGCGCCGCCACCGGTGACGCCAGCATCAATGACTCCCCGCTCCAATGCGGTGTAGACCTCAGTAAAAGCCATGAATTGGGCGTTGCCGCCCATACCGTTGATCCAGTCACCGATGGCGGTGCCGAAACTCCGGGTCTTCAAGTTTTTTATGTTTTCTATGCTGTCCAACGGTTTGTTAGTGAAAAGGAAGATATCGTCACCCGAATGCCAGTTGTAGTTGATCAACTTCACCTGGCCATTTGCTGAATCGACAACAATCTTCTCTACGTCTGCGGCTGATGCGTTAGTTGCGTTGAACTGGTCTTCGCGTGAGGTGAATAGACCGAAGAGAGATTGAATCTCTAGAGCAGGTACTTCTCCGGCGATGTAAACACCCAGGATGCTAGCCAGGTCTAGGACGCCGTCCTCCACCAACCTAAGGCTGTCTGGACCGGCGATGCCGATCTCAGGGAAGGAGGACGATTGCATGATGAGCTGACCATTGGTCCGCTCTTCAAGATTCGGTGCCCAAAAAGATTCCAAAATTCGACAGAACACCAAAGCACGATTGACGCATGTATTCTGGATAACAATGCTCTCGCCTTCACTCGTTAGAGGTGTCGGGTCGGTCAATCTCGCCTTCTCTATCAGGCTCTGGTAATGGTCTGATTCGTAAACGAATAGGTGGTTCTCCAATGCTCCTAACGTTACGTTGCCTTCTGTGTCACCTTCCGCCTCGGAAGGAGCTGGGCCTACCAGATCATTCAAATCACCGACGTAGATAGCGCCAGGGCCATTCGCGAATTTCGCGGCATATTCTTCTAGCTTGGTAGCTGTAGATGCCGGCATCGCAGTCGGATCAGCCGTCGTAGACCCACCCGATGTAGACCCACCCGACGCAGGAACTGCCGTCGCGGGCACTGCCGTCGCGGGCACTGCCGTCGCGGGCACCTCCGTCGGATCTGAGCCACCACAGGCCACTAATACAACGGATATAATCACCAGTAACAATGTCATTAATCCAGCGGTTCGCATTCCATCCCCCTTTAAGCAAGTAACGGATTTTCTGATAGCCATCAGACTAGAACAGACTAGAATGATTTCCTTAGACATTAACCATTTTAGACGACCCAGAGTATAAGATCACATATCAAGCACGTCAACCACGCTAAGTTCGATTAACCACCACTTTCGCCAGATACTCCAATACCGCCTCCCGGACCGGACAAATGCGGAGCCGGCTCCAACCTCAAGCTGGTTGCGGAGTCTGCCGCCAAGAACGCCAGTTACTATGGGGTAGAATATCCTGCCTAGCCCCTAGAGGATTAGAATCACAATATCGAAGCCCATCCGGCTTATCAGTAGAGGTCAAAAAGGAACCCCGCCGTTGAGACTTCGGGGTTCTCGAATCCGGAGGACCGCACATGAACTGGCAGGAGTTCGCCCTGCAAGACCCGGAGTTAGCCGCGTTGGGCCAGGAACGGCTGGACCGTCATGGCCTGGTTATGATCGCCACTCTGCGAAAGAATGGATTTCCCAGGATCTCCCCGGTGGACCCTCTGTTTTTCAACGGCCAGCTATATCTAGGCATGATGTGGCAGTCCCAGAAGGCCCTCGACCTGATCCGCGATCCCCGTTGTTGTATCCATAACGCTGTCTCGGACCGAATGGCGTCTGAAGGCGAGTTCAAGGTCTACGGACGGGCGATGGACATCACGAACCCAAGCGAACGGCAGAACTACATCGAGGCCATGGCCAAGAAGATCGATATGCAATTCGGGGACGAGAAATTCCATTGCTTCGTCATCGACATCCAAAGCGCCGCTGCCAACACGCTGGTCGGCCAGGAATTTGAGCACAAAGTGTGGAAAGCCAGTTAACTGGTCGGCCCTCCGTGTTGTAGCTCGGCGTCGAGCAGGTCCTGAGTTGCCCTGGCCAGGAAATTGGCGTCGATCGCGCCCACGCTCTTCTCCACGATCGTGCCGTCCGAAGCTATAAACACTGTGGTTGGCATGGCCGTCACTCCGAATTTACGGGGAACACCGCCGTCATCGGTCCATCCGGCCGGATAGGTCACGCCCAGTTCACGCAGCAGAGAGTCCGCGTCATCACGCGAGCCCAGCCCGGTAAACACCCCGATATCTATTCCCACAAGCTGTATCCGGTCTTTGTATTCCTGATAGAAAGCCTGGAATTGCGGCATCTCGGCGCGGCAGGGTGGACACAACCCGGCCCAGAAGTTCAAAACGATCGGCCGGCCGTGGAGCTGGGCGAGGTTGCCGTCGCGAAAGCCGACCTCTTCGATTCCCTGGAACATGCTGAATTCAAAATCAGGAGCCTGAGCGCCCTCGCCGCTGCTACCGCTGCTGGAAGCCACCGCGAACACGATCGCCACCACTACAGCGATCGAAGCCAACGCCCCCAGCCCGTATTTCATCGTTTTCTTCTGCTGTTTTTGGGCGCCCTGCTTGGCGCCGGCCGAGACTCGGGCGTTGTTTCTTCTTCTGCGATTTGCCAATGCTGGGCCTCCTTAATCTTGCACGAGCATTGATGTGATGCGGTCAATCTCCCGGGGATTCGGCACGGGTTCAGCACGGGTTTAGCACGGGTTTAGCATCAGGCGGATCATAATTACGTTATGTCTTCTGGCGTCACGGTTCTTGTCGCCATTCCAAACACCGTGCTATGATTGCCTCAGCCTCGAATTTCGGTCGAAAGCGGCTGAATAATGGGTCCAGCGCCCCTCTCCTCAGGCTCGAGAATCTTATTTGAGCAGCCAGCAAGACCGTCAGGTCTACCTATCCGTTGACGAGCCCTTTGCCGCCAGTATCCTCAGCGACATCCTGGGAGATAATCCGAGTTCTACCCAGGACTCATCTGTGGAAGAATGGCTAACGAGGATCGCCGAAGAAGCAATGTCCGTGGCGCTAGATGGGGCGGAAGCGGTGCAGATGAGCCTGTTCATCACCGGTGACGACACTGTCCACCGGCTTAACGCTCAGTTTCGAGGCCTTGATGAAGTCACCGACGTGCTGTCCTTCTCGGCCAACCACGCCGGGCACTGGGAAGGCGACGCGGAGCCGCCCGAGGAGCTGCCCAAGGAACTGACTGACGCTGGCGGGTTCGAATTCATCATGCCGCCGGACGAACCGACTCCCCTGGGTGAGGTGATAGTGTCCTACCCTCAGGCGCAACGTCAGGCAGAAGAGCGCGGCGCGCCCCTTGAACATGAGTTGGCCCTTCTGGTAGTACATGGTGTGCTACACCTAACGGGACACGACCATCTGGAACCCGAAGAAACGGAACTGATGCAATCCAGAGAACGGGCTGCCCTGGCGAAACTTAACATTCAACCCTGATCGGCCAGCCTGAATAGCTCGCAACTCAGGCATGACGAACAGGCAAAACGAACGGGCAATACGAACGAGGATGGAGACCCACCTGTAATGACCGGCCAGGCCATAACCGAACCCGCCTCTGCCGCCCAGGTCTTCTACCGCAAGTGGCGGCCTTCCAGCTTCGACCAGCTGGTTGGGCAGGACCACGTCTCCACAACATTACGTCAGGCCCTCAAATTGGGACGGGTCTCCCACTCCTACCTGTTCTGCGGCCCCAGGGGTAGCGGCAAGACCACCACAGCCAGGATCATCGCCAAGGCCGTGAACTGCCTGGACCTACAAGACGGCAATCCCTGCAACGCCTGCGACAACTGCCGGTCCATCAATGGCGGTCAGTTCATGGACATCATCGAACTAGACGCCGCCAGCAACCGGGGCATCGACGAGATACGCGACATCCGGGAGAAGGTGAACTTCGCCCCGGCCCAAGGCATGCGCAAGGTCTACATCATCGACGAAGCCCATATGCTGACCGATGCAGCCTCCAATGCCTTCCTGAAGACGCTGGAAGAGCCGCCGCCCCACGTTATCTTCGTGCTCTGCACCACTGAAGCCCACAAAATCCTGGCGACGATCATCTCGCGTTGCCAACGGTTCGACTTCCGCCGTATCGGCTCCGAATTGATCTACGGCCGTTTGACCGACATCACCGAAGCTGAGGGAGTGAACGTCGACCCCGAGGCCATCCGCTTGGTAGCCCGCCATTCTGCAGGCAGCCTGCGTGACGCCGAAAACCTGCTGGAACAACTGGTGGTCTCCTCGGCAGACGGCGTCACCCTCAAGCATGTGGAAGAGCTCTTGGGCCTGGATAACGGCGAGAGTTCTCTGGAACTGGTCAAGTATCTGCTCATGGGCAACACCTCGGCCGCGTTGTCAGCGGTCAATCGGGCCGCCTGGAGCGGCACAGACCTGCGTCAATTGCATAAGCACTCCACCGAGCTGCTAAGAGCGGTCATGCACCTGCAATGGGGCTCAGAAGACGCTGTGGACTTTCCTGACGACGTTACGGCCCAACTGCGAGAGCTGGTGGGCAACATGCCGCCCTGGCGCATCGTCAGAAGCCTGAAAGTCTGGGGCGACGTCAATATGCGCTACGACGCGCCGTCCACGCTTCCCTTGGAACTGGCTGTAGTGGAGATCTGCGAAGACACCGCGCCACCAGCAGCACAACCTGCGCCGGCCGCAGCGGCTGCACCACCGCCGGCAAGAGCAGCCGCCCCGCCACAAACCAACCGCCCTGCAGCCAGTCCGCCCCCGGCACAGCGCCGTGCTCCGGACCAAGCTCGCCCCGCCGCAGCAAGGCCTGTAGTCAATAATCAACCGTCGCAGACAAGCCAGGGTAGGCCCGCTCCAGAATCTGCCCCCATATCCGAGCTGGGCATGCAGTGGCTGGCCGCCCTCAAAGTTCTGGGCCGGCTCAAGGGCAAGAAATATAACCTGGGGGCGCTGCTACGCGACTGCAAAGCCAACGCAGTCTCGCTGGACGGCAACACTCTGGTATTGGGTTTCTCCAACAAGGCAAACCTAGAACGGATGCAAGAAGAGATCGACGACCCGGGCTCCCGGCGTCAGGTGAGCCAGGCCGTCACGGACGCCTTTGGAACGACCTACGAGTTGCGCCTTGCCATGGCCAACGGTGGGTCCGGCACCGCCAACACAGTTAAAACCGCCCAACAGAGTTCCCTGGTCCGCACGGCCCTGGGCATGGGCGCCCGAGTCCTAGAGGAGATCGAAGAATGAACCGGAACATGATACGTCAGGCGCAGAAGCAAATGGCACAACTCCAGAAGATTCAAGAAGAGCTGGAAACCCTCACGGTTGAGGGAACCGCCGGTGGTGGCGCTGTGAAGGTCGTGATGACCGGCAAACAGATGGTGGAGTCGGTTACCATCGATCCCGAGGCCGCTGAAGAAGTCGATCTACTCCAGGACATGGTCTTGGCGGCGGTCAATGACGCCTCAACCAAAGCCCAGGAACTTGCCGCCCAGAAGATGAGCGTGGTCACCGGCGGCATGAATATCCCGGGACTCTAGGGCTCTTGCGCGACTGGCCGGGCCGATTTATTACGGATAGCTATAGATCACTACGGGGCACTACGGATAACTACGGGCGACTATCTAGGGATCGGCAGCTAAACCGGCGGCGCATCAGATAAATGACTCAAGAGAATATCTCCGGAGCATCCCCCTCTCTGTCCCGGCTGGTGCAGGAGCTGAACCGGCTGCCGGGCATCGGCCCCAAGAGCGCCCAACGCCTGGCGTACTACATCATTCGGCTGCCCGACGAAGAAGCCTACGCCCTGGCCGATGCTGTGACCTCCGTAAAGCAGAATATCGTCTTCTGCGAAGAGTGCCAGAACCTGACTGACGCCTCGCCGTGCCAGGTCTGTTCTGACCCGCGCCGAGACCGTACGGTCATCTGCGTGGTTGAAGACCCCCTAGACGTTTTGGCCATGGAGCGCACCCGCACCTTCCGGGGCCTTTACCATGTCCTCCACGGCGTAATCTCGCCCATCAATGGAATCGGCCCAGACCAATTAAAGCTGAAAGAGCTGTTCAACCGGCTCACCAGAGAAGATGTGGTTGAGATGGTCGTGGCGACCAACCCCACTCTTGAGGGCGAGGCGACGGCGATGTACATCCGCCGGCACCAGGGACGTGAAGGACTCAAGGTCACCCACCTTGCCCGGGGACTCCCGGTGGGCGGCTCGTTGGAATATTCAGACGAAACCACACTTACCCGCGCCTACCAAGGCCGCCAAGAGATCTGAACAAAAATCTAGGCGAGATAATCTAGGCGAGATGACCAAGCCGGAGATAAGTTAATGGCCCCTCCCAGGACCTATCGCTGCGAAGCTATCATCCTCGGCTCCACGCCGCTGGGTGAGGCCGACCTGCTGGTTACCATGTTCACCCGAGAACAGGGAAAGGTGCGCGCGGTGGGCAAGGGGGCGCGGCGGTCGACCAGCAAGTTGATTGGCCACCTGGAGCCGCTCACTGTGGTCAACATGTCCATGGCCCACGGCCGCAACATGGATATCATCTCCCAGGCTGAGGTTATCGACGGCTTCGCAACGCTGAAACAAGACCTGACAAGCATCACCAAAGGGCAGTACCTGGCCGAGATCGTAGACGGCTTTGGCGCCGAGGCCAGCCCCAACCCCAGCCTGTTCCAGTTGATGGTCGACACACTCCGAGTGGTGCAGGCCGACCCCGAATCAGATATGGCGCTGCGCTATTTCGAGTTTCACCTATTGCAGGTGTCCGGGCTGATGCCAGAGTTGTACCACTGCGTTGAATGCCGGGCCGAACTGGAGCCCGACGCCCACCGGTTCAGTCCCAACGTGGGTGGTACCCTCTGCCTGGACTGCAGCCCGGATGACGCGCATCTCCGCCCACTATCACTCCGGGCCCTGAAAGTGCTCCGCCTTTTGGACCGGAGCGGTATTGGAGAAGCCTGTAAACTCTCGATAGATGACAGCCTGGCCGACGAATTAAAGAGCCTACTTTCCACCACCGTGAGCTATTGGTTAGGTAAGGAAATACGTTCTAACTCGTTCTTGGATAGCCTTAACAATGAGACCTCATCTGAGGTATATACTAAGGGCTTATAGCTCATTTTTTGAGCGGGGCCCGTGGTTTTACTCTTACATATTGGGCTACCGTTCCTTGATACGAAGGGTAAATTGTGTTTACCAAGATATTGATTGCCAACCGGGGCGAGATCGCCTGCCGGATCATTCGCACATGTCAGAGGTTGGGTATAAAGACCGTCGCTATCTATTCGACGGTTGACCAGGAAGCGCTGCACGTCAAGATGGCTGATGAGGCCTACTTGGTTGGCGAAGCTCCCCCTCATGACAGCTATCTGAACATGGGCAAGATTTTGGACGCCGCCAAGGCGTCGGGTGCCCAGGCCATCCACCCAGGCTACGGTTTTCTCTCCGAAAATGCTGAATTCGCCCGTCTCTGTGAAGAGGCGGGTGTTTGTTTTGTCGGCCCTGAGCCGGACGTCATGGAAAAGATGGGAGACAAGATGAGCTCCCGTAAGCTGGCCCGCAAGGCCGGCCTCCCGGTCCTCCCCGGCACCGACGACGCTGTGGCCAACGAAAACGCCTCAACCAAGGCCTGGGAATTGGGTTTTCCATTGATGGTCAAAGCAGCGGACGGCGGTGGTGGCATCGGCATCCACATCATCGAGAACCAAGAAGAACTGATGCCGCTGATCGAGCGCACCAGAAAGGTCGCCGAGAGCGCTTTCGGCAGTTCCCGGCTGTTCTTCGAGCGTTACCTGAAGGACGCCTCCCACATCGAAGTGCAACTCCTCGGGGACCAGCACGGCAACTTGGTCCATCTTTACGAACGGGACTGCTCCGTCCAGCGGCGCAACCAGAAATTGGTGGAAGAAACCACCTCGTCAGCCAAATTGACCCCACGTCTACGCAGAAGGGTCTGTAGTCTGGCGATCAAATTGGGCAAATTCATCGGCTACACCAGCCTCGGTACTGTTGAGTTTCTGGTATCAGCCGACGGCAGCGTATTCTTCCTGGAGATGAACACCCGGCTCCAGGTTGAGCACGGGGTAACGGAGATGGTCACCGGTCTTGACCTCGTCGAGATGCAATTAAAGGTCGCCGCCGGCGAGCATCTGCCCACCAGCCAGGACGAAATCTCCGTCAACGGACATGCCATCGAGGTCAGGGTCTACCCTGAAGACCCCGAGACATTCATGCCCGACGCGGGCGACATCACAGACCTGCATGAGCCTGAAGGGGAGCACATCCGCGTCGACTCCGCGCTTTGCAACGGTTATACCGTTGGGTTAGACTATGAGCCGCTCATGGCCAAGGTAATGGCCTGGGGAGAGGACCGGAATCAGGCGATAAAAACCCTGCAACGAGCCCTCTTGGAGTTCCGAGTAGAAGGCGTCAAATGCAACGTCCCATTGTTGAGGGACATCCTTGCCACCAAGGAATTTGCCGCCGCCACACATCACACCGGCTCCATGCCCATCTGGCTCGAAGAATTTCAGGCTCGCGCTCAGAACAAATGCGCCAACGGAAAGATGCTTAAGAATGGCAATGGTCACAAGAACGGACACGCAAACGGCCAAGAGAACGGCGAGCGTGAGATTGCCGCTTCCATCGGCGTGTCGCTTGTTATGGCCATGAAGTCCGCTCAACCGCTCGCGCCTACTGCCTTCAGTCCCTGGCGCGTCTACGGACGCCGGGAACAGCTCCTCTCTCGGACACTGGGGAACCGGGGTTGGCAGTAACCACACTCCGAATCAAGGTTGGGGATAACTGGTATAACGTCGAAGTAGGTGAACTGACCCACTCCCCGGTTCAGGTCACCGTTGAAGGCGAGACCTTCCTGGTGGAAGTGGAAGGCCTGCCCAGCACAGCCCCGGCACGTCCTCGACGCGGCCGCACCCAAACCCCGGGCATCATGGTACCGCCTCCGCCCACGCGTGGTTCCGCCGGAACCGGGCCCGACAACATCATAGTGTCTCCCCTTTCCGGACGTGTCATTTCCATCCTGGTACGCCCTGGCGATTCGGTGTCCGCCGGCCAAGAGGTGTGCGTCGTGGAAGCCATGAAGATGGAACAAAGCATCCGCACCACCCGTGATGGCGTGGTCAAGGAAGTCTTGGTCCAGCCGATGGACACCGTCCGCACCAACGACCCTCTGATCGAACTGGAGTAGACGGAACTCGATCAGCTACGCCTGGAATCACCACTTTCCCTTCCTGATCCCCAATCGCGTGCTTTAATCGCCCGCTTGTATTATTATTTGCTGACTAAATTCAGGGGTATGCCGTTTTGGTCTGGCATGCTTCCCGACAACAAATAAAGTTCCGGAGGGCAGTGAAATGAAGTACGACTACATCGTGGTGGGCGGCGGTTCCGCAGGCTGTACGATCGCAACCCGTCTATCAGAAGACTCGTCAAAATCGGTCCTTTTACTAGAGGCGGGGCCAGACTATCCCAACTTCGAGCAGCTTCCAGAAGATATCAAGATGGGCAACAACGTTTGGCTCTCGGCCTACGGGCCCCACAGTTGGGACTACGTGGCCCAGGTGACCCCGGAGCAACCCAACCTAACGATTCCAAGAGGCAAGGCCACCGGAGGCTCCAGCGCCATCAACGGACAGGTGCTCTTCCGCGGCATACCGGAGGACTACGACGGCTGGGCTGAGAAGGGCAACGACGAGTGGGGTTTCACCAAGGTCTTACCCTATTTCAACAAGCTCGAGACTGACCTGGATTTCGGTGGGGATTTCCACGGCAAGGATGGCCCGGTGCCGGTGCGCCGCTACCCGCGCAGCGAGTGGCTGCCCTACGCCACGGCATTTGAGACAGCCTGCGTTTCCGTGGGATACGAGATTGACGAGGACATGAACCACCCGGAGTCCACCGGAGTCTCCCCCAGGGCCAGGAATACCATCGACGGCGTGCGTATGAGCATGGCGCTGAATTACCTGGACATGGCCCGGCACCGCTTGAACTTCAGCATCCGGGGCAGCGTGACCGCACGAAGAATCATATTCGAGGGCAAACGCGCGGTGGGCATTGAAGCCGAGAGCGGCGGCGAGGTGTTCACGGTCGAAGGAGACCAGATAATCGTCTGCAGCGGAGCTGTCGCCTCACCCCAGTTGTTGATGCTCTCGGGCATCGGGCCGGCCGAACACCTGAAGAGCATGGGGATCGAGGTCATCCACGACTCTCCCGGAGTAGGCCAAAATCTGCGCGACCATCCCTCTGCTGCCGTCTTGTACCGCGCCACCGGAGACCGGCCCGACGTTCAGGCGCCGGTGATCCAGGTGGGTCTGCGCTATACCGTTGAAAACTCCGACATTCGCAACGACATGCAGATCAGCCCCATGCTGATGACCAGCGAACACCGTCCGGCCCAGGTTGAGATCGACGACGACGAGAACTACATCGGTCTCAGCGCCAGCCTGCAGTTGGCCCTCGGCAGTGGTGAACTCAAGCTGACATCCACTGACCCTCACGTGCAGCCCTTCTTGAACTACAACTATTTCGAGGAGGAAGAGGACCTGCGGCGCATGCGGGAGGCGGTGCGCCTATGCATCCAAATCTGCGAGCAAGCCAGCTTCCATGGCATCCTGCTGGACCTAGTCAACCCCACCGAGTCGGACTTGGTCTCAGACGAGACGCTTAACGCCTGGCTGATGCGGAACACCGGTACTTCTCATCACATCTCTGGCACCTGCAAGATGGGGCCAGACTCCGATCCCATGGCGGTGCTGGACCAGTTCTGCCACGTGCGCGGTGTCGAGGGTCTGCGCGTGGCCGATGCATCCGTGATGCCTGACTGCATCCGGGCCAACACCAACGCCACCACCATCATGATTGGCGAGAAAGTGGCCGACTTCATCAAAGAAGGCCGCTAAACACGCCTAGCTGATCATCGGTCTTTCAAGTCTGGGGTTTCTTTGCTGAAATGCCTGGCTGATCACCGGTCCTGCCAGTCTGGGGTTTCTTCGTTGACACAGTGGAGAAACACGAATGCTGACGTCCGCCCCAGACCGGCAAAGGGCCGGGTCAATACCTTGACTCGCGCGTAGTAGTCCAAGTGGTCCAGTGACCTCAGGTAGGCGTGAAAAGAGCCGCATTCCTGGATAAAGTCCAACATGGTGCGGGCATTCTCGACCGTGGCCATGATTTTGCGCCGGTTTCGGACGATGCTCCGGTCCTCAAAGAGTCTCTCCAGATCGTCGGGCCCGTATGAAGCCACGCGGCCCAGGTCGAACCTGTCAAAACTCGCCACAAAGCCGTCCCACTTCTCGGTTATCACCGGCCAACTGAACCCGGCACGAAATACGGCCTTGGTTAGCTGCTCAAAATAGCCGTCGTCGCCGTCAGGCGTGATTTTCGCCGGCCTCTCCAGTGTTCTCCGCATCTGGCAGCTCCCTTATCTCTTATCGTATTTCCCGCCCAGTATAGCTTTCAGCCGACTCCGCTCCAATCATCGCAAAGCCAATCGAATATCTCGCTTCTAGTAATTCCCAATACTACTACCCTGATGTTGGATGATATGTTATATTGGCAATCGCGATACCAATGGGGGAGGCAACGCCAGATGGAATTGCGGCAGCTTGTCAGTTTTTACCACGTGGCCCGGCTGCGAAGCGTCTCCAAGGCGGCCCGCACACTAGGACTGGGTCAGCCAACCGTGACTACCCACCTTCGTAAGCTGGAAGATGAATTTGAGATAATACTATTCGACCGCATCAAGCGGCCGATTCAGCTCACCTCGGAAGGCTTTATTCTACTGGAACTGGTTACGCCGGTGGTCCAAGCGGTCGACGCACTGAAGACGCAGATGGACTACAGCGAGCGACGTGGTTCCTTTGTGGTCGGTGCCTACCCAGACCTGGTGATGCACCACCTACCGCCTGGAATACAGGCCTTCAGCAAGAGCTATCCCGACGTCCGTATACAGCTGATGGCCAGGCCGTATACGCCTCTGCTGCGCCTGGTTAAGTCCGGCGAGATCGATCTGGCGTTCTGCGCTCCGCCGCCCTCAGATGACCAATCCCTCGAGTTCCAAGAGCTGTTCAAGTACGATGTTGTGCTGATGACTCCTCTAGACCACCCCTTGCTCAAACAGAGCAGTATCACCTTGAATGACCTGTCTCCCTGGCCGCTGATCCTTTCCGGACCGGAAAGTCTCACCCGTCAGAAAGTTGAGCAGGAACTGAGGATCCAAGGTGTGACCTGGGACGTGGTATTGGCATTGGACGACACAGAGTCCATCAAACGCTACGTTGAGACCGGAATGGGAGTGGCCGTCTGCGCCGATTTCACTCTCCACCAACAGGACCATAACCGGCTTGGAGTTGTGCGCCTGGACCACATCTTCGAATCTTCGGTGATTGGGGTTTGCACGCTGAAGGGGAAGTTCTTGGGGCAGGCCGTACGCAACTTCATCGATGTGCTTTCCAACGAGATGCGCGGCTACCATACCGACCTGGCAGGCTGGGAACACACGGATGCACATGAACGGACCGAGGCGCAAGCCCGGTAGCTAGGCTGCCATTTGGGTCCCGGTGGCATTTCGACCAGAAGTTAAGCTGACCTTTTGGGCGTTTCCAGTCGCATCAGAAACGGTAGCATGGCGTGTTCCGTCGCGATAGACACGTCCACTTGGTGGGCCATGATGCTGAGCCTGCCGCTGCCCCCTTGAGTCTTGGTGGTCGCAGACCGGATAATAGGGCCGATTCGCCCATCCGGCCTGAGGTTTTTATGTCTAGCGGTCTTTCCAGTAAGCGGCTCAGCAAACAACTCGATATTACTGTGGTCGGCGCCGGCATCGTCGGGGCAGCCATCGCCTATTCCCTGGCCAAAAGGGGCGCAGCCGTCACTGTGGTCGACAAAGGCAGGCCCGGCGCCGGAGCCACCAGCCATTCCTTCGCCTGGATCAACGCCACAGCCAAACACCCGGTTTCCTATCACGACTTCAACCGGCGGTCTCTGGGCATGTGGGACCGGTTCGCCAGGGGCCTGGACGCAGATGTTGGCCTGCGGTGGGGCGGTCAGATGGAATGGGCGGCCACCGAAGAGGGCGCAGCCGAACTCCGGTCTCGCGCCGACCAACTACACGCCTGGGGTTACCCCTGCCAGATACTGGACTCCGCCCAGGTCAGCCGGCTTGAGCCTGGCCTGTCTCCGGGTCTGGTAACTGCGGCGATCTACTGCGAATTGGACGGCATGGTTGAACCAACGGTCGCCGCAGTAGCCTGCATCAGGGGCGCCACCAAAGACGGTGCATCGGTCAGGCTGGAGACTGAGGTGACCGGCATATCGGCCGGTTCAGGTTCTGTAACAGTCACAACCAGCGGCGGAAAGGTCGAATCCGACGTCGTCGTCCTGGCGGGCGGGGTCGACAACACCCTGTTGGCGGCCATGACCGGGATAACCATCCCTCAGCAGGACAGCCCAGGCGTGGTGATTCGCACCGATCCGATCTCTCAGCCTCTGCTGACCAATGTCTCGGTGATTTACGCTCCGCCCCTGGAGCCAGGCCGGCCCGAGATTCACCTGCGTCAATGCCTGAACGGCACGGCCATGATCGGTGAGGGGAGCCAAGAGAGCCTGGCCAGAGACGATACCCAATCCCACGCCAATGAGCTTTTGGCGCGGGCCGCGGAGTACGTGCCAGGCTTGAAGGGCGCTTCCGCCGTTCCGGTGCCTGTTGGCTACCGCCCCATGCCGCTGGACGGGTTTCCGGTGATCGGATTCTCACCAAAGGCCCCAAACGTTTATCTGGCGCTGACCCACAGCGGGGTCACGCTGGCGCCCCTCATCGCCCAACTGGCAACGATGGAGATCATCGATGGGGCACAGGTTGAGCTGCTGACAGACTACC
>CAVOAA010000027.1:0-22128 GCA_963693555.1 Dehalococcoidia bacterium | reverse complement strand
CCCTCTGCTGGTTGCAGTGCCCCGACACTTGCTTCGACGTGACCCCCGACGGTCTGTATGACGCCAATATGGAGTCATGCTGCGGCTGCGGTGTCTGTGAAGCGGTCTGCCCGGTTCCCGACTGCGTGACCATGGTCAGCGAGTCGGAATTCAACGACAACAACAGCCAGTGGGAAGCCTGGACAGCAGACAAAGATTCCTACAACAAGTGGTCGACCGTCCTGGTTGAAAAGCAGAAATCAGAGACGCGCAGCCACGGTTTCCACCACGTAGGTGGCTACGAGGAAGAGATCAAGGCGGAGGAAGCCTAAATGGCCACTGCACAAACAGCGCTCTATCAAGAGCCCAAAGAAGAACTGATCAGCGGCAGCGAGGCCATCGGCATCGCCTGTGCCCTTGCCGACGTTGACGTTATCACCGCATACCCCATCCGGCCCTACGACACGGTGATGCAATACGTGTCCCGTCTCAAGGCCGACGGCGCCTTCGACTTTGACTACATCATTGCCGAGAGCGAGCACTCCCAGTTTGAGATCGTGAAGCACGCCTCCGCCGTTGGCGCACGTACCTTCACCGGTTCCAGCGGCGTGGGTTGGTTCTACGCCTTTGAGGCCATCACCGTCACCGCCGGGCTGCGTATGCCCGTGGTGGCCATGGTCGGCAACCGGGCGTTGGATGACCCCGGCGCGTTCGGCGTGGAGCACAATGACGCCATGGCCGTCCGCGACCTGGGCTGGCACCTCTACTGGGTTGCCACAGCTCAAGAAGCCTTGGACATGGCCCTGATCGCCTGGAAAGTGGCCGAAGACCCTCGGGTCCTGCTGCCCTTTGCTCTGAGCTGCGACGGGTCGTTCTTGACGCACTCGCAGGCCATCGTGCAGGTCCCCTCTCAGGGCCAGGTAAAGAAATTCCTGCCCGACTACAAGCGTGGCACGCTGCAGCTACACCCGGACAACCCCATCACGGTGGCCCCTCAGGTGAACGAGGACTGGCTGATGGAGATTCGGAAGCAGACTGACGAGGCCATGCGCCGCACATCTGCTGTGATCATAGAAGCCTACGATGAGTTCAAAGAGGTGTTCGGACGCGGTGACCCCAGTCCGTTCATCGAAGAATATATGTGCGAAGACGCGGAGATCATCTTAGTGGGGATGGGCACACTTGCCATGCCGACCAGGGTCGCCGTTCGCCGCATGCGGGAAGCCGGCAAAAAGGTCGGATTCCTACGGATCAAATTCTTCCGGCCCTTCCCAACTCAAGAGCTTCAGAACGCATTGAGGGGCGCCAAGGGCATCGCAGTCATTGACCGCGACTACTCCTACGGTTCCCCGGCCTACGGCGGAGTGCTCTTCCACGAGTTACGATCTACAATGTACCCGATGGACGAACGGCCTGTGATGTTGAACTTCATCGCCGGGCTGGGCGGCCGGGAAGTCATGGTTCATGACATAAATGAAATAGTAGAGACCACGCAAAAAGCCGTTGATACTGGTAAAATCGACCAAGAGACCACCTGGGTCGCGGTAAGGGAGCAATAGACATGGCAACTGTACAAGACCTTCCTCAGATAAGGGGAGTTAAGAATATTCCGTTGGAGGAGTACTACACTTCTGGCCATCGGACCTGCCAGGGCTGCGAATCTGCTCTGGTCATGCGGCTAATGATCAAGGCCGCCGGACAACGGACCATCGTGCTAGGCAGCACCGGCTGCATGTACGTGGCCAATACCACCTACTACAGCACGCCTTGGGTAGTGCCATGGATGCACACTCAGCTCGGTTCTGCGGGCTCTGCTGCCACCGGCACTGCTGCCGGCCTGGCTTCCATGATGCGGAAGGGCAAGATGCAGGACGAGCCCATCAACGTCATCGCGTTCTGCGGCGACGGCGGCGGAGTGGACATGGGTCTATCGGCCCTGTCGGCTGCGTTGCAGCACGATGAGTACAACCTGCTGATCATCTGCTACGACAACGAGTCCTACGCCAACACGGACATCCAGGCGTCGGGAAGCACCCCTTGGGGCGCAAACACCACGTTCAGCCCCCCGGGGAAAGTCATCCGCAACATGAACAACCGTTGGAAGAAGAACATGGCTCCGATGATGGCGGTTGGCCATCCCAACATGAAGTACGTGGCCACGGCCTGCGCTTCATACGGCCTGGACTTCAACAACAAGGTGCGCCGCGCTCTGACCGCCGGCGGACCCACCTTCATCCACTGCATCGACCCCTGCCCCAAGGGCTGGGACTATGACCCCAAGTACTCCCACGAACTGGGGATGCTGGCCATCGAGACCGGTCTGTGGATCCAATACGAGATCATCGAAAACGAGCTGATCCTCAACGGACCCAGCCGTGCGATCGCCAAGGGCATCCGCAAACGGAAGCCCGTGGAAAATTATCTGATGCGCCAGGGCCGCTTTGCCCACTTCACCAAAGAAGACATCCAGTTTTTCCAAGGGAAGATAGATGATCAATGGGAGAAGTGGTGGATACCCGGCTTGGTGCCCATCACCCCCATACAGGAGAATGACTCCGACTCGACTTCAGACGACGCCGAGTAAGTCAGTAACAACCGGTTACAAGCAAGCAAAAGAGAGGGGGCGGACAATTTGTCCGCCCCCTCTCTTTTCGTTCTGACTATTTGCGGTGACTCTATTAATCCGTAGCTTGCGGTGGGTAATTGGTCACCATTAGCGGACCGGCATCCAGCGATATGATTTGGTCCAACAGATCAGACGCTGATAGCGGTGCGTCCACCGATGCAGCCGCCGATCCAATCACTTCCGCATCTTCCGGAGGGTAATTATTCACCATTAACGGCCCGGCATCCGGCGATATGATCTGGTCCAACAGTTCAGCCGCAGATGGCGGTGCTGTCGGCTTGTCCACGGTTTCATCCGTGAATCCCTTTACTTCCGTATCCAACCGGTCGCCCAGCCGGTCTTTCTCCATCTCCAAGTCATATCTGATCTGAAGGTTCATCCAGAACCGCTCGGAGGTTCCGAAATAGCGTGATAGACGCAGGGCTGTCTCGGCGGTGATGCCGCGTTCTCCGTGCACTATCTGGTTGATACGCCGGGGTTGGACGGTGATGTCCTTGCACAGCCGGTATTGGCTGATGCCCAGCGGTTTGATGAATTCTTCCATCAAAATCTCGCCAGGATGGACCGGCAATATTTTGCCTTTTGTCTCTATCGTCCCGGTTGTCTCAGCTATATCGGTCGTCTCGGCTATCTCAGTAGTCATGCGGCTGCTCCTAGGGTGTAATGCGTTATCTCAACGCCGTAGATGTCCCCTTCCACCCACCGGAAGCGCAACCACCAGCGGCCCTCAAAACGTTGACCGCTCTGTTTCGACTTTCTCCCAGACACTCTATTCGGATTGCTTCCCGGCGCCGAACTAAGGTCCTCTCGGCAGTCGGACGCATCCAGCATCGCGAGCTTTCTTTGCGCGGCGCGCAGCACATCCGGCGCCAGGTCATACGGCCCCATGCGCTCGAATATCTGTTTGGATTCCTGGTTCCGGAACGTCTTAATCATATATTCAATGTTATTAGGGGTCTTCCGTAGGGTCAAACACTATTTATCAACAGCATACTTTTCAATAAGCTCAGCCACACTTGCCACCGCGCCTAGTTCGCGTTAGAGTAAGTTCGATTTTGACCTCGCTGCGATATCCCGTTTTGTGATGAGATGGGCTGGTTCGCCAGCGGATATCCGGCCAACTATTTAGGAGGACCTGATGGCAAACGACCCCATCAATCTTTACGACTATGAAGCCAGAGCCCAATTAGCTCTGCCCCACGACAACTGGGACTTCATCGACGCCGGCGCCATGGACGAACTAACCACCAAGCGGAACCGGAGCGCCTTTGATCAACTGACCATCCGCCCCCGATTCATGCGCAGCGTTGAAGAACGGAAGATTTCTACCACCATGCTCGGTGAAGACCTGAGCTTTCCCGTCTTTGTCTGCCCTGCCGGTAGCCATGGGCTGGCCCACCCCGACGCTGAAGTTGCGACCGCCAGAGCCGCCGGGCGTTCTAACACATTGATGATGCTCAGCACTGCCTCCAACTGCAGCTTGGAAGAGGTAGCAGAAGCTGCTACCGGGCCTTTATGGTTCCAGCTTTACCACCGGGGCCAGAGCCTGACCGAGATGCTGGTGCGCCGGGCCGAAGATGCCGGTTACAAGGCCATCGTCCTGACCATCGACACCCCCGTACCCAGCCCGAAGGAACGCGACCTGCACAACCGGTTCGAGCGCATGCTGGAACTGGGTAACTTCCGGGACTTGGGACTTCCCCGCAACGAGATCAGCGGCACCGACGAGACTCCCGGCTGGGACGTTTCACGGGCCGACCCCCTAACCTGGAACGATGTGGCATGGCTCCGCGGTCTGACCTCGCTGCCCCTCGTGTTAAAGGGAATCAGGGTAGGCGAAGATGCCAAGCTGGCCGTGGAACATGGCTGCGAAGGCGTACTGGTCTCCACCCACGGTGGACGGCAATTGGACCAGACTCTCAGCTCCATTGAAACGATACCGGAAGTCGTCGAGGCCGTTAATGGCCAATGCGAAGTCTACTTGGACTCGGGCGTCCGCCGCGGCAGTGACGTTCTAAAAGCCCTGGCGATGGGAGTCAAAGCCGTCGGCATCGGCCGGCCTCTGTACTGGGGCCTGGCCACCGAGGGTGAAGACGGCGTTCATAATGTCCTGGAACTGCTCCGGGAAGAGGTTGGCAGAGTCATGGACTTCTGCGGCCAGAGCGACGTTACGAACCTGGACTCTAATCTGCTCAATATCCCCAACAACTGGGGACCGGGCACCATCGGCGGGTAACCGACCCGATTCCGTAAAATCAAAAAGGGGCCGTCCCGACATGTCGGGACGGCCCCTTTTTTAAGCAATCCGAATTCCTGAATGTCAAAACCGCATCACAGCGAGCCCCTCGTTCATGGCCATTTCCCACTCGACAGACTGGACTACCTGAGGCAGATACGTGGGCGGGTCCGGAGGCCCTCCCTTCTCCCGAAGAGACAATTGCCACCAGCCGACATCATGCCAGTCTCCGAATTTATACCCGGCATCGCGGTAGATACCTAATCGCTCGAATCCGATGGACTCATGAAGGCCGACGCTGCCGGGGTTCGGCAGGGTTATGCCAGCGAACGCCCGGTGGAATCCCTGCAGTTTAAGCAGACTCAGTAGGGAGCCGTAGAGCCCTCGGCCAACACCTTTACGGTGGACATCGGAACCGATATACACGGAGACATCCACGGACCACTGATAGGCCGCCCGGCTCTCGTGGGGGCCCGCGTAGGCATAGCCTAGGACCGTTCCTTGGTTTTCACATACCAGCCACGGGAATCGGTCCAAGGTGATGCGTAGCCTGTGTACGATCTCGGACACCGGTGGAACGTCCAACTCGAAGGAGATTACAGATTCCAAAACGGACGGGGCGTAAATGGCGCGAATCTGCTCAGCGTCATACTCGTTCGCCAGTCTAATCTTCGGTCGCATATGTCTCTCCGCAGGTCGGACGACGAAGTTAGTCAGCCGCCGCTCCGGCTTCGCTTCCGGAACGGGCTTGAGCGAATAGCTCCGTCAGCAGCTTGTTGAAGATCTCTGCCTGCTCAAAGTGGGCAGAGTGGGCGGCTCCGGGCACCACTTCCATCCGTGAGCCGGGGATCACCTTCTGCACCTCGGCGATGACCTCGGGCGGGAAGATGGCGTCCTCTTTGCCGACGATCAGCAGGGTGGGTATCGTCCAGCCGGCAAAGTCCTCAGCCTGAGGGCCGTCTTTCAGCCGGAACCCGGATATGACTCCGTCCTCGCCCCGGGGCGGGTTCAAGCCTCCGATCTGCTGGTAAAGGAAAGTAAGGGCCGGGTTCTCTTGGATGAAGCTGGCCGACAACGACCGGCGCAATCCTTCAGGTGGGTTCGTTTTGTCCAACTCCGCCAAGGTGCCCTCGGTGGCCACGCCGCCGGTGGTGTCCCCCAATACCAGGCCCAGGGTGCGCTCCGGGTGTGCAAGGGCGAACCCCAAGCAACTGAATCCTCCCATAGACTGGGCTACCAGGTACGCCTTCTCGATCTTCAGATGGTCAAGAAGGGCGGTCAGGTCGGCGATGAAATTCTCGCGCAGCGGCGACCCGTGCTCGGCTATCGATGCTCCCCAGCCACGGTGGTCAAAGGTGATGCAGCGGTACTCGCCGGAGAAAGCGGCCACCTGCTGCCACCAGCTGATGTGGTTGCCGCCCCGCCCGTGGGCAAAGATTATGGCCGGGGCCGAGTCATCGCCGGTGGACTCGTAGTAAATGTCTGTTCCATTGATAGTCGCTTTGGGCACGGTGGGCCTCCGTTAGCTGAAGTTTAGATTTTAGGCTGTGATCGTTTGGTCGTGGGGAGAGTATACATAAATTGGGGTCGATCGGCGCAGTGGGCCAGGCCGTTTGGCCCTGCTGAGAATCGCGTGCCCGATGGAAAATAGTGTTGACTTGGAGTGCCCGGACGGCGAGCGGCTATATCCACTGAATATCGAGGTATCTCGGGCCCGTCGTCCCAAGGAAGGAGGCTGTGGTATGACACTTGTCTTACGCGACCGAGCTGGGTTGCCCGATCGAATCAGGGAGCCGGTGATACCGATTCCCAAGCATCTCATTAAAGAGCTAGAGGAGATCGTCGAACACTCGGAGGGTGAGCCGGAACTGATCCATTGGTACCATTTTGTTCCCTGCGCCGGTGTTCGCTACTACTCCTATCACACCTCTCCGTCACCGGTGGAGCCGCTGGTGCGCCGCGACGGATAGGCCCTCCGGTTCAGTGGCCCAGAAATTACGCGCCACCATTGGCCTTGTCCAGTTCTTGTTGCCTGAGCTCCACGCGGCGGATCTTGCCGCTGACTGTCTTGGGCAGCTCGGTCACGAACTCAACGGCCCTGGGATACTTATAGGGTGCGGTGGTGGTGCGTACGTGGTCCTGAAGGCTGACAACAAGTTCATCTGAGGCCACGTAGTCCGGGGCCAGGATAACGAACGCTTTGACGATATCGCCCCGCACCGGGTCCGGGCTGGCCACCACGGCCGACTCGGCCACCGCCGGGTGTTCGATCAAGGCGCTCTCGACCTCGAATGGACCGATGCGGTAGCCGGCAGAGATTATCACGTCGTCGGCCCGGCCTACGAACCAGAAATAGCCGTCCTCGTCTTTGTAGGCCTTATCGCCGGTCAGGTACCAGTCGCCGAGGAAAGACCGTTCCATCTCTTCCGGGTCCTTCCAGTATTCCTGGAATAACCCCACTGGGCGATCTGGTTTGATTTTGACCGCGATCTGACCTTCTTCGCCGACAGGTACTTCGTTGCCCTGCTCGTCCACCACGCCAATTGTGAAGCCGGGGGAGGGCAGCCCCATGGAACCAGGCCGGACTTCATTACAGCGGAAGTTGGCCACCAAGACCACCGTCTCGGTCTGGCCGTATCCGTCGTAGATCACGTGGCCGGTACCATCTTCCCACTGCTTCATCACCTCGGGGTTGAGTGGCTCTCCGGCGCCGGTGCAGTGGCGCAGGTTATCCAGGTGGTACTTGCTCAGGTCCTCCAGCACCATCATTCTGTAAGCAGTTGGCGGTGCGCAGAACACAGTCACGCCATGCTTCTCCAACAGGCTTAGCGTCAGCGGCGCGTCGAAGCGTCCTCGGGCGTCGTGCTGCATCACCGCCGCGCCCAGAATCCATTGGCCAAAGAGCTTGCCGTAGGCCGCTTTGGCCCAGCCGGTGTCCGACAGCGTCCACATCAGGTCGGTAGCCGTCAGGTCCTGCCAATATTTGGCGGTGATGGTGTGGCCGATGGCGCAGGATGCCTGGGTGTGGAGCACCATCTTTGGATAACCCACCGTGCCCGAGGTGAAATAGATCAACAGCGGGTCGTCACTTCGGGTGCGTTCCACGTTCTCCAAGACCGGAGATGCGTTGGCGATTTCTTCCTCGTAGGACAGCCAGCCCCGCTTCTCACCCTTGACCACCACCAGATGCTCCAGCGTCTTGCAGGCACCGGCAGCCTCGTCAACCTTGCTGGCGTTTTCTTCGTCGGTGATGGCCATCACGGCTTCGGCGGTGTTGATCCGGTACTCGATGTCTTTGGGAGTGAGCAGAGTAGTGCCGGGCATCGGTAGGGCGCCAAGCTTCATCAAGCCCAGCATGACCACGTACCACTCGGGGATTCGGGGCAGCATGATGAAGACCCGGTCTCCCTTCTTGATCCCCCGGCCGCGGAGAGCGTTGGCGTATTTGTTGGAAAGAACTTTGAGGTCCCAGAAGGTATGGTGCTGGACGTTCTCTCCGGTCGGGTCGATGGAGATCAAAGCCACCTTGGTACGGTCGTCAGCCCATTTGTCCACCACGTCGAACCCGAAGTTGAAATACTCAGGTACTTCCAGGCGGTCGTTCGCGTAGGCGAAATCATAGTCGGGCATGTTGGTGGCAACGTCTTTCATAAGTCCTTTCCAGTCGTGGTTGATTGTCGGGCTATTCTACACGCTGTGCCTGGGCTGCGGTAGGTAGACGGCAGTGTTTCGGCAGTTGCCAAACTAGGAACCATGGGTATAATTCCGTCAGGTCACAAACGACGTTAGGAGATGGTTCATGGCTGGAAGTTTGGACGGCAAGACGGCCCTGGTCACAGGCGGAGGGTCCGGCATCGGACGGGCTGCATCGTTGGCATACGCCAAGGAAGGCGCCCGGGTCGTGGTAGCTGACGTAAATGTGGAGGGCGGCGAAGAGACCGTTCAACTGATCAAAGAGGCTGGCGGCGAAGCCATCTTGGTCTATGCTGACGTCTCGAAGCCCCAGGACACCGAGGCAATGGTGGCCCAGGCAGTGGAGGCTTTCGGCAGCCTGGACTGCGCCTTCAACAACGCCGGCATATCCGGAGGCCGGGACCGGCTGCTGACCGCCGATTATCTTGAAGATGACTGGGACCGGGTGATCAGCATCAACCTGAAGGGGGTCTGGCTCTGCATGAAGGCTGAGATACCCCAGATGCTTAAACAGGGTGGCGGGGCCATCGTGAACACTGCATCCATCGCCGGACTGACCGGACTACAAGGGACCGTGGCCTACGTGGCCGCCAAGCACGGCGTGACCGGCCTGACCAAGGCGACGGCCCTGGAATACGCCCATGCCGGGATACGGGTGAACGCGGTTTGCCCCGGCTACATCCACACCCCATTGGTCCAAGGCGTTTTCGACAACAATGAAGGGTTCGAAGAGCGGGTGGCTTCCCGGCACCCCCTGGGACGGCTGGGAGAACCGTCGGAGATCGCCCAAGCCGTCGTATGGTTATCCTCAGACGCCGCCTCGTTCGTCACCGGACATAACATGCCGGTGGACGGCGGCTACATGGCCCAGTAACCGTGTATCAAGTAGCGGTTGCGATACACATTCTGTCGGCCGTTGTCTGGGTTGGTGGGATGCTTTTCCTGGTGATGATCATGCTTCCCACCGCACGTAAAGCGATGCAATCGGGCGGGCCTCCCGGAGCAGGGCTGGAGATGCTGCGGGACGCGGCAAATCGGTTCCTAAAGGTGGCCTGGGCGGCGATGATTCTCCTGGGATTGAGCGGCGTCTATCTAGCCTGGGAGCATTGGGGCATCAGGCCCGGGGTGTTCTTCAGCGAGGGTGGCCGGTTCATGAACATCCTGCAGGCCAAATCCATCATATTTGCAGCCGTGGTGCTATTGAGCCTGATGCACGATTTCTGGCTGGGTCCCAGGTTGCTGGAGCGGCTGGACGCAGCCCGGGCGGCCGGACAAGTCCTACCCCAAAGCCTCAGTCGAAAATTAGTCCGGATGACCGCCGGAATAAACCTGTTAGCCGCCGTAACAGTCCTGTTTTTGGCAGTTTGGTTAATCCGGCCTTAGGGTTGGCCACGGCGATCGTTGGCCATTTTTAGCGTGTCTGCACATTGGAAGGGCGGGTTAGAAACCCGCACCTACGGAGATTGCTGACAGTTGGCGGGAGCGCGAAGGCTCCCTATGAGCCATCATTGGGAACCTTGCATCCTAAATTCGGTTCCGCAATGACCAGAATTTCAAATTACTCTGAGCTCGGCTCGAAGCGATTGCCTAGTCACGACTATTCCCATCCGGGGGCTTATTTCGTGACCATATGCGCCGCAAGACGACAATGTATTTTCGGTGATATTGTCGACGGACGAATGAGGCTCAACAAGAGCGGACTGATCGTGGCTGAACAATGGGCTGGATTGCCCAGCCACTACGCCAATGCTTCTTTAGACGAATTCGTGATAATGCCGAATCATGTTCACGGCATAATCTGCTTGACCGAAGTCGATCCATCCTCCGTAGGCGCGGGTTTTCAACCCGCCCACTCTTCGCCTCCTACCAATCCAAGACACGCCAAACCAAGACACGGACTGCCGGAAATGATTCGCGGTTTTAAGACCTATTCATCTCTAGGAATCAACCGGCTCAATGGACCCCCCGGCAACCCCGTTTGGCAACGGAATTACTACGAACATGTCGTGCGCACCGAGGATGACCTAGACAGGGTTCGGCGATACATCGTCGAGAACCCGTTGAAATGGGCGGAGGACGAGGAAAACCCAGCCGTCTGTGAGATGGTTGAGGCGAATTTGGGCGGGTTAGAAACCCGCCCCTACGAGGGTGGTTGATCCGGCCTTAGGGCCCCTAACCGCGGCCGATGTAGGGCATATTGGTCGCCATTATCGTCATGAACTGGACGTTGGCGTCCAAGGGCAGATTCGACATGTAGACTATTGCATCAGCAACGTGTTCGACATCGAATCTAGGCTCAACGACCACCGCGCCGTGGGGTTGTATGATTCCAGCTTCCATGGGGTCGGTCATCTCAGTGGCGGCGTTGCCAATGTCGATCTGGCTGCACGCGATGTTGTACCGGCGGCCGTCAAGGGAAGTCGACTTCGTCAACCCGGTCACTCCATGTTTGGTCGCCGTGTAGGGCGCGCTATTCGGCCGGGGTGCATAAGCAGAAATGGAGCCGTTGTTGATAATGCGTCCGCCCATCGGGTCCTGGGATTTCATGATCAGAATGGCCTGCTGAGTGCACAGGAAAACGCCGGTAAGATTTGCATCAACCGCACGTTGCCATTGCTCATAGGTCAGATCTTCCATCGGCACCGCCGGCGCGCCTGTGCCAGCATTATTAAATAGAACATCCAGCCGCCCAAACGACTCCAGGGTCTTGGCGAATAGGTCGCGCACCGAGTCAGGGTTACCCACATCGGTGGAAACGGCGATGGTCTTCGAAGCCAAGCTCCCCGCCTGCTCCATGGTCTGCTCCAAGGGTTCCATGCGCCGGCCGGCCAGCGCCACCGAGAATCCATCCCGCAGCAACCCAAGCGCCGACGCCTGGCCAATACCAGTGCCCGCTCCCGTTACAATGGCTACTTTGGTCGCCTGCTGTCCTGATGTCACTTCTTAAATCCTTCCAAACCTAGCCGACGCTGAAACTAGAGTTCCATCAACCGGCTGGTGTCCATGAACTTGGTGATTATCTCTGGGCCGTCTTCCCGGATGACTACCAGGTCTTCTATGTGGAATCCCTGGACTCCGGGCCAGCGGACCCTGGTCTCTACCGCAAAGACCATGTTGGGCGCGAGGGGCGTATGGTCGTAGGCGGCCAGCATGGGCATCTCATGGATGTAGAGGCCCAGACCGTGTCCGGCGAAGGGCAGGTTAAACTCGATGTCCGCCTCTTTATAGAACTCTTTATTCTGCCGAAAGACCTCGTTGGCGGGAGTGCCCGGCACCATAGTTGCAATGGTCTTCCGGTGCACCTCTGACAGCCTGTTGTAGATGGAACGCTGCTCATCGGTGGCCTTGCCGACAACCACTGTCCGGCCAATGTCTGAGAAGTACCCCGAGAACCAGCCGCCACAGTCCGCCTTGAGGATGTCGTTGGGCTGGAGTTCAATATCGGTAGGGTCGGGGTGGGCGTAGCCGGTGTTGGGTCCCACTGTGAAGAACAAGAATGATGGCAGCTCGGCCCCGGACTGCAGGATGTTGGCGCCCAACCGGGCCACCAGGTCACGTTCTTTCTCGCCAGGCCGGGCGGTGGAATAGGTCGCCATCAGAGCCCGTTCAGTTGATGTTGCCGCGCGGCAGAGCAGGTCTATCTCGGCGTCGGTCTTAATCATCCGGACCTTCTGCAACATGGGCTCGCAGGACTCGAACTTGGCCTCGGGCATGGTCTCCAAGAGCTCAAGGTAGTAGTCGGCGGTCAGGTAGGCTGGCTCGAAGCCGATCTTGCCTGCGCCAAGACCCTTCTCTTGGAGCACGTCCGAGAGCAGTTTGATGGGCGAGTCCTGGTGCTGGGAGTAGGCCCGGACGTCGGTTATCCAGGACTTCTCTCTGACGTAACCCTCTTCGTTGGTGGCAACGATCAGCGTGGGCTCGCCCTCCCTGGGCCAGACCACCAGGGCCAGCCGGTCCCGGATAACCTTCTGGGACCAGATGCCGACTCCGGAGGTATAGGGCACGTTCTCCGGCGACATCGCGATTATCGCGTCGAAATCGCTGTTGTCCATGGCGCTGCGCAGGCTGTCCAGGTTGCCGAGTATCTCGTTCATATCTCTAGTTCACGAATGTGGACCAGGCTTGGGGCAGCCTGGCCAAGGCTTCGGATGGCAGCGGCCCTTTACCTGCATATTCGACGGATTGTTCCAGGTGGGCAATGTCGGAATATCCGACCAGCACCGTCGATACACCAGGGTTGCTCAGGGCGAACCGAATGGAGGCCCCGGGCATGTCGCCGGCGAAACCTTCGTCAACCAAGAACGCGAATTTCGCGGCCCTGGACTCGTCCTGCTGAAAGTCTTTCCCCGACCCGATGGGCGCGACTGTCGGCATTGCCACAGGATGCCGTACGGATGTCCCAGTGAGGGCTCCAGCCGCCAGCACCCGGATGACTATGATGCCGACCTGTTTCTCAGCAGCCAGGTCGATCAGCCGGTCGTAGTCTGTCATGTCGAAACCAGCCGGTGTCGCCGCTCCGGCGCTGGCGTTGATCAGGTTGTAGACGGTCTGGACAGTGCTGACTAGGCCGGAAGATATGACCTCGTGGATACCTGCGGGCTCTCCTACACCGGTCATGCCGTAGAACCGGACCTTGCCCTGCGATTTGAGAACTTCAAGGCCCTCTTGCACCTGCCCCAACACATCGGACACCGTGATGGCCCGGGCCGAGATGTCGGTCTGGGAGCTGATGCGGTCATGGAGTTGGATCAGGTCAACCTGCTCCCGTCCCAGCCGCTTCAGGCTGGCTTCCACGGACTGGATAACGCCCGCCTTGAGGTCATGTGGGTCTGACTCGTACAGACTGTACTTGGTGCCAACATAGACCTCGGCAGACAACTCCTTTAACACCCGGCCCAGGTTGGTTTCGGATTGGCCGCCACCGTAACGGGAGGCGGTGTCAAAGTAGTTGATGCCCAGTTCCATGGCTCGCGACACGGCGCGTACCTGATCGGCTGGTTCGCCCTTGACCATGAGTCCGCCGACGTCGCCGCAGCCGAACCCAATCTCCGAGACCTGTATGTCTGTATTGCCGAATTTTCGGTAGTTCATAAATTATTGGACCGACGGGAATTTCGGGTCGCGCCGTTCCCGCACGGCGTCCAGGCCTTCTTGAATGTCTTCGCCAAAGAACCCCAACATCTCCAGGGCCAGAGAGTAATCGAAGGCGGTGTGCTCGGCCTGACGCAGCCACTGGTTCAGCGAGCGCTTGGTGTACCGGATGGCCTGTTGCGAGCCGTTCGCCAACTTATTGGCAACGCCCATGGCCTTGTCCATCAGTTCGTCATGGGGCACCACCTGGCTGACCAGGCCGATGCGTTCAGCCTCGGTGCCGTCCAGGAATTCGCAGGTCAGCAGATAGTATTTTGCCTTGGCCATCCCGATCAGCATCGGCCAGATCACCGCTGCGTGGTCCCCTGCGGCAACACCCAAGCGAACATGGCCGTCGGTGAAACGGGCCTTGTCTGATGCTATGGAAATGTCGGCCAGCAGTGCCACGGCCAACCCGGCTCCGACCGCCACGCCATTGATGGCGGAGATGACCGGCTTGTCCAGATTGATCATGTTGTGGACGATGTCACGGGCCTCTTCCATGGTTCCGGCGATTATCTTACCGTTGCCGATGGAATCTTGTATCAGGTCAAAATCGCCGCCCGCCGAGAACGCTGTTCCGGCGCCTGTTATCACGGCTACTCGGACATCGTCGTCCTTGGCTAGGTCCAGCCAAATCACGCTCAATTCGTTGTGCAGCTTGAAGTTGGTGGCGTTATAGACCTCGGGCCGGTTTATGGTCAGCAGGGCGACGCCGTCTTTGACCTCGATGATCAGGTGTTCGTAAGCGCTGTAGTCGTACATGGTTCCTCACAGGCCAAGCTGACAGCCGTCAGCTTTCAGGGGTTTGGTTTGTTTCTTTTTATTCGGGATTACCCACCGTTCGTGGTGAGCTCCGTCGAACCATGCATGCGCATCAGCCAACGTCCTTCGACAGGCTCAGGATGAGCGAGATAGCACGGCCGTCTTTCGAATTGCCATACATCAGTATAAAGATTGGTTCTCTGTGAGACGGTCTATCTCCGATTGGGACATGCCCAGTATCTCTTTGAAAACGTAATCGTTGTCCCCGCCAACGTTGCTGTAATGTCCGAAGTCCAAGGGGGACTCGGATAGTCTGGGCGGGTTGGTAGCGGAGATGCCCTCTTTGGTCTCCCATTCGTATGCAGGCCGGTCACGTTCGGCCAGGAAAAACGGCGAGGGCTGGTAAAACTCGCGGGCCTTCAGGTGTTCGCTTTCATGGATGTCTTGGCCTTGAGATACCAGGCTGGCGGGTACCCCGGCTTCCTGGAGCTTTGTCATGGCGTCTTCTGCGGTCTGGGTGGCGGTCCATTCACCCACCAATTCGTCCAACCGGTCTTGGTTGGCCAACCTTGATTCGAGCGTCGAGAAAACCGCCTCACTGCACCAGTCCGGGCTGCCGATGGCCCGGCAGAAGGCTTCCCAGTGTTCTGGGGTTTGCACGGCTATGGCGCACCAGCGGTCGTCACCTTGGCATTGGTAGACGCCGTGAGGCGCCGAAAATCGGTCCCGGTTGCCGATCCGTGGTGGCATGCGGCCGTTGGACTGGTAGTCGAGTATGGCCGGGCCGGCGGTTACCGCGCCCGACTTGAAGATGGACGATTCCATGGTGGCCGGCTGGCCGGTCAACGCCCGGCGCATCAGCGCACCCATGATGGCCACCGGCTGGAAAACGCCGGTGTGATAGTCGGAATATGAGCTGTTGATTGTGGCCGGAGGCTCACCCTCTTCGCCGGACATCAGGGAAACCCCACCCATGTGCTGTACCAAAATTCCGTACGACTTATAGGTGTAGTAGGGGCCGATTCCCCCCAGGCCGGTCTGCCACATCAAGATGATGTCCTGACGTAGCTTGCGTAAATCAGGGAAGTCTATGCCCCAACGGTCCAGGATGTTGCGCCGGAAGTTGGTCATGAAGACATCGCTGACCTTGACCAGTTCCTTGAACACTTCCAGGCCGCCGGGAGTTCGGACGTCGATGGTGATTCGTTTCTTGCCCCGCTGAAATTCCGGCTGGCCACCGCCCCGGGACCAAGCCGGGATGAAGTTCATTTCATCAAGGACCTTGTTGGTCTCGACCTTGATCACCTCGGCGCCCATGGACGCCAGGATGCGCCCCGTCAATGGAAGGGCCACGTAAGGGCCTAGCTCCAGGATTCGGATTCCTGATAGGGGTTTCTTGGCGTCAACCATGCTCAGATCGCTCCTTGGGAGCGGAGGGAGGCGAGCTCCGGTTCGCTCAGGCCCAATTCACCGCTGAATATGGCCTCGTTGTCCTGACCCAAGTGTGGGGCTGGCAGCATACTCGGAGACACTTCCTCACTATCAAACACGCCCAGCGGGTATTTCAGGGCGCCTGCTTCCGGGTGATCCAGCTCGTACCAGAAATTGCTGGCCTCGAGTTGGGGGTCGGACAGCAGGTCGGAAACCGAGTTCACCGGTATGAAGACCAGGTTCCGTTCTTGACCTTCGTGGAAGAGCTCTTCGGATGTGAAGCGGGTGGTGAAATCGATCACATACGCTGTGATGATGTCTCTATGGGGAGCGCGGTCCTGATTGCCGCCTTTGTAGTCGTCGTTCAGGATCTCCTCATTGCCGGTGACCTCGAACATCCACTGCGATAGGTTTTCCCACTCTCGGGGCGTGATGACGCCAGCGGATATCCAGCCGTCCTTACTGGGGAAGACCCCCAGCGGGATCACCAAGGTCGAGTTCGGCCCAACCCTGGTCACGTTCTCGCCCCGGAGTATCCAGGCCAGGGCCGGGTGGGCGTCGGTGTAAAAGGTGATCATCGCCTCTTGCATGGAGATGTCGATATATTGTCCGCTGCCGCCCTGGATGTCCCGGTAGAACAATGCCCCCATGATGGACGATGCGGCATACTGAGCACCAGGGAAGTGGGACTGCTCGTTGCCCTGGCGCAGGGGTGGGCCGTCTGGGTCGCCAGTTATCTGCATGAACCCGCTGGCGGCCAGCGATATCAGGTCGGAAGAGTAGTAGTCCTTCCAAGGGCCGGTCTGACCGAATGGCGTGACCGAAGCCATGACCAACCCCGGGTTGATGGCTTGCAAGGTGTCAAAATCCAGCCCGATGGACTTCATGTAGCCGACGGGGAAACTTTCGATCACCACGTCGGCGGATGCGGCCATTTTCTTGAACAGGTCCTGTCCCTGGGGGCTTTCCAAGCTCAAGGTCACCGAACGCTTGTTGGTGTTGTAAAACAGGAAGTAGGCGCTGCGTTCTTGGCCAGGCTGGTCTCCGATGAACGGCGCCCGCTGCCGGGTCGAGTCACCGCCGGGAGGCTCAATCTTGATGACGTCCGCGCCATAATCGGCCAGCAATTTACCGCAGAACACTCCGTCCGGACCCGTAAGGTCCAGAATGCGGTAGGGAGGCAACAGGACACCATCAGCGGGGGCTTGAAAGGGCATATCCATCCTCAAGAGGTCGGCATTGGCGTCGCCTGGAGAATCAGACTCGTGAGCGGCTTTGGCGATTGTAGTTAGCGGCCAGAGGACAGTCAAGACTGATTAGGTAGAAACGAACCACAGAAATAAACCGCACTAATTAAACCAACCCAGTTAGACCCCGGTAGGCTGCTATAATCATGCGGGCTTTATATCAATTGGGAATGGCATGACAACTTTATTAGAGACCACTAAAGACCGGTTTCTCCTGGCCCTGCAATACAAGGACTACCGGAACCTATGGATAGCGACCACATTTTCCGCATCCGCCGCCTGGGCGCTGATCATCGCCCAGGGTTGGCTGGCATTTGAACTAACCGACGGCTCGCTCTGGGTTGGGGTGGTTACGTTTGCCGCCATAGTGCCCAGGGTTTTTTCCACACCGATCGCCGGATTCCTGGCCGACAGGTTCGACCGGCAAACGTTATTGAAATACATATTTGCCCTGAACATGGGCAACAATATCCTGCTGGCGCTGTTGGTCATGAACGGCATGGCCGGTCCTTGGGTGCTGACGTTCCTGGCCCTGATCAATGGCACGCTGCGGGCGGCCCAGATGACCACGGCCACCGCGTTGATACCTAACTTGGTGGAAAAAAACCACCTCATGAACGCCATCGCGTTGAACCAGGCCACCCAACAGGGCGCGCGAATGCTCGGGGCACTGGCTATCATCCCGCTGCTGGGTTTCATGAATATCGAGGCCGCCTTCTGGCTCTGCAGCAGTTTCTACTTCTTCGGCTTCTTGCAGGTCTGCCGCGTGAAGACCCGGTCCACTGGCGTAATCGACAAGAGCCAGGGGTTCTTGGCCAACCTGTTTGAAGGGTTCGTCTACGTTTACAAGCGGCCAACTATTAGGGTGATGGTGCTGATTGTCCTGGCCCACTGCGCACTCACCATGTCCTACGAGTCATTGCTGCCGGCCATATCGAAAGAAAAGTTGGACGCGGGTTCGGTCGGCGCGAGCTTCCTGATCGCGGGCATCGGTGGCGGGGCATTATTGACTTCCGTCTTCTTGGCCGGGGTACGCAGTGAGTCCGCCCGAGGCAAGCTGTTCTTGTTCTTCGCGCTGTCCAGCGGGCTGGGGCCGATGTTGTTGTCCTGGTCGGACAGCAGCACCCTGTCCATCGCCGCCACAGTGGTTATGGGGGCCAATCAGGCCGGGTTCATGACCATCAGCCACACAATCATCCAGTCTTTGACCGAAGACCATGTCCGGGGGCGTGTCGCTGGGGTCTATTCGGTTCATGTCGGCGGCAGTATGGCCGTCACCAACATGGCCAACGCCGCCTTCGCCGACGTCTTTAGCGCATCATCGGTGTTGGTGTTCGGCGGTCTCGTATTCGTGGCCGTGGTGGTTATCAGCCTGGGCAGCGGACAACTTAGAAAGCTCTACTTCCCCAGCGCCACGCCTGCCCAAGCGGAAACGGCCACAGCAGATCAGACAGGGTCTTAGTCTCGGCCCTTGCGACAAAAAGAATACTCCCTTTGTGCGGAAGGGTCCGGATGGCAGAGAACCGGAAGGGTCCGGGTGACAGAGAAACGCAAAGCCCCTATCATCTATAAATCGATACGGGTAACAGATACAGGCGCGGAACGAGGAGTTACTCATGGCTGACACCACCAGCGAACTAGACCGATACATCCAATCAACCACCAAGTCGAAGGACCTCTGGGAGGAAGCCAAGAACTATATGCCGGGGGGAGACAGCCGGAACTCCATCTTCTGGGCGCCGTACCCCATCTTCGTCGACCATGCTTCGGGCTGCCATGTGGTCGATTCCGACGGCACAGACCGGCTGGATTTCATCGGCACCATGACCACCCTCGTCCTCGGACATGGTCCCAAGGTCGTGGTGGACGCGGTCACCGAACAGATGTCCCACGGAGTGGTCTACAACGCCCCTAACTCTCATCAGGTACGCCTGGCCAAGCTGCTCTGCGAGCGCATCCCCAGTTTTGACCTGGTGCGTTTCACCAACTCCGGGACTGAGGCAACCCTGAACACCATCCGGGCAGCGCGGGCGGTCACCGGCAAGAGCAAGATCGCCAAGGTCGAGGGCGGCTATCACGGCAGCCACGACCAGGTCAGCGTCAGCGTGCGGACCAACCCAGCCAAGGCCGGCGACCGGGCACACCCCGACGCCATGCCGGCAACAGAGGGCTTGGGCGAAGGGACGCTCGACCAGGTAGTGGTGATTCCTTTCAATGAAACGGTAATCGCCCGTGAGACCCTGGAAGCCCACAAAGACGAACTGGCGGCGGTGATTATCGAGCCCATGCTGGGGTCGGTCGGGATGCTGCTGGCCACCACAGAATTCCTGGCCATGCTGCGAGAGTTCACTACGGCCAACGGAATCATCCTGATCTTCGATGAGGTCATTAGCTACCGCGCTTCGTACGGCGGCGCTCAGGAGTATTACGGGATCACCCCCGACATGACCTCCCTGGGCAAGATCATCGGCGGCGGGTTCTCCATCGGCGCCTTTGGCGGCAAGAAAGACATCATGGACCTATATGACCCGACGGCGCCCGGCGGACCCAGGGTGGCGCACGCTGGGACGTTCAACGCCAACCCGGTGACCATGCTGGCCGGGGCGGCGACACTGGAAGAACTCACCCCCGACGTCTACCGCAAGCTGGCCGAGATGACCGATTACCTCCGGGCCGAGATTCTCAAGGTGGGCGCGGAACTGGAGACGCCGGTCCAGGTGACAGGACTGGGTTCTTTGTTCGGCATACATTTCACCAGCGAGGAATTGGTGGGCTACCGGGACATCGCCACCGAGGACTCGGCTTTTCGGCACCAGGTGTTCTTGGGGCTGCTAAACGAAGGCATCCTGATGGCCTCAAATCTGGTGGGCGCGGTGTCCACGGAGATCGGCGAGGCTGAGATCGACACCTTCACTGCGGCCTTACGGCGCGTCTTGGAAAGAGCCCTGGCCCCATCAGCGTAGATTTATTCATCTCAAAAGGTATTACCGATGTTTCAAGGATTTGAAGAACTTCAGTTAGACGTGAATGGCACGACCATCAACCTGGTCAAGGGCGGCAGCGGGCCTCCCATGTTGATGCTCCACGGCTACCCGCAGACCCATGCGATGTGGAATAAGATCGCACCGCGCCTAGCCGAGGACTTCACTGTGGTCTGTCCTGACCTCCGGGGTTATGGCGACAGCGGCAAGGTCGAGGGCGACCCGGAGCACATGAACTACTCCAAGCGCGTCATGGCCCAGGACCAGGTGGACGTCATGAAACAGCTTGGGTTCGATCAGTTCTATCTGGTGGGCCACGACCGGGGCGGCCGGGTGTCGCACCGCCTGACCAAAGACCATCCGGACAGCGTCCTGAAGTTGATCACGCTGGACATCATCCCCACGCGGACCATGTTCCAGATCGTCGACAAAGATTTCGCCACCAACACCTACCACTGGTTCTTCTTGATCCAGCCCTTTGATTTCCCGGAGAAGGTCATCGGGGCGGACCCGGAGTCGTACGCCGGCCGGGGGTTCAGCCGGGTCAAGGACGCCGACACGGTGTTCACGCCAGAGGCGTTGGCCGACTATCTACGCTGTTTCAACAACCCTGGCACCATCCACGCCGTCTGCGAGGACTACCGGGCCGGTGCCACCATCGACCTGGTGCACGACGACGCCGACTTCGATCAGAAGATCAACTGCCCAATGCTTGCCATGTGGAGTTCCACCGGCTTCGTCGGCCGCACCCAGGACGTCCTCAAAATATGGCAGGACTACGCCACCGACGTCACGGGCCAATCGCTGACCTGCGGCCACTACATAGCGGAAGAGATGCCCGACGAGGCCTACGCCGCCATCAAGGGGTTCTTGTCGAAGTAAAGCCGAAGTTGACCACGATATCGTGAAGCACAGTTGAGTTTCCGTTCGAACATACCGGGTTCTAGGAGCCAAGTTACCACCCACCCGTTCGTGGTGAGCTCCGTCGAACCATGACTGCGCCAACGCCCTTCGACTAGCTCAGGACGAACGGACGGGTGAACCGGATGGCCAACGAAAAGCCTAGTCCCGGCACCAATAATCAGAGAAAAACCAAGGAGAATTAAAATGGGTTCCATCAGAATGTATACCGGCGACGACGGCACCACACACATCGAGGAGATCAGCCCGGCGGACCATCCCGCCTGGAACGAACTGCACGACGCCAAGGGGATCATCTTCCGGGCACAGCAGCCCGGCTTCTTCAGCGACTGGCACATCGCCCCACGCCGCCAGTACATCATCACCCTATCCGGTGAGGCTGAGATCGGCCTGAAAAACGGCACCGTCCACCGCCTCGGCGCGGGCGACGTCAACCTGGCCGAAGACCTGACCGGCGCCGGCCACACCACCCGAGTGGTAGGCGACGTCCCGCGCATAACCGCGACAGTGCATCTCGAAGGTTAATTTCTTCTCGGCATAAGGGGTGTAGGGATGGACGACTTCATGGCCAACGCGGCCAAGCGGTTCGCTTTTTGGGGCTCGATCATCATCGGGGTCTTGGGTGTCGTGTTCGCCTTCAACGCGGCCTACAGCGACGAGTACACCGGAGCCGGAGTATGCCTGGCGGCCTCGGCATTGGCCATCGGCATCCTCAGCCACAATTTCCGCAAATAAGTCGGAATTGGCTGCCAGCAGCCAAAGAATTTTTGATTAAGGGGCGTTCCATAGACCGGAATGCTAAACATGGGGCCACGACCCTCGGCGGTTCAGTAGAACTAGTTCAAGACCAAAACAGCAATTGCAGCATCGTCAGCACCGCCGACGAAACAACCCCATCGCCGCCTCCGTCCCGGGAACCACCCTGGCCAGCGCCCCCGGCTCAGCAGTAACCTTCACCATGACCAAATCATCTGAGAACAGCGCAGAAGGCTCAACCAGAGGCCCGTACCTGAACGCTACGTCCTGTTGGCAACCAGCAAAAGTGGGACACTTTCGTTGAGGAGAGATCAGGTGGAAATGGCCGTGTTCTGGGACTCCCGGAGCAGGTGGTTGTAGCGT
>CAVOAA010000026.1:0-22451 GCA_963693555.1 Dehalococcoidia bacterium | reverse complement strand
GTCCTAGAAAAAATAGCAGCCTAAGGACCACGCGGCCTGGGGCGGTCCACCATGCCGTTTCCTGTATTCACATAGGGGCGTTTCACCATACCGGAACGTCCTTATTTTTACGCTTCCTAGCCTCCAATATACCTGGTCCTCGCCCCCTCCCTCGCAGGCCAAACACTCCCCAACTCTTGCTCTTTCCAATAGGCAGTCTTACAATTGCCCCCATTGCGTCACATCTGCTTTTTAGGGGGGACTTCTGCCCATGGCCGCTCTCAACCACCCATTGGAAGGAATCCGAGTAATCGACCTAGGCCGCCATCAAGCCGGACCGCGTTGCGCCCAAGTCCTGGCCCGTATGGGCGCCGAAGTCATCAAGGTCGAGCGTCTGGGTGGCGAGGAGACCCGCTACCACGGACCCTGGGTCAAGAAACAGTCCTCATACTGGGTCCAGTACAATTCGGGCAAGAAGTCCCTGGCCATGGACCTCCGCAAAGAGGAAGGCAAAGAAGCCCTCAGGAAGCTGATCGAGGTTTCCGACGTCCTGGTCCAGAACTTTCGGCCCGGCACCATTGAGAAGATGGGCTTTGGCTACGAAGAACTCAAGAAGATCAACCCGCGGATCATCATGGTGAACGTCTCGGCTTACGGCCAGTTCGGCCCCTACAGCGACCAGATCGGCTACGACCCCATCGGCCAGACCATGTCCGGCATCACCATGCTCACCGGCGACGACGGCATGCCTCCGATCCGGACCGGCGTGCCCATCATCGACCGCATAACCTCCCTGCACGCCGCCATCGGTTGCCTGGCCGCACTTCACGAACGCGAAACTTCCGGAGAGGGCCAGTCCATGGACGTCTGCCTGGCCGACACCGGTTATTCCATGACTGAGATTCCCATTACGGCCTACCACGGCTCGGGAATCCCGCCCAAGCGGGGCGACTCCAACTCCACTGCTCCCCCCTCAGGAATCTATCCCTGCAAAGAGGGTTGGGTGCTATTGTCGGCCGGTGACCAGCACCACTGGTACCGGGTCTGCAACGCCCTGGGCAAGCCCGAGTGGCTGGAGGACCCGCGTTTCAATACCCGCCCGGATCGGGCCAAGAACGCGGCCATCGTCAACGAGGCGCTGAACGCGCTGCTGGCCACCATGACCATGGATCAGGCGATCGCCCACTTCACCGAGCACGACGTGGTAGCAGCCCCCGTAAACGACATCCCCATGGCCGAGGCCGACCCCCATCCTTGGGAGCGGCGCGCCATGGTGGAAGTGGACGACTTCCTGGCTGGCACCATCGCGGTCTCGGGAGACTACTGGCACTTCTCCCGTACCCCGGTCAACATCGGCGTCACGCCCCAGGTCGGCGAGCACAACGATGAAGTGCTCTCAGAGATTTTGGGCTACTCAGCCGAAGAAATCGAAGAGTTCAAGAAGAAGAACGTCATCTCCGAGGAACACCTCTACGACGAGATTGTCGGCGCACCCGACCGCGAATAAACGGATTACCGCGTCTCGTTCGGACGGGCGTGTCTGAACAAACAAATTAGGATGCATAAGAAAGGGCGGGTGTTAAACCCGCCCTTTCTTGCTTGTTCGGAGTTGTGCAATAAAACCGCGCGCCATTCCTTTCCGCTCATGGTGAGCTCCGACCGCGATCAAGAGTCTCGATGAAATAGGACCTGTCGAACCACTATTGCTGCATCAACCGTGCTACTGCGATTCGTCCTTAGACAAGCTCAGGATGGGCGGTTTTGTGGCCCCATCAATAAGTCAGCATCATCCGCTGAATCTCGGCCTTGTCCTTGGTCTTTGTTAGGGCCAGCATCAGCAATATGCGCGCTTTCTTGGGCGTGAGGTTATCAGCCACGATGTAGCCGTCCTCGGTGAAACGGCGGGTCTGCATCACACGTCCGCTGCCCGTATGCGTGGCGATGACAACCGGCAACCCCGCATCCGACACCTCTTTCAGGGCGGCCATATAGGGAGGCGGCGAACTGCCGCTACCCAACCCGGCAGCCACCAGACCGTCGACGCCAGCGGCAGCCAACGCTCTGATAACCAAGCCGTCTGCACCGGCATAAGCGGGAGCGATATCTACTCTGGGCAGTTGGTCCAGCCCCTCAACGTCAAATTCCGAATCAACGGTGTGGGCACGTTCCGGGCGGCGGTAGAAGACCACCTGCTCGTCGGAATCGGCATAACCCAGAAACCCAAAGTCAGCGGCCTGGAACGTCTCCAGCCGGTAGCTATTGGTCTTGGTAACGTCCCGCGCCGCTTGGATCTGGTTATTCAGGATGGTCAGCACGCCCCTGCCGGCCGATTGAGGAGCCGCAGCCACCCGTATGCTATCGATCAGGTTTACGTCTGAGTCGGTCCCCAAGCCAGTGGGAGGGCGCATGGCCCCGGTAACCACCACCGGCTTGCTGCTCTTCACCGTGAGGTTGAGGAAATAGGCTGTTTCTTCCAGGGTCGCTGTTCCGTGGGTCACGGCCACGCCTGCCGCGTCCGGGTCATCGCGGAATATCTTGTTGATCCGCTTGGCCAGGCCGAGCCAGTGTTCGGGCGTAACATCAGTGCTGCCCAGGTTCAAAAACTGCTCTGCCCGCACCTCGGCGAACTCCAGCACCTCAGGCACCCGGTCGAGTAATTCTTCGATGGTCAGATGCTTACCGTCATAGCTATAGTTGGTGTAGTCGGTCCGGGTGCGTCCCACAAAGGATATGCTCCCTCCGGTGCCAACCAGATATACCCTCGGCTTGCTTTGGCTAGTCATGGTTAGACTCCCTTATGATCTGGAACCGTGCCTGAAATACGGCCTCATGCCGCCCCGCGACCAAAAGTATACGCCGGAGCGGCCAGATTGATACAGATGGTCGGGCCAAGCGACGTGATGGGCCAACAGGTCGGTACTTATGGGCCGACTACTGCAAAATACCTTCCCCAACATGTGTGCATGTGATATTCTCAAATAGTCGAACAAAACGATACGTATCTCGTAATCACGACTAAATATCAGCCTAAACCCATCTGGAACCAGCAGATTGACCCGGGTGGAATAGCAGGAATCAACCAGTAATTTACGTCCTTCGAAAACGGGTATTCCGAAGGACCCACAACATATCAAACTTACATAGGCGATTGATTAAAAATCGAACGACCAGCGTTCGCTGCCCCGGCTGACCAAATGCCGGGACCGCCGCTGGTAAGGAGGTGGCTCCATTGTTGGCCCTTTGGACGCTTAGAGCGTTATGCGCAGGGGGTCTTGGGGTAGTCGGCTGGCAACTCGGACCATATCTATCGGACTTATCATCTAATTCTGAAGAATTCATCCCTTGGGGTCTCGCATCGACCCTAGCCGGCGTAATCATCGGGGGAGTCCTAGTCCCCTACCTGATCCTCAAGCCCTGGCGCATGAGCGCCGAATACATCGATTCCCTACCTGGATCTGCATTGATCTCAGGCACCGCGGGACTGCTCGTGGGCCTGGTTGTGGCTTCGCTTGTCTCCATACCTCTGTATTCCCTTTCCGGTTGGCCCAGTTGGGGCGTGCCGGTCATCGTAACCGTGGTCTTAGGTCTCTCTGGCCTCGGGCTGGGCGTACAGCGGGAGCGCGACATGCGCGCCATCTTCCCTGGCCTGGACGCACCCGGCTTACACGGCGAACATTCAATGGGCACAACCATGAATGGCGCCGGAGTGACATCTAACGGCAACGGCTGGACCGGCAAAACCGACAAGGTTAAACCACTGAACTCCTCGCGGAACGGCAACATCCTCGTGGACACCAGTGCGATCATCGACGGACGCATCGCCGATCTCAGCATCACCGGCTTCCTGGAAGGCTCCTTGGTCGTGCCCCGGTTCGTGCTCGACGAACTGCGTCACATCGCTGACTCCAGCGACCCGTTGCGCCGCAACCGTGGCCGCCGCGGCCTGGAAGTTTTGGGCAAACTCAGGAAGGACGAAGCCATCCCTCTCCAGGTCTTGGACGTGGGAGTGGAGAACGGTAACGAGGTGGACGCTGTCCTGGTCCAATTGGCCCGGGAGATGAAATCAGCGATCCTCACCACCGACTACAATCTGAACCGCGTGGCCGAGCTCCAAGGCGTCCAGGTCTTGAACGTGAACGAGCTAGCAAACGCTCTCAAATCCATCGTTCTTCCCGGTGAAGAGCTACGGGTGAACATAGTCCAAGAAGGCAAAGAAGCCGGTCAGGGCGTGGCCTATCTGGATGACGGCACAATGGTGGTGGTCGAAGGTGGCAGACGCTACCTGAACGCCTTCCACGACGTCTCGGTAACCCGCGTATTGCAGACCGCGGCTGGGCGAATCATATTCGCCCAGCCCAGAGGCGAGTAACCCGCAAAGTTTCCAATATTCAGTCCCTGAGAGGGAGTTCCGGTGAGTAAAGTCGGCGCAGTGATAGTAGCTGCCGGGAGCAGCACCCGAATGGAAGGCGTGGATAAGACCTTCGCCCCGATCTTGGGGCTTCCGATGGTGATTCACACCATTGACCGTTTCGAGTTGTCCCCTCTGGTCCATCAGATAGTTTTGGTGGTGGCCAAGGGCTCGTTGGGCCGGGCACGCGAACTGATCCGGCAACGAGGCTACAAAAAGGTAACTAGCGTCTTCCCGGGCGGCCGACGACGCCAGGACTCGGTCCGCCTTGGGCTGGAACAACTATCCGCTTGCGATTGGGTCATGGTCCATGACGGCGCACGGCCCTGTCTGGACAACGCAATGCTGGAAAGGGGGATGGAAGCCGCCATGGAGCACGGGTCGGCGATCGCCGGGATGCCGGTGAAGGACACGATGAAGTTGGTGACACCGACACAGATGGTCAAAGAAACCCCGGACCGTTCTCTGCTCTGGGCCGCTCAAACCCCTCAGATATTTCGTTACCGGGTCCTGTGGGACGCTCACCATTCCTCCAGTAATGACGTCACCGATGACGCAGCCATGATTGAAGCGCTTGGCTACCCGGTCAAGATGTTCTTGGGTTCCTACGAGAACATCAAAGTGACTACCGCCGAAGACCTGATCATCGCCGAAACATTCCTGAAAAGCTCAAGTCACAAGCAATAATTTGGCGACCACTTATCCTGAGCTCGCATCAATCGCCGAGAGTCTCTCAACCCCGGTCTCGTCTCCACCAGGATTACACCTCTTCCCCTGACGCAAGCATTTGGCGTAAACTTTCCCAGTTATGACCACGCCCGCAGATTTCGAATTTCGCTCCGGTATCGGCTTCGACTCCCACCCCTTGGCTGAGGGGAGAAAGCTGGTGCTGGGCGGCGTTGAGATCCCTCATGACAAGGGCCTCTCGGGCCATAGCGACGGCGATGTTTTGGTCCATGCCATCATGGACGCCCTGCTGGGAGCGGCCAATCTAGGCGACAAAGGCCTCCATTTCCCGTCCAGCGACTCTCAATACAAAGACATCTCCAGCCTCGTGCTGCTGGAGCGGGTCGGCATATTGGTCTCCGGGGCTGGTTGGCGGCTCTCAAACGTAGATGCTACAATCCTGGCACAAAACCCCAAGCTAAGCCCCTTCAATGCGGAGATGCGGGAGAACGTGGCCAAGACTCTAACTGTCGAGCCCGACCGCATCAGTATCAAAGTCACCACAACCGATCACCTGGGGTTTGTGGGCCGAGAAGAAGGGATCGCCGCCATGTCCGTTGTTTCTCTAATGTCCGGCGGCCGGTGATACCGGCCCCCAATGATTCATGAAGCTATATAACACCCTCACTCACGATGTCCAAGAATTCGAGCCCGCCGACGGCAAGACGGTCAAGATGTACGTCTGCGGCGTGACGCCATATTCCTCTACCCATGTGGGACACGCCCTCAGCTACGTTGCGTTCGACACCCTCAGGCGGTATCTGGAGTACCTGGGCTTCGAGGTTAAGCACGTTCAGAACTTCACCGATGTGGACGACAAGATAATCCAGCGCGCCAAGGAACAGGGGATCGAGCCGGACGAACTGGCAGAGCAGTTCATCGATGACTTCTACCGGACCATGGACGCCCTGAACATCCAGCGCGCCCACATCTACCCCCGAGCCACCCAGGAGATCGGTCCGATCATAGAGACCATCCAGATACTGGTGGATAACGGCTCGGCCTATCCCGGCGGCGGAGATGTGTTCTTCCGCGTCACCAAGAAAGACGACTACGGCAAGCTGAGCCACCGAACCCTCGACGGCATGCAGGCCGGTGCCCGCATAGAAGTTGACGAGAATAAAGAACACCCCATGGACTTCGTGCTCTGGAAGGGCGCGCGGCCCGGAGAACCGTCCTGGGAAAGCCCCTGGGGGCCCGGCCGGCCCGGTTGGCATATCGAATGCACCGCCATGTCGATGACCTACCTGGGCGACACTCTGGACATCCACGGCGGCGGGCAAGACCTGGTCTTCCCCCACCACGAGAACGAGATCGCCCAGAGCGAAGCCGCCACGGGCAAGACGCCATTCTCGCGGTACTGGGTACACAACGGCCTGCTCCAACTCGGTGAAGACAAGATGAGCAAGTCGCTGGGCAACCTGGTGTCGGTAGAAGAAGCGCTCGATAATTACACGCCCGACGCCATTCGCCTGTACTTCCTAAGTTCACACTACCGCAGTCCGCTGAGCTACACCGAAGAGGGTTGCGACGCCATGGAACGTAGCGCCGACCGCCTGCGCCACGCACTGAGAGAAGAGTTAGATTCAAGCGGAGAGCCCATGGACCCAGCCCTGTTCCGAGAACAATTCTTGGCCGGGATGGATGACGACCTGAACACCCCCAAGGCTCTGGCAGCCATGTTTGACCTGTCCCGCGAGATGAACCGCCAACGGGACGAGGGTCACTCTATCGTCGCCGCCCAAGAATGCCTGCGTCACCTGGGCTCGTTATTGGGCCTCACTTTCTGGGAACGAGAGACTCCTCTAAATGTGGACGCCGCGCTGTACAACGCCCTGATCCAGGACATCCACTCCAAGCTTGTCGCCACCGGCCAACCCGAGCTGGCCGGGCTTTTTGCCGACCCTGCCGCGACTCGCGTCGAGACCGTATCGGGGCCAGACATAGACCAAGTCGTAAGCGTCCGTACCGAATGCCGGACGTACAAGCAGTACGGCCTGGCCGACGAGATACGCGCCTGGCTCGACGGTCAAGGGATCTCCGTAGAAGACTCGGCTGCCGGCAGCATCTGGGAGTACCGCCCCACGTCTTAATGGGGACCCTCTGATGGCAACGGCCCCGCCCGAAGCCCTGATCGCTTCTCTGACCCAAGCCCTAGGCGGAGAAAACGTCCTCACCGACCCCTACGACCTGGACCGTTACTCCGGCGACGCGCTATCCCCATCCCGCGCCTTTGGCGCCGAAGACGCGTTTGAACGCCTGGCCGACGTCGTAGCACGACCGGCATCTGCTGCCGAAGTAAGCGCTGTCCTGAAGCTGGCCAACGAGTCGGGCACCCCGGTTATCCCCTACGGTGGCGGCACCGGCGTCATGGGCGCAACCGTTCCGGCCAGGGGCGGCATCGTGCTAGATGTATCGCGCTTGAACGCCATAATCGCCATCAACCCCACCGACATGACCGCCGAGGTTGAGGCTGGCGTGGTCTTGCAAGACCTGGAGAACGCCCTTTTTGAGCTGGGGTTGATGCCCGGCCATGACCCCTACAGCGTGCCCATAGCCACCGTGGCCGGGACCATATCCACCAACGGCGTCGGCTACCGGGCCGGGGCCTACGGGCCCATGGGTGACCAGGTCGTCGCCTTAGAAGTTGTGCTGCCCGACGGGCGCATCGTGAGCACTAGGGCCGTCCCCAACCAGTCTTCCGGACCCAGCCTGAAACACCTGTTCATTGGCTCGGAAGGGGTCTTCGGCGTCATCACCAAAGCCACCATCCGCGTGTTCCGTCTGCCCGAGGCCCAAGTCTTCTCCGGCGTCGCCTTCGACACATTTGACCAGGGTTTCAACGCGGCGGTTGAGATGTTTGCCCTGGGCGTAAAACCGACCCTGGTAGACCTGACCGAAGAGGACGACGGCATCATCTTTCACCTGCTCTTCGAGGGCTTTCGCGAGGGTGTCCAAGCCAACGAGGATCGGGCCCTGGCCGTGTGCGCACAGTTCGGCGGACGGTTGCTCGGCCCCGACCCCACAACGGCCTACTGGGCCGAACGGAGGCAGTCCGCCGAGGATTACAAGGTCTCAGCCCTGGGCAAACCGCGCAGCGTCCGCTGGAGCCGGTGGCGCGGCCAGCGTGGCTTCGATTACCTGCACCTGGGCCTGCCCATCTCGCAGGTACTGGAATACCGCAAACGGTGCGACGAGATCATGTCGAAGGCCGGGGTACGGGTCGTCGAGTACGCCATCTGGTCTCGGCCCGAGCTATTCTCCATGCTGATCGTCCCCGAGTCGGGCACTACAGCCGGCTCCAGAGAACTGCTGGGTGAAACGGTGCAGCAGGTGCTAGAGCTGGCCCAGGACATGGGCGGCGTGATGGAGTACTGCCACGGTGTGGGTGTAAAGCTGAACCATCTACTCGCCAGAGAGATGGGGGTCGGCCAAGACGTGGTGCGCGCCATCAAACAGGCCCTGGACCCCAATAACATCATGAACCCTGGCAAGCTGGGGTTATAAGTCTGGTCTTAGGAGTAAAGGCAAATGGAATTCGGACTCCAGTTCTTCCCCGACGTCGGCCCTGCGGATAAATCCGGGCAGCAGTATTGGAACGAATGCCTGAACCTGGTCGATCTCTGCGACGAGCTTGGCTATGCCCAGGTGCGCACCGTGGAGCATTACTTCGAGCCCTACGGCGGCTACAGTCCGTCGCCCCATATCTTCCTCACTGCCGCCTCCCAACGCACCAGCAAGGCACGGCTGCTCACCGGGGCGGTGCTGCCGGTGTTCAACCACTCTCTGAAGATAGCCGGCGAGATCGCCATGCTGGACGCCATCTCCAACGGCCGCCTGGACTGCGGCTTCGGCCGCGCGTTCCTGCCCCACGAGTTCCAACGGTTCGACCGGACCATGGACGAAAGCCGCGCCCGGTTCGACGAGGGCGTGGAGGCCGTGCGTCGGCTGCTTGAGGAAGAAAACGTAACCTTTAACGGCAAATATCACCGATTCAACAACGTAACTTCACTACCCAGACCCACTCAGCAGCCACGACCGCCTTTTTGGGTCGCGGCGCTGGGTACGCCGGAGTCGATGCAAGCCGCCGGGAAGAATGGGTACAACCTGATGCTGGTGGCCTTCGCCGGGCCTCAGATGCGGGAAGCTATCGGGACTTACCGGGAAGCTTAGCAACAGGCAGGGCACGCCGGCAAGGGCAAGATCGCTCTGGGATTCCATATGTTCTGCCACCAGGACCGGGAGGAAGCCCACCGCATCGCCAAGCCGAATATCGACGCCTACTTCAAGTCACTGGTGGCCGCTGCCGAGCAGGATTCAGGGTGGGGCGCTGGCACGTCCTCCAAGGACTATCCAGGGTACAACGGCTACCTGGACATACTGCGCGCCGCCAACTTCGACTCGCTATTGAACGGCGGCACCATCTGGGTTGGCACCCCGGAAGACATCCGGCAGCAGATCTCTGGTTACGTCCAGGAAGTGGGCGGGTTCGACACCGCCTCCATGCAGGTCAACTTCCATCTCATCTCCGAAACCGACGCAGCGGCATCCATGCGTCTCTTCGCCAAAGAAGTCATACCTGCATTTTAGTTGCATGATTAGCCTATAATTTTACGAATTACGGCATAAGTAGTGTTATAGCGCGTTGAGTTTCCATATTTTCGTTAATTGAAATCCTATCATGTTGCGATAAGCACCATCACAAAATACAATGTTCTCAGGCACCTAATATACATTGACACAATAATTAACTAGGATTATCATAAATTTCGATTAAGTATCGATAACAGTATCGCAATACTACATACTTGACCGGACGGTAAGTCCGAAGGCTAGGAATTCAAGAAATGGCAAAGGCACACAAAGACAAGAACGAGCATCCGAACTTTTTGCACCTGAGCGAAATGCTGCATCACATGGAAGACGGTGTCTCGACCGCCTACGGTTGGCCGGCCCTCCCATGACTCAGAAGCAACGCATCGAGCATCAATTGGCCGAGACGGAGCCCATCCGCCGCATGGGAACCATGGGTTTCTAAAAACCCTTTTCTCATACTGGAGATGGTCTTTCGGAGGTAACTCGTTCGCGCCCTAGAGATTTAATCGCCCTGCGGCGCGCCACCTCCTGCGATCGTGGCCGGGTTCACCCCGTCTCCTTGGCGGCAGCGAAATCAGCTGCCGCCTTTTCTTTTGCCCGGCATCAGCACACAACTGCCACCGACCCCACCGTCGGCTCACGACCGATCATTCGCTCTACAAACTTGGCTTACCCGCGTCTTTCGAGAGGGCTCAGGACGAACGGATGGTGAGCCCACTCCGCCCTCTCCGTCATTCCTGCGAAGGCAGGAATCCAGAACGCTGTTGCAGAACAGTGCTTGCCCGTTCCAACCAATCTGGATTCTGGCGAAGGCCAGAATGACGGCAATCAGAATGCGATAGAAACACCGGCGATGGCCGACCTTGTGTCGCTAGCCATGCCGACCCAATGTCATTCCGAGAGAAGCGAGGAATCTCATTGCTGAGGTCAACCAACTATCGGTCATGCACAGCAGTCAATGGTTAAAGGCTGGGTAATGGGATTACTCGTCGGCTAGCGCCTCCTCGGAATGACAGCCTAGGCGTGGCGTATTCAATTATCGGAGCGAGACTTTCTTGTTCACTCACCCGTCATTCCTGCGAAGGCAGGAATCCAGGTAAACCTAATCTGGCGATTACTAGATGGCTTGTTGGGAGTCGACGTCCCGTACACCCCGCCACGCCGCCAGCCCACTAGAACGGCAACTCCTGTCCGATACCCTGTTCTTTGGCTTTGGTGTAGACCAACTGGGCCGCGGCGATATCTTCCAACGCCAGACCCATGGACTCGAACAGGGTTATCGAGTCAGCCGAGGGGCGTCCATTGACCCGGCCTACCACCACGTCCTGCAGTTCTGAGGCCATGTCCCAGCGGAAGCTGCCCCGGGGTTCCAACCAAAGCAGGTCGCCGCATTCGATCTTGGCCTGGTCCAGGTCATCAACCACGATGACCTCGGAACGCAGCACCGCCTCTTCATCGATCTCCCGCCGCATCCAGTGGTTTCCGCCGGCGGCGTTGATGTGGGCGCCAGGAGACAACCATTCGCCCAGCAGTGCCGGCTCCCGGGCCGAGGTTATTACAATCACCACGTCGGCGCCTGACACACACTCTTCCGCGCTGTCAACGGCCTTTACGTCCACGCTGAGGCTTTCGCTGCTGCGCTTGGCGAACTCCTCACGGCGTTCTTCACGGCGGCTGAACACCTTCACGCCCTTGATGTCTCTTACTGCACAGACGGCCTCAAGCTGGGTCCTGGCCTGGAAGCCCGACCCGATCACAGCCACCGTCGCCGCGTCCTCTTTGGCCATGTACTTGGTGGCAAGTCCGCTGGCGGCGCCGGTCCTGATCTGCCCCAGTCGGCCGGCCTCCATGCAAGAAAGCAGCCCGCCGGTCTCGTAGTCGTAGAGCATAACGATCATCTTGGCCGAACCGGGCCCGCTGAACGACGGGTAGGCCTTATAGCCGAAAACACCCTGCCCGGCATTGGACGCAGTCATGAAGTGGAAGAAACCGCCCGGCATGCGGATCCGGTTCCTGGGCCGGTTATCCACCTTGCCCTCCCCGGCGTGAGCAAAGGCTTCGTCGAGCACGTCGATACACTCGCCCATAGGCAGCAGTTGGGCTACTTCCTGGTCGTTCAAAAACAGGGCCATGATCATCTCCTAGAATCCCCGATTCTTTCCATTCGGGTTCTCTAATGTCGGTCTGGGGGCTCTTTAAGCGCCATTCGTGCCCAGGCACGGGCGGCAGTCCAGTATAGCACCGGGGATTACCTCGGAATAGGCGTCGATTCAGGGGTTCCCTTTGCTACAATTACAGAGCGAACAAGCAGCTTAAGACAAGGGAAGAATTCCGACGATGTTCAAACCTCGCGTTTACGTTTCCCGACAGATATTTCCAGACGCTCTGGACCTCATCGAGAAGTCCGCGGAGATCGAACTCTGGCCTGATGATGAACCGCCTTCCCCAGAGCAATTGAAAGAAGCTCTGGCGGACGTTGACGGCGCCATCATCAATGTCATGGACCGGATAGATGCCTCTGTCTTTGACGCCGCACCCAAGCTCAAGGTGTTAAGTCAGGTGGCGGTGGGGTTGGACAACGTCGACGTCGCTGAGGCCACCAAACGGGAGGTACTGGTTGGCTACACTCCTGGTGTTCTGGCCAAGTCCACGGCCGACTTAACCTTTGCATTGCTGCTGGCCGTGGCCCGACGGGTGGTTGAGAGCGACAAGTGGGTCCGGGAAGGCAACTGGAAGATATCCCATCACCCCATGTTCTGGCTGGGGTCTGAGGTGAACGGCAGCACCCTAGGCATCCTGGGTCTGGGCGGTATCGGCTTGGAGACCGCCAAACGCAGCCTGGGTTTCGACATGAAGGTTCTCTACCATTCCCGCACCAGAAAACGGGACATTGAAAAAAAATACGGCTTCAAATACGCCTCGCTGAAACGGGTGCTGGCCGAGTCTGACTTCCTGTCCATCCATGTGCCGCTCACTCCCGAAACCAACCACTTCATCGGAGAGAAACAGCTCAAGAGTATGAAGTCGACCGCCATCCTGATCAACCTGTCCCGCGGGCCGGTGGTGGATACTGAAGCCCTTTACAAAGCCCTGACCAAGGGTTGGATCGCCGGGGCGGGTCTGGACGTTTTCGACCCTGAACCCGTGCCCGCAGACCACCCGATACTGAGCTTGGATAACGTGGTGGTCCTGCCCCACATCGGCAGCGCGTCCAACCGTTCCCGCCGGGATATGCACCTACTGGCCGCCAGGAACCTGATAGCCGGGCTAAATGGCGAGCGGCTGGAAGAGTGCGCCAATCCGGAGTTGTACGAAAAGCTGGGTATATAGCCGCGAATCGGGCCTCGGTTGGTCAGCTGCTTGGGGTTGGAGCATTGGAGATGTCATTAACCTCCAGCGCGACGTGAAGACCGTTTTGCTCGATGAAGACGACCTCAACCGCCTCGTTGGTATCCCGGTGCACCAACAGGTGGCCAGCGTCTATGCCGATGGGCCCTTCTGTAACGAATTCCCAGAGCTCGCCGCTGAAATGCCGCACCTGTAGCGGTTCTATCTCCGTTGAGTCCCGTGCGATCGCATCCACGACTTGCCCTTCCATCACGCGCAAGACGGGTACTATCGTCGGCGTGGGTGTCGGCGTCGGCGTGGGTGTGGGGACCGGGGTTTCGGTCGGCACGGCTGTGGGGGCCAAGGTGGGAGCCGTAGTGTTGACCGGCGCTTGGGATGTGGCTGTCGGCCCTGCAGTAGCCACGGACTCTGTATCGGAGCCGCAGGCAACAAAAACAACCGCCGCCAGACACAGGGCAACGAGCAGCCAGGGCTTTGACATCAAATGGGTTCTCCGAAGCCGTCCGGCATAAAAAGGAGATGGGTTGCGGGATGTAGTTACTAGGGGAAGGAGGATGGCGGAGAGGGCGGGATTCGAACCCGCGAGAAGCTTGCGCCCCTACACGATTTCCAGTCGTGCCCATTCGGCCGCTCTGGCACCTCTCCAGCTTGGCGGGGTATCACCCGCCCACAGGACCCGGATATAACGCGCGGCCGGGAACCCTGAGACCTCAGTCATTATAGGCAACCGTCCACCAGACTGTCCACAGACTCGGCCCTCGATTCCCCTACTCTGCCCTTCAAATATGCCCTGTTGCTCCCCTATAATAATGCTTGGACGATCACGTAGCCCAATACCGCATAGGAGAATTTATAATCATGGCCGACGCAGGCTTTATCAAAGTTGCACAGGTAAGCGAGATCAAACCTGGCGAGATGATCGCCGTGGAGTTAGGCGAAGAACAGGTCCTACTGGTCAACGTGGAAGGCAAGATTCATGCCATGGACGACATCTGCTCCCACGCCTACGCGTCCCTATCCGAGGGCGATCTAAGAGGGGAAGAGGTCGAGTGCCCGCTCCACGGAGGCGCTTTTAGCTGCATAACCGGAGCGCCGACCAACCCACCGGCCAATGAGTCGCTCCGTATCTACAGCGTACAGATCGACGGTGACGACATCCTGGTGGCGCCGCCCGCAGCCTAGTCGTTACTTGACAATGGCGGCCGTCAGAAGCCGGGTATCCGCTCCAAGACATTCAGTATCTGGATCCCCGGCGCCGGCCAATACACCATCCACACTTTGCCTCGTAGATTGGCTCGCGGCACCGCTCCCCAAGCGCGGGAGTCGTTGCTATGGGCCCGATTATCCCCCAAGACGTAATACTCACCTTCGCCCAGGGTGAACTCCGAGGCATTCGACCGGTCCTTCTCCTCCAGATACGGTTCATCCAACTTCACTTCGTTCACGAACACTTCGCCGTCGTGCATGCGGATCGTTTCGCCCGGCAGCCCCACCACTCTTTTCACAAAGTCTTTCTTGGGGTTATTGACGTTGGGGTCAGGAAACTGAAAGACAATGACCTCACCACGCCTGGGACTGTGGATGGCATGCCGCAACGAGTCCTCTTCCGATTCCCAAAAAGGGACGATCTTGGACAGCCTATCCATCTCAATGTTCAGATAGACCAGTCGGTTCACCAATAGGTATTGGCCGTCCTCCAGTGTCGGGTCCATGCTGGAGCCGTCAACCCTGAAGTTCCGCACCGTGGTCTGCAGCAGCATGAAAACCACTGCCGCCAGGACCACTGCCTCGATTATCTCTCTACCAACACGTGCCAAAGGGGGTTCATTCCTTGTCCTACGATTGCGAGGCTACCCATAATCTAGATACGAATAGTGCCTAAAAAGTATAGCACCCGCCCTCCGGGCAAAGCCTGCCGTTTGTTCCAATTCCAGCCGTCTGCTACAATCTGCGCCTACCTGAACCACTTCTAAATCGATAGCTAACCACGGAGGAACACCCACATGAGTTGGCGTTTTCAACTGCTTAACAAGCCCTACGGCAGCGTTACCGAGGGTCCGGTCTGGGACGGCGAGAACCTGCTGTTCACCCACATCGCCGCCAGCCGCATCTACCGCTGCGACCACAAGACCGACGAGATAACCGTTTGGCGGGAAGGCACCAACCTCACCAACGGTCTGGCCCATGACGAAGAAGGCAGGCTATTCGGCTGCTGCTCCGGAGGCCGCGCCATCTTGCGCTTCGACCCGGATGGCAACAATGTCGTGGTCGTCGACGGATTTGACGGACATAAATTGAACACCCCCAACGACCTGGCCGTGGACCGGCAGGGCCGTATCTGGTTCACCAACCCGTGGAACGCCACGAATATCGATCCATCTGAGATCGAAGAACCGGGACTTCGGGCCGTGATCTGCGCCACCCCCCAAGAAGACGGCACCTACTCAGTTGCCAGGGTGGAGACCGACAGCACCATGCCCAACGGCATCCTGGTATCCATCGACGGCAAGACTCTCTACATCGCCGAGAGCAACAGCGACGACGCCAGCATCGACCGGGAACTACGCGCCTATCCCATCAATGACAACGGTTCGTTGGGTCCCTACGACACGCTCCACGCCTTTGGCACCAACAAACGCGAAGCCCAACGCGGCATCGATGGCATGTGCCTGGACCGCGAGGGCAATATCGTCGCCACCGCCGGTTGGCCTTCGTCCGGACCCGGTGCGCTGATCTATGTCTTCGACCCCAAGGGGCGGGTCATCGAGACTCATCCGGTGCCCTGCATCCGGCCCACCAACTGCTGCTTCGGCGGCCCGGACCGCTCGACTCTGTACGTGACGAGCGCCGAGGGTCACCTCTTCAAGGCCGAGACCGACATGGAAGGCTGGGCCCTATTCCCCTAACCGCCGGCGCCGGCATAGCCGGGTTTTCACCGCCAGTGGCGGGTTTTCTTACGATGTGGTTTTCCTCTAATATGGGAGTAACAACTGGGTGGTGTTCAATTTGGGTGCCACCCAGTTTTAACAGGCTTACGAGAGCGGTAGTATGAGTTTGCAGGGACGACAGAGCTTATCCAATTCCGGGTTCACCCGCGAGCAATTGCGCCAGGGTGGCGGACGGGGTAATGGCAACGACCATCTCGACGAGTTGATCGGCGCCACCGAATTATTCGTCTACCAGACCCCAAACAAGAAACCCAAGGGTTTCGAGTCGTTGAAGCTATTCTTGGCGGCGTCCGAGTGTGAACTGATCTTCACCGTGGATATCCCGCCGGAACTGAAGAACTACGAAGCCTTCCGCATCACGCACAAGGGTGGCGAGAAAATCCCGGACGCAGTGATGAAACGCTGCCATTCTTGGGCCCACGGACGCAACTTCCTCCACAGCTTCTTCAAACCGATGTACGGCCAAAAGTAAAAGCCCGATAGATTAGCAAAAAGACCCGTCGGTTCCCCGCCGGGTCTTTTTCATTTGTGCCCTGCCGTCCCTCGTCATTCCTGCGTAGGCAGGAATCCAGGTGAACCAAGTTCGGCGGTTATCAGTTGACTCATTGAGAACCGTAGCCCTCACCTCCGACTACGTCGAGAGTCTCGACTTCGTCGGACCTAGCCCTCTCCCATGCGTGGGAGACGGACCACTTCTCGTAATTCCAAGCTCATTGTCATTCCGAGCGAAGCGAGGAATCCCATTACCAAGGGCAGCCATCTTCCGGTTCTCTAGATCATTCACTGGTAAGAAGTTGCGAAACGAGATTCTTCGTCGGCTGCGGCCTCCTCAGAATGACAGGTGAGAGTGGCTTACTTCTTGATTTATATTTGTCGTTTCTCGTCATTCCTGCGAAAGCAGGAATCCAGGCAAACCACACCTGGCGATTGCAAAACGACTAGTTGAGAACCGACGGCCCTAGCCCTCTCCCATGCGTGGGAGAGGGGACAATTCTCGTCATCCCTGCGTAGGCAGGAATAACGCGGTTGGAGCATCACCTAACCCACAGCCTACCCCCGCGGATGGCTGACCAGGAAATCATCGGCAATCTCGTTGAACGTCCGGAACGTGACCCCATCGTGGGACATGATGTACGCGGTCAAACGCTCCAGCATCAGCAACACCTGCGGCCGGCCGGAGACGTCCGGGTGAATGGTGATGGGGAAGACCGCTTCGTCATACTCCCGATAGACATAGTCAAACTGGTCCCGCCACATCTGCTCTATGTCCCGGGGATTTACGAACCCATGGCTATTTGGCGCTTTCTTGATGAACATCATGGGAGGGAGGTCGTCCAGGTACCAGTTGGCCGGAATCTCAACCAGGTCTGTCTCCTCGCCGCGCACCAGGGCGTGCATCCAGTGCTCGGCCGGCTGGGAGTAGTCGATCTTGGTCCAGCTATCGCCCTTACGCACGTAGTAGCACTCGAAGTCCCGGTGCATCAGGCTGTGGTCGTACTTGATGCCGTGCTTCTGCAGGAGTTCGTTGGTGATGTGGCTGAACTCCCACCAGGGCGCAACGTAGCCGGTGGGGCGCTTGCCAGAGACCTTGGCGATCAGGTCGATACACTTGACCAAGACCGCCTCTTCCTGCTCCGGCGACATGGCGATGGGGTTCTCATGGGAATAGCCGTGCATGCCCATCTCATGGCCGCCGTCGACGATCATCTGACATTCTGTGGGGAAGGTCTCGATGGAATGGCCAGGCACGAACCAGGTGGTCTTGATTCCCAGCCGGTCGAACAGCTTCAACAGGCGCGGTGTGCCCACCTCACCGGCGAACATGCCCCTGGAAATATCATCCGGCGAGTCCTCGCCACCATACGAACCAAGCCATCCGCAAACAGCGTCCAGGTCCACGCCAAACGCGCAGGAAATCTTCTTATCGGCCATCGTGTTGCCCTCCTAGTTCTACTCCATGCCGCACGGAGTATACAGAACCGAGCAACCCTAGCCGGGATTCTCCAGTTAGACCCCAGTCTCCCAGGTGATCAGCAGCTCGCGCATGTCTTGACGCCACCGGGGCACAAAACCAGCGTCGCTGGGTGTGAACAACTCAACGAGATGCGCATCACCCGAAAGCGGAGGCCCGTAGGTGCGCCCATTCTGTGTCTGTACCGCATCAAGATGGGCGTCGCATGTTTATATGGGAGTCATCGCGTCTTTCAACGCGCTCGCTCGTCCTGAGCCCGTCGAAGGATGCGCACTAGCCATGTTTCCGGCGGGAAGGACTTGTCCCCAAGCCGTGGTTCGACAAGCTCACCATGAGCGGGATTGGAACCCGGCGATGGATCGAACATATGACTCTGCCCTATTTCTCGAAATGCGCCTTCATCGGCGCGAAATAGTGTTCCACCCAGCCGTCTTTGTAGCGCATACCGTGGTCGGGCAGGTTGGTGTGTTTCAGAGTCAACCGGGTGCCTGATCCTTCCGGTGTCAGCGAAATTTTGAGGTCTGAGTCGGGGTCAGAGGCGTCAAATTCCTGCGTGCGCCAGGTCTGGCGGATCAGCTTGCCCGGAATCAACTCCAGGTTCTTGCCGGAGATGTAGCCGTCGTGGGCCATGAATTCAGCGCCCACCTCTTTGCTGGCCGAGGCGGTGGTCCCGATCATCGCGGCGTGACCCTCGGAATCCAACCAAGTGTCATAGACAACCTCAGGAGAGACTGGAAACACGTCATAAATCTCGAACTCAACGCTCATAAACCCTCCAGTGGTCGCGGGCTGGGGTTGTTAGGACGCCAGATAGGCGAACTTGTCGTTGGCTGGACTCTCGATCCGGTGGTGCTCGATGAATGTGGCGGCGTTCTCGGCCACCTGCTCGCCGTCCAAGTCGGACACCAACGCCAGGGTCATGTCGATGCCCGCCGAAACGCCGGCGGAGGTGATGATACCCTTGCCGGTCTTCTTGTCGATCAGGTCTACCCAGCGGGGCGTCGAGTCCCACTCAACCTTTTCTCCCTGGGTCAGCACCCAGTTCCAGGCTGTTTTGTTGCTGGTGGCGGCCTTGTTGTCCAGGAGCTTGGTCCGAGCCAGCAGTGCTGATCCCGTGCAGACCGAGGCCACGACGTCGGCCCTCTTGCAGGCGTCGGACAGGGCATCTATAAACCCTACATCGTCCACCAAAGCTCGCGTTCCACCACCACCTGGCACCAGCAGGATATCGAAATCAAACTTGTCGTCGATGCCGTAGTCCGCGATGACAACCGGCCCGGCGCCATTGACGCCTGTGGCCACTGGACCCTTCTCTCTGGCCACGAATACCACCTTGTAGAGGGGCTTGGCGGTGTCTGGCTTGGTCGGGTCATCTTCCCTGGGCGGGCAGGCCGCGGCAAAAACCTGTAACGGTCCAAAAAGGTCCAAAGGGGCCATCCCCTCGAATATCAAAGCTGCAACGGTTTTCATAGGTTTTACCTCGGATGTGGGTGATCTGGGCAGAGGATTTGGTGGGCCCGGTTGGTATCGAACCAACTACCAGTCGGTTATGAGCCGACTGCTCTACCAATGAGCTACGGGCCCCCACTAGTAGCTTAGCCTTGGGCTTTTGAGCGTGTCAAGGATGCCTGGCGAGAGTTGGCGAAAGTTGGCCTGAGACTAACCCAAGCCCAACTTTTGGAGATAGTCCGGGTCCCAATCGGCCAGCATACCCCGTTCTATGGCTTCGGTCTGGGGGACTCTGGGTGCTGCTTCACCGGTGGTCGGCACGGTGGCGACGACCGCATCGTTCACCAGACTCCGGTAGGTCTCGGCGTCCACTCCCAGCAAACCCTGGAGAACGTCCTCGTTGTGCTGTCCGAAGGTCGGGGACGGCCCCTGGATCGCCAGCGGACTGTTAGAGAACTTCCACGGCCTACCGATGAACAGCCTGGAGCCCATCTCCCGCTCTTTGGGATAGTCGACCCGTTCCAGGAAGCCGCGGCTCTTGAACTGGGGGTCGAAATGGATGTCTTTGCTGTTCAGGACCGGGCCTGCCGGAATGCCGACTCCTTGAAGCGCGTGCATCAACTCGTACCGATCGAGACCTGAGGTCCAGCTGGAGATTATCTCATCTATCTGGTCGTGGTTGCGCTGCCTAGATAGCAGGTCGGCGAACTCGGGGTCGGTGGCCAGTTCCGGCTTGCCCATCAGTTTGCACATCTCGGCCCAACCGTGGTCGTCGCCCACCGACAGCGTGATCCATTTGTCGTCGCCCAGAGCCCGGTAGCAGCCCTGCGGGGCGCGGTAGGGGTGGCGGTTGCCGATACGGCCGCCCTCTCGGCCATTGACCTGAGCGTCCATGATGTACTCGGACATAAACATGACGCCCGCCTGGTACATGCCGATATCAGCCCACTGTCCCTGGCCGGTCTTGTTGCGGTAGCGGAGCGCCGAGCCGATGGCAAACAGGGCGGTCCAGGTGGATAGGAAATCCACGAACGACGCCCCAGCCTTGGCTGGTCCTTGGTCTTTGTAGCCGGTGATCCAACAATGGCCGTGGGTCGCTTCCTGAGTGGTCGCCTGGGCGGGATAGCTGGAATACGGGCCGCCGCCGTGGCCATAGCCCGTGTTGGAGACCATGATGATGTCGGGCTTCAGCTTCTTCATGTTGGGATAATCCAAGTCCCAACTGCGCATCACCCTAGGAGTAAAATTCTCCATCACCACATCGCTGACCTTGATCAGGTCGCGGAACATGTCCCGGCCCCGCGAGTCGGTCATGTCGATGGTGATTGACTGCTTGCCCCGGTGTATCAGGTTGTACGTGGAAGGTCGGTTCCACCAGTCCTCGCCCAGGTCGTTCTCCGGGAAGGCGCCTGCGTAGCCGCCGGTGCGGGTGACATCGGGACGGCCAGGCCCCTCAACCTTGATCACCTCTGCGCCCAGATCAGCCAGCAAGCCGCCGGCGTAGGGCAGGGCGAACACATAGGTTGAGTCTATTATTCGGATGCCTTCCAGGGGTAACCGGGCCATTTTCTATTCCTTTCCGATAGGATTGGTGAGCTGATGCCGGTCCTTCGACAGGCTCAGGATGAGCGGTGTGTATTTCTACCGTGCTCACCGGTTCCGCCCATGCCGTAATTCCGCTCATGGTGAGCCTGTCGAACCACCGCTCGAGTTAGGTCTTAGTTTGAATCGTTAGATGACATCAAGCTGCCTCAGCCGGACGAAGTCCTCGACGCTGTATTCCAGGCCGTCCACGTATACCTCTGAGTTGTTCTGGCCCAGGGTGGGGGCCGGCCGGGTGTATTGGTAAGGCGTCAGACTCAGGTTGAACAGGGCCGCCGGCACTTTCACTTTTCCGATGACCGGGTGATCTATCTCACGGTAGAAATCCCGGGATTCCAATTGTGGGCATTCAAGTAGTTCCGATGGGGTCTGCACCAGGCCGAAGAGCATCCTGGCCTCAGCTGCCTTGGTAAATAGGTCCCACTTGCCCCGTTCTTTGATGGAGTCCAGGACCACCTGGTCCAGCTCCTCAGTGTTACGAAGACGCTGGGCCGGGTCGGCAAACTTGGGCTCTTTCAACTGTGGGTCGCCGAAGAAATCAGCGATGGTATCCCAGGTCGCCCCGCCCCCGGTCTGGACGATGATCCAGCCGTCTTTGCAAGGCATTGGGTGGCCAAAAGCGCCGCCGGAAGGCCGACGTCGTGGCAATGTGCCGCCCATGAACGGATACATGGTCTGGGTGGCCATGGCAGTGGAGGCAACACACTCGGTCACCGAAACGTCTATGTGCTGGCCCTCGCCGGTATTTCCCTGCATGAACAGGGCCATGGAAGTCGACGCGGCGCCGTTGAGACCGCCTTCGTATTGGGCCTGAAACCCGCCGTGCTTCAGGGGTTCTTCGCCCTGGATGCCGCTGATGCTCATGATCAAGCCCATGGCGTAGTTGACCACTTCCTCGCCCTGATACTGGCTGTAGGGGCCGGTCTGGCCGAAGGGCGTGATGGAGGTCATAATCAGAGAGGAATTCTCTTTCACCAGGTCGTCGTAGCCAACTCCGAGGTCGGCCAGATAGCCGGGCCGGTACGACTCGATAACCACGTCAACATGGGGCACCAGACGCTTCAGGATGTTCCGCCCCGTCACCGTTTCCAGATTAAGAGTCGCGCCCTTCTTGTTCAGGTTCATCAGAAGGTAGAACAGGCTCTTTTCCGGGTGCGGGTCATCGCCAAAGAAGGGACCCATGCGGCGTAGCGCAGCCCCGGTGGGCGGCTCTATCTTGAGCACGTCCGCTCCGTAGTCAGCCAGAAGGCGGCCGCAGAAAGAACCGGCGATGTCCTCGCTCAGGTCCAGCACCTTCACGCCGTCCATGGGGCCGTGGGTGAGGGGGACCTGGGGCGATTGGGTGGAAGTCAATTTAGCTTTGGTCTCCTCTGGGGTTGGTAAAACCGCCCGGGCTGGTCAAACCGCAGAAATTGTAGCCGAC
>CAVOAA010000025.1:0-22611 GCA_963693555.1 Dehalococcoidia bacterium | reverse complement strand
CTGGGGCATTGGATTCCAGGAGTTCTAGCCAGGAAGCAGCCTGAGTCATCTTTACCTCTCGTTTGGGTTGTGACAGCGAGAGGTCACAGGAATGGGCACGCTTGAAAACGGGGTGTTCAGCGTGAGCCGCCATGATAGCACAGCGAATGACGAACTACGCCTAAGACGGCCAGATAGAGAGGAACAGAACCCGGGGGTTCCGAAAACGGCAGATACGGAAGACAAAAAACGTGGCCGAAGGGGAGGGACCTCCGGCCACAAAGCGACCGCTTATTGCCCTGTGCCAAAAACACAGAGATAAAGCCTGGTTAAAAAGGCGCCTTGGAATTACGGACAACCCGCAACCCAACGCCTCGAATACCCAGCCTGAAGATAGACTGAGACGATTAGTTATCGCACCGGCCTGTTAAAACTGTTTGCAGCCACCCTAGCCACACATCACTACACACAACACAGGATGGCTGCAACAGTGCCAGGTCCTGAAAACAGGCGATGATTGCCGGCCAAGCTTTACGGCAAGGCCGAAGACACTCCGCCTTTGATCAGCCAGGAAAAAATCCGAAGACCGCTGCTAGGCGGCCCCGATGCGGAAAACCTTGGTGCCACAAGACGGACATGTGCCCTGAGTGGCGGGCTTCCCATTCTTCATGGTGATCTTTTCGGGGTTCTTGATCTCGCGCTTGCTTCTGCACTTTACACAATAGGCTTCCATAGAAACACCTCACATCGTTACGGTCGAGATATTGTATCCCGGATATTAAAACATGTCAACATATAGTATGCCAGTTCCTTAAATTATGGCAAGTAATGAGACTAGCTAGACTCATCTACATGTGGTATGCCAAACATCCTGGAAACATTAAAATACATTGATTGGTGTACTTTCAAGTACATCGTGTTTAGAATATTCAGCAGAATGGGCACGCTATTAATAGTCCGTCACGGCGAAACCGAATGGAACGCCGAAGGACGGCTTCAAGGTCACACTGACATATCACTCTCGGAGAGGGGCGCCGATCAGGCACGTTCGCTCGGGCGACGCCTGTCCGGCATGACCATCGACGTTGCCTACAGCAGCGACCTCAAACGCACCTCAGAAACCGCCAAACTCGCCCTGGGTGAACGCGATGTCGTACTTCATGAAACGCCGATGCTGCGGGAATACCACAAAGGTAATTTCGAGGGCCTGACCATTCACGATATCCAAGCTCAGTTTCCGGATGAGTACCCCAGGTACCTCGAAAAGAACCTCGACTACGCTCCGGAAGGCGGGGAGTCCACCCGGGTCGTCAGCGAACGTATGGCAACAATCATCACCGAGATCAAAAACAACCATCTGAATGAGACTGTCTTGGTCGTCAGCCATGGCGGCGCTCTTCGGGCAGCCATGGTCTCATTGTTGGGGATGCCTCTGGAAGGGAACTGGTCGTTCCTGTTCGGCAATTGCGGTCTGACCACTGTAGAGACCTATGCGGACAACGCGGTCCTGCGCCAATTCAACGACACATCCCATCTCACAGGCACGGTTCATCATGGCGAGGCGCGTTAACCCGATGCCCCTCCAAACAAGGCTCCCCCTCTAGATGTCCGGACAGGTGATGATGGTCCAAGGCACCGCTTCCCACGTGGGGAAGAGCGTTCTGGTATCGGCTTTCTGCCGCATATTCCATCAGGACGGGTTCCGGGTGGCTCCGTTCAAAGCCCAGAACATGTCCAACAACTCCTATGTGACGGCCGACGGCCTCGAGATCGGGCGTGCCCAGGCGGTCCAGGCAGACGCTGCCGGAGTGGAAGCCAGGGTTGAGATGAACCCGATACTGCTGAAGCCCGAGGCTGACCACATCTCCCAGGTAGTCGTGATGGGCCGCCCCTTGCTCACAGCTAAAGCCAAAGACTACTTCGGCCTCAAGCCCCAACTCTGGGAGGCCGTGCATACTTCCCTTGATAGCTTGCGGGAAGACTTCGATATCGTGGTGGTCGAGGGCGCCGGCAGTCCCGCCGAGATAAACCTCAAAAAGAACGAGATCGTAAACATGCGTGTGGCACGTTATGCCAACGCCCCTGTTTTGCTCTGCGGCGACATCGACCGCGGCGGGGTTTTCGCCTTCCTGGTAGGCACGCTTGAGCTGTTGGAACCCGAGGAAAGAGAGCTGATCAAGGGCTTCATCATCAACAAGTTCAGAGGCGACCCCGACTTGCTCACAGACGGGATAACCTGGCTGGAAGAGCGCACCGGCATCCCTGTGGCAGGGTTGGTCCACTACTACCGGGACATCCACATACCGGAAGAAGACTCGGTGGCGCTGGACGTGGGTTCAGCAGGCACACCACATTCCGTATTAGACGTGGCTGTGCTCCAACTGCCCCACATCGCCAACTTTGACGATTTTGATCCGCTGGCCCGGCACCCGGGAGTGGACCTACGCTATGTAGAGTCGCCGGCACAACTAGGCCGGCCTGACCTGGTAATCATTCCAGGCACGAAGACGACCATCCCAGACCTGGCTTGGATGAACGAACGAGGCTTGAGCCAGGCGGTGAAGGACTTGCACGCCGGCGGCGCGGCCGTGGTGGGCATCTGCGGCGGCTATCAGATGCTGGGCACCAAGGTCAGCGACCCGGAGCACATCGAATCGTCGATAACGGAACTAGACGGCCTCGGCCTGTTGGACCTTACGACTATATTTGAAGGCAGCAAGGAAACCCACCGCATCAGCGGCAAGGTCACCGGCGCGAACGGTCTGTTGGCAGGCGCGGCAGGCGTGCCGGTCACCGGCTACGAGATACACATGGGCAGGACTGTGGGAGAGGGTGTCTCCGCGGCATTCCGGATCGAAGACCGCGCCGATGCTCCTGTCAGCGGCTCAGGTGAGTCAGAGGGAGCGATCGACGCCTCCGGCAGCGTGATGGGCACCTATATCCACGGACTGTTTCATAACGGGGAGCTGCGGAGCGCGATGCTCAAGGAGTTGGCCCGCCGTAAGGGTGTTTCCCTGCCTGACACTGGAAATGTGCTAGACCTGGACCGGGAGTACGACAAGCTGGCCGACTGGGTCCGCGCCAGCATGGACATGGACCTGATCTACCGCATGTCCGGGCTCAGCCGCGACTACAACTCGGCCAAGATCTGATGGCCTCCCAGCTTTGCTTGGTGCTGGGCGGTGTACGGTCGGGCAAAAGCGCCTTCGCCGAGGCACGGGTTACCGAGCTCAGCGGGGTTGATGATAAACCCGTTTTGTACGTGGCCACAGGCGTGGCCTTTGACGACGAGATGAAATACCGGATCCAACGCCACCGGGAATCCAGGCCGCAGGAATGGTCGACGCTGGAAGAGAGCGTCAAGCTGTCAGAGAGATTAGCACCGCTGCTTGCCGCAGACCAAAGCCCGGGGACGGTGATCGTAGATTCGGTAGATGTTTGGGTGGCCAATCTGCTGATGGAAAACCAAGCTGAAGACAGACGACCTCTGGAAAATATAGTGATCAACGAAGCCGATAAACTGCTGGCTCTGGCGAAGAAATCACCGCAGGCGTTCGTCTTTGTCAGCAGCGAGGTCGGTCTTAGTCTGGTGCCGCCGGAACCCTTGGGACGCAGCTTCCAAGACGCCCTCGGGACGGTCAATCAGCGGATCGCCGCCGCCGCAACCGAGGTCTACCTGGTGATCGCGGGAATAGCCACTAAAATCAAAACTTCAGGCACGGAGTAAGCCTCTTTTGGTCTCGCCAACTGGAAATAACTCAGAAGATTCAGAAGAAGAAGGAGCAGTGCTGATCGGCACTGCCACCGTGCGTGCGCCAGGCGTGTGCGGCGAGCTGGCGCAGGGCGTGATCGAAGGGATTCATTTTCTGGTCACCTGCCCCATAGATTTCTACTCCCGCGTGAAGGTCGATCTCTACGCCGGCGGCCCCGGAGTTGAAGCTCCGGAAGATTGCGACAAGGCTGCAGCGGCCGTCCGCCGGACTCTCTCCCATCTCAAGAATGCTAAGGTCCGCGCCAAGATTACTATCAACAATCCCATTCCCCGTGGCAAGGGCATGGCCAGCAGTAGCGCCGACCTGGCAGCGGCCATCGCCGCCACCGGCTTGGCTCTCGGGGAAGAACTGAGTCCCTACCAGATAGCCCAGATAGCCCTGTCCATAGAACCCACTGACGGCATCATGATCCCAGGTGTGGCGCTCTTCGACCATCGCGCGGGAATCATACGTGAGAGCCTGGGCCCGCCGCCGCCGATGGAGATCGTGGCGTTGGACCTAGGAGGCACGGTTGATACCGTCCAGTTCAACATGGTTGACCGTTTCCAGCGCTGGCAGTCGGTTGACGAACAGACCACCGAGGCATTACGTCTGCTCAGACTGGGAATAACCAACGAGGACCCGGTTTTGGTTGGCCAGGGCGCGACGATCAGCGCCGAGGCCAGCCGGACGGTTTTGGCTAAGCCCCGCCTAGCCGAAGTGAAAGAGTTCGCAGATTCGGTGGGCGCTGTGGGCGTGAACGTCGGCCACAGCGGCACAATTATGGGTGTGCTGCTGGACGCCAGAGAGCGTCGGGGCAAGTCCACCTACCACAAGGCCAAAGAGGCCTTCCCCGACGCCGACTCGGTGTACCACTTCCGTCTGCTTGGTGGCGGCGTGCAGCGCGTGGACGTCTGATTCGAGAAAACAGCGGAATTAAGAGGGAACGAGATGGCAGAGTACAAAATAGCAGTGATACCCGGCGATGGCGTGGGCTTAGAGGTCATCGCCGAAGGCAGAAAGGCACTTGAGGCCGTGGCGAGTGTGAACGGAGATCTCAGCTTTCAGTTCACCGAGTTCCCCTGGGGCTCAGAATTCTATCGTGAGACCGGCAAACTCATGCCGGATGACGGTATCGAAACTCTGAAAGCGTTCGACACGATCCTGTTCGGCGCAGTGGGGGACCCAAACATCCCGGACCACATCACGCTCCACGGTTTGCTGCTGCCGATGCGGCGCAGTTTCGACCAGGGCGTGTGCATCCGGCCCGCCTATCTCTACCCAGGCGTGGAATCGCCTCTATCAGGTAAGAAAGCTGGCGAAATCGACATGGTGATCTTCCGGGAGAATACGGAGGGTGAGTACGCCCCGGTGGGCGGACGGCTCTACGCTGGGACCGAGCACGAGACCGTGGTGCAGACCAACATGTTCACCAGGCGTGGCACCGAACGCATCATCCGGGCCGCTTTCGAGTATTGTGTGCGCCGCGACAAGCGTAAAAAGGTCACATCCGTGACTAAATCCAACGCCCAATCGTTCGGCATGGTCTTCTGGGACGAAGTATTTGAGGATGTTGCGGCCGATTTCCCTCAGATCGAGACTGAATCATTGTTAGTAGACCGAGCAGCAATGGACCTGGTGCGCTGGCCTGAGGACTTCGACGTCATGGTGGCCTCGAACCTGTTCGCTGACATTCTCTCTGACATCGCGGCAGTCGTGACTGGCAGCATGGGTCTTGCGCCCAGCGCCAACATCAACCCGGATAAAATATACCCATCCCTGTTTGAGCCGGTGCACGGTGCGGCTTTCGATATCATGGGCAAGGGCATCGCCAACCCCCTGGCAACAGTCTCAGCCGTGGCGATGATGCTGGACCATCTTGGAGAACCGGAATCCGCTGCGAGAGTAGACAGAGCCGTGGCCAAGTGCCTGGAGCAGCGCACGATCTTGACCGCCGACCTGGGGGGCACAGCCTCGACTTCAGAGATGGGTGATGAAGCAGCCCGACTGATCCGCGAAGGATAGAAACGATATACCAGGTTCGGTTTTGAATCCAACAGCTCTTTCAATGTAAAAATTTGATATCTAGCCCTCAAATGGAGCAGCTATGAAACAACGATTTACCGCGGTGGTTTCGCAAGAAGATGAGTGGTATGTCGCCCAATGCCTAGAAGTTGATGTCGCAAGCCAGGGCGAGTCTGAAGTGACAGCCCTCGGCAATCTCAGGGAAGCTCTGGAGTTACATTTCGAGGAGCCACGAGCGACCATCGTGCCTAGCGTGCAGGTACTCGAGATAGAGGTCTCGGGCGATTAGGCCTTTAGCTTACCGTGAAGTTGTCCGTAGACTGGCCGCGGCTGGATTCCTAGAAGTCGGCCAGCGGGGCAGTCACGTTAAATTTGCCAAAAATTCCGCCGCCGGAACCCAGACTACTATTGTTCCACGCCATCGAGAGGTGGCGATTGGAACTTGGCGTAGCATCTTGAGGCAGGCCGGCCTGACTCCTGATGAATGGGAATCGCTCTAGGCTCGCAGAGAACTGATACGAACTCAGGTCATTAAACACCATATGGAGATGATTTATGCCTTACGTAGATAACGCAGGCGTCAAGATCCACTATCACGTGGAGGGGGATGGGGCTCCTCTGGTCATGCAACACGGGGTGACCAGCAGCCTGGAGACCTGGTACGCCTACGGATTCGTGGAAGAACTGAAGAAGGACTACCGTCTGATATTGATTGACGCTCGTGGACACGGCCGCAGCGATAAGCCCTACGATTCTAAGGACTACGACATGGAGCTGCGGGTGAATGACATCCTGGCAGTGATGGATGACCTCGGCTTGGAGAAAACCCACTATCTGGGCTATTCCATGGGCGCCCGTATCGGCTTCGGACTCGTGAAGCACGCCCTAGGCCGGTTCCACTCGTTTATTCTAGGCGGGATGGGTGCAGACACGGTAAATACGGATACGGCACCTCAAGCACGGATCGACATGCTACGCCAGGGAATGGCCAGCTACGTGGCCGCAGCCGAGGCCAATGAAGGGCCTATGGAGTCTGGCCGCAAAGAGCGGCTGTTGGACAACGACCCGGAAGCCCTCATCGCAGGCATACTCGCGCCCAGAGGTACCGACGGAGTGGAAGACCTGTTGCCAGGGCTGAATATCCCGTGCCTGCTCTACTGCGGAGACGCCGACGGGTTTTTCCCAGGCTCCAAAGTGGCCGCCGAGGCGATACCAGGCGCAGTATTCGCCGCGCTGCCCGGTCTGGACCACGGCGAGGCTTCCCGGGCCGGCGAACAGGTGCTGCCCCACATTTCGAAATTCTTGAAAGAGGCAACGGCGAAAATCGGAGCTGGACGCTAGCCTCGGCACATCTGGATGTAAAACAGGTTAAGGAGCGATCAATTGGCGATAGGTTGGGGATTTATCGGGACCGGCAATTACCCTAATTCCAGGGTGGCCCCGGCAGCAGCTCTGGCGGAAGACACATCGATCATCGCCGCCTATGGCAGGGACCAACAGCGGGTGGACGAGTTTGCGAAAACCCACGGCGCGCTTGCTGCCTACACTTCTATCGAGGATTTGCTGGCCGATTCAAGGGTGGATGTCGTATTTATCGCGACCCCCAATCACCTGCACCCCGAACACGTTCGATTGGCCGCCAAGGCCGGAAAACACATCTTGGTTGAAAAGCCGATGGCCACGACTGTGAGCGACTGCGTGGAGATGATCAAAGTTTGCCAGGCCAATAACGTGAAGCTGGGCGTTGGATTTCAGTTGCGCTTCCATCCCGGCCACGTTAAGGCCAGTAGGCTGGTCCGCGAGGGCGTATTGGGCGAGGTTGCTCTGGCGCAGGTTCTACTAGGCTTCGGTGTGAGGGGCGAGACAAAGCGGGAGATGCGCACCGGCTTGAGAGAGTGGTGGGAAACACCGGATATGGTCGGCGGGGCCAGGGCGATGATCGGAACCGGTGTCCATTGCGTGGACGATCTCGAATTCATACTGGGCCAGACAGTGGTGGAAGTAGCTGCCATTAGCGACGGACAAACGGCGGATTATCCCTTGGAAGACCTGGTGTCGCTGTCCTTGAGGTTCAGTGGCGGCGCCATCGGGACGATGTGCAGCGGGAGCCGGATCCCCGACTCTATCAACGATCTGACAATCTACGGGAGTGACGGCCGTATATTCATGAAGAATGGCGGAAGCCCAGCGATGGGAGGTAGCCTGGAGATAACCAGCGAGACAGTCGTTTCTGAGGTGTCTTACACGCCTGACCCGATGGCACTGGTCAAGTGGCAGATCGAAGGGTTCAACAGGGCCGTGACTCAAGACGAAGAGCCTGCCGCCTCGGGCAGAGACGGTCTTCGCTCGGTACAGATCACCGAAGCCATGATCGAGTCAGTGCGGACTCGAAGAACGGTCAGTGTGGAGCCGATCCACGGCTAACGGCTGAATCTTTAAGCCGACCCTAATACCACGCTTACGATCCGCTTCTCCAAAGCCTGGCCCAACTGCTGGACCTGCTCCAGACGGTCATGATCACCGACCGCACCGATGAATACCACGCCTAAAAGCCGGCCAACTCGAAAATCGATCACGGTCGATGAGACCAGGCCGTTAACCCCGCCCTGCAGTACCTTGAGGCCCACTACCTCATCGAAGAAGCCCTGTGGCTCGAGGCGGGTGGCGGACACCAGTTGGTGGCCCTGACCCACGCTCTCTCCCACGCGGTCTTCAAAGTCCTTCAGGAAGATGTCGTGCATCCAAGAGTGGACCGAGTCTGGGGAGTCGAACAAATGCACCACCGACGCCGCCATGAAGTCGAACCCATCGACCATCGCCATGTTGGAGGTCGGTCCCAATTCCCGCATGACGCCGGTCACCCGGCCGGCATCGGAGAAACGCTCGGACGTGTTGCCGTCGAACCCATTCTCAGCCATGGTTTCGTTGTCCAAGGCCCCTTCGCGGATTATCTGGTGGCCCTGGAACAGCTCGGGAAATGAAGACTTCTCAAGAACCATCAAATCCAGGGCGCTCTCGCCGACGCTGTAGGTCGCGCGGTCAATCGAGAAACTAGTCAAGCCATGTCTCCTGTTTCTGTGACATGCCTATGAAGCGGGACTCATCGCTATGACTGCCCCGCGTCCAGGCATGTGAATCAAGTCTGATTGGTTGCTTTCGGGCAGATTAACCGCAAACCATGGGGTAAACGTGCAGGTACCGGGAGCTTTCCCCGGGTAGTACGCTCTTGGACCAATTACTGCCGCCGTCCGAGCTACTGTAGACCTCGCCGCTATAGGCTGCACAGTAGATGTGGTCGGGCGCGGCCTGGTCGATGGCGATCGCCATCATGCGTCCAGGCACGGTCTCGCCCAGGTCCAAACGGTCCCAGGTCTCGCCCACGTCGCGGCTCCTGAACAGAGCGCCCTCTTGGACGGTGTCTGCAGGGGCTGCCCCGCCACCAGCGCCGGCGGCCAGGTAGATCGTCTTCGGGTCGTCGGGCGCGACCTTCAAGTCGCGGCAGTACGAACCGCCGGGGAACATCTCCTCAACTTGAACGTGCTCCCAGCGCGCGCCCTTGTCTCGGCTGCGGAACATGGCAGTCTGGGTGGCGATGTGCACGGTGCCCGGAGCTGCTGCGCTGACCTCAACCTGGTGCAGGTCCAGCGTGTTGTTCTTGATGTAAGGACCGTCGATCATCGAGATCCAAGTATCGCCGCCGTCTCGGCTGGCCAGGAGGCCGCCCACTTCCACCGCAGCGTAAATGTCCTTGGTGTTCGATGGGTCGAATGCCATCCCGATGACCCGCTTGGCCGTCGGGGGCATGTAGGTCGTGATGAACGGGTAGACCACCTGGCTCGTGTCCATCATCTTCCAGGTATCGCCCCCGTCCTGGGAGCGGGAGATGGAGCAGGGGTCGTAGCCGGCCAGAATCACGTCGGGGTTATCGGGGTGGATCGACAACGACCAGACCTCGTTTCCGGGGGCGGGATTATTCAGCGTTTCCCAACTCTCTCCGCGGTCCTTGGAGCGGTAGACGCCCTTGTCGGTGCCAGCGAAAACGATTGACGGGTCGTCGGGCCTGATGGCCAACGCACGAACTTGGGCATTGTCGGGCAGACCTTTGGATATGTCTGTCCAATCTTCCTCACCGTCAGCGCGGCGGACGATGCCGCCCTCGCCGATATAATCGCCTTCTCCGGCCAGGCCAACATATACGTAAGTTCGGTGGTCTGAGGCTACCATCACTTTCCTCCAGCCTTAATTGTCTTTGGCATTAAGATACAACAATTCTCGGAATATTCAATGCCAACGTATCGCAAGAACCGATAATCTACCAGCAAACACCCTCCTATGGCGCGCTGCAGCAGTCTGCGGTAATATTTAACCCGCCTGCGAAGGCGTAATCGAAGGGGAAATCCCAGCCCAGCAATACTCAGCGATACTTGGTACAACTTAAGGTCATTCATGAAGAACAAGATTTACGAAACGATGGACGCCGCGGTTGCCGACATACCTGATGGCGTTACCATACTCAGCCCCGGTTTCAGCGGCGTGGGCGTGCCCAGAAACCTGATTGCCGCGCTGAACCGCCAGGGAGCCAAGGGCCTGACGGGCGTGTCCAACAACGCCGGAACAGTTGACGAGAATGTAGACATCGGCACGCTGGTGGAAGCGGGCCAGATGAAAAAGATGATCTGTGCCTTTACCGCTTCGACCCACCCCTCCCAGGTCACGCCTTTTACCCGTATGTATAACAACGATGAGATCGAAGCCGAGTTGGTCCCCCAGGGCACTCTGGCCGAGCGGCTTCGCTGCGCGGCTGCCGGAATCGGTGGGTTCTACACTCCAACGTCTGTGGGGACGGAATTGGCCGAGGGTAAAGAACACCGGGAGTTCAACGGCCGGACGCACGTCCTCGAATTGCCGCTGCCCGGCGATTACGGGTTGATTCGATGCTGGAAAGCCGACACGGCCGGAAACCTGGTGTTCCGGCTGACCCAACGCAACTTCAACCCGCTGATGGCCATGGCGGCCACGGTGACAATAGTCGAGGTTGAGGAAGAGATCGTCGAAGCAGGACAGTTGGACCCCGACCTGATCCACGTTGCTGGGATCTATGTTGACCGGATGGTGCATATCCCCGAAGACGGCATCTGGGTTTAGCGAAGCGATCAGCATTCAGCGTTCAGCTGTCAGCTTTATTATCGGAGAGATAAAAAATGGCCGAAAAAGTGAAACTTGAACGTCAGGCAATGTGCGACCGCCTGGCCATGGAATTCCAAGACGGTTGGATAGTCAACCTGGGTGTGGGAATGCCCACGCTTTGTTCCAACTACACCGACTCCAGCAGAGAGATCATCAACCACGCTGAGAACGGTGTCGTTGGCTACGGACCATTGGCCAAGGAAGGCGAGGAAGACCGTCACCTGGTGAACGCCGGTGGACAGAAGGTTACTCCGCTGCCAGGCATGGCCTGCGTGCACCACGCCGACTCGTTCATGATGATCCGAGGCGGCATGATCGACGTTACCGTGATGGGCTCCTATGAGGTTGCCGAAAACGGCGATTTTGCCAACTGGCGCATCCCCAGCCGCAAGGGCGGCGGGATCGGCGGCGCCATGGACCTGGCGGCCGGCGCCAAGCGCGTCTTCATCGCCATGGAGCACACAACCCGCGACGGCGGGCACAAGTTGCTGAAAAAATGCACGCTGCCCATCACCGCCCCTGGCGTGGTCAAGATGCTGGTCACGGACCTGGGACTTTTCGAGATCACGCTCGAAGGGTTCATGCTGGTCGAAAACGCCCCGGGCTGGAGTCCGGAAGAGATTCAGGAGCAGACCGAGGCCAAGCTGGTCATCTCCCCCGACCTGAAAGAGTTTCGCTTCCGTAGCTAACCGACAAGCGTCGGGCTTTGGGGACTCAAGCAGACAGAGATCAGCCCTGTTCCTCGACAGGAGCGGACGGAGCATTTTCTTTTACGGATTGAATTCCGTTCTCCGCACCGGCTTTGGACGAATATCCCTCGCCTGAGTCTGCGATGATGTTCCCGTTTTCGTGACGGAGCCGCCAGCGGTATTCACCCGCACGGTCCTGATATAGCTCGAAAGTTGCGGCCATGGTTTTTCCTCCCGGTCAAAATTTCTTTCCGAAAACGCGTGCTTTGATGCCATATTCTGCCACCACAGGCGATCGACTCACCTGAGTGGACGGCGAGCCGAGCCTAGAAGAAGTCGGTCCCGCCGTTGATGTGGAGCGTCTGGCCGGTCATGAAGCCGCACTCGTCGGTGATCAAGAACAGGCAGGCCGACGCGATATCGTTCACATCCCCCAGGCGGCCGATGGGTATGTCCGCTGTATCGCGCATACCGCCCTGTGGGTACCAACTGAGGTCTCTCGTGGTGTCGATACGCCCCGGCGATATCACGTTCACCCGGATATTCTTGGGTGCGAACTCAGATGCCAACCCCCTGGCCAGGCCGATGACGCCCATCTTGGCGGCTGATACGTGGGAGCGTTGGGCGGTCCCTTTGAACGCCCCGTCACCGGTGAAAAACACCACTCTCCCGTAACCGTTCTTCTCCATGTATGGGATCGCTGCGTGGGCGACGTGGAAAGCGCCATCAAGCACCACCCCCCGCACCCGCTGCCATTCTTCCAAAGTTAGGCCGGTGAATGGCTCATGAGGCCGGATTGCGGCATTGCTGACCAAGATATCCACCCCGCCGAACTTCTCCGTGGCAGCGGCAAACATGTTGGTGACCTGTTGGTGATCGGCGACATCGGCGATGAACGGTAGGGCTTCCACGCCCAGCGCGCGGGCCTCCTCGGCAACAGCGTCAGCCTCTTCCTGGTTGCTGCGGGCGTTCACCACGACGTTGGCGCCCTCCGCAGCCAGTTTCAATATTATGGCCCGCCCGATATTCCGGCCGGAGCCGGTCACCAGGGCTGTTTTTCCTTCCAAGCGCTTCATGGTGGTCATTTTGGGTCCTCTGATAATCGATAAATCGGGTAGTCTGGGGCACGCCTGCGAGCGGCCCTTGATTGGTGGGCGGGATTATAGCACGGGCCTCCGTTATCCCCTGCTCTGATCAGCGAATCTGATCCAGGAGCACGGGCAACGTCGTATAATTCGAAGCTGTTATGCCGATGATCAATACGAGCTTTAATCCGTGGCTGGCAAGTCCCGATAGCGCGAGGGGCAGCTAAGTCCTATGCAGCTTCTCTCCCTGGTTTCCTGGCTGCTGCGACGCCGTTTGCGCCATTCCTGGTTGCTGTTGGCGGTAACGTCGTTCGGCATCCTGGCGTCGGTGATCATCATGTCCACCGGCGCTCTTTACTCGCGCGCGCTGGGCGAAGCTGGGCTGCGCCATACCGTAGCCTCGTTCAGCCCTGAGGTACACAACGTCCAGGTCATCTCCCAGAACCGTCCGCTGGGGCGTACCGACTATGGGCCGCTGCAAAGCCTGCTTGATCAGTCGTCAAACGAGCGTTTGGGCGAGATGCTCCGGGCAACCGAGCGATTTGGGCGCACGCAGTCGAACCTGACGCTGCTCTCCACGCCGACCTCAGCCATCCTGGGATCGCCGTCGGGACGGCCATTTTTCTTGACCGGCTTTGATGAACACTCGACCCTTCTCCAAGGCCGTTGGCCGGAGAGCGGCCAGTCTCCGGTCGCGGGCAGCGAAGCTGACATCGAGATAGTGCTCGGTTCGGAGACATCCCGGAAGTTGAGCTATCTGGTGGGTGACCGGATATTCTTGATACCTCGTAGAGGCGCGCCGGACCGCATCGCTTTCAAAGTGGTCGGTATCGTCGAGCCCATCGACTCCAACGAAGAGTACTGGATGGGCACGCCCAATCATTTCGATCTCAATTCCGTCGGCGAGTCGGTCGTTGTGCCCATCTACATGAACGAAGACGATTTCTTCGATGGTATCGGCGGCCGTTACCCCACATTGGTCGGTGATTTTGGTTTCTTGTTGTTCTTGGACTCTGGCTTTTTGACCATTGGCAACACCGATGAGATTAAATCTGAAGTGCTCGGTTTGGAGACCGACCTGAACAAAGTCTATCCGCGCACGCTGGTGTTGAGCCGGTTGGGTCTCACCATCGATGAGTTTGGCAAAGCCCTGACGCTGGCCAAGATACCGCTGTATCTCTACCTATCGCTGGTTGTTGTGGTGGTTTTGTATTTCTTGGCCCTGATCACTGGGACCCTGGGCCGTAGCCAAGCTGAAGAGGCCGGGTTGCTCCGTAGCCGCGGGGCCAGCATCATGCAGGTGAGCGCCGTGTTGGCGCTGGCTGAGGCTGGGATCGCCGTGGTTGCAATGGCAGTGGGGCCGCTCCTGGCCTGGATAATCGTAAAGACACTGCTTCTGGACACGATCAACCCTGGTGGAGAGTTCGCCACGCCCATCCCGTTGGGACTGGCTGGGGACATGTTCTGGATGGGCGCGTTGGGTGGCGTGATGGCCTTAATGGTGCTGCTATTTACCGCAGTTGGCCGGGCCAAGATGGGAACGCTGGAATCGCTGATATCCCGGACCAGACCTCCGTCAGTGCCCTTCTTGCACCGTTATTATCTGGACATATTGGCCGTGGCCGCAGTGGCGTTGATCTGGTTCCAGGTTCGTGGCCGGGACGGGTTCGTGGCCGAGGGGCTGGCGTCTCAGGGGGTAAACGTTGACCCGACACTGGTCTTGGGGCCGGTCTTGGGCCTGTTCGCGGCGGCTGTCCTGCTGCTGCGGGTGCTGCCTCTGCTCGTCGGGTTGCTGGCCTGGGCCGGGACGAGGGTCGGCGCTGCCTGGTTCCAGTTCTCGCTACTACGCCTGGCGCGCGACCCCATACCCCACGGCTCGCTGGCCGTGATTCTGATGCTGGCGGCGGCCCTTGGTGTGTTCGGCGCTACCTTCCAGTCCAGCCTGTCCCAAGCCCAGAGCGACCAGGCCCGCTACAGCGTGGGCGGAAACATGGTTGTTAGAGGGCCGGGCCTGCCCGAAAACGCCCCCCGGTCGCTGGAGAAGGTTACCGGAGTGACGGCAGTCACCGCAGTCTTGCGGGACTCGGTGACTGTCTTGGAAGGGCTAACGACCGAGAGCGTGGACATGTTGGCCCTGGACCCCCGGTCGCTGGCGAAGACCACCTGGTTCCGGGACGATTTCTTCCCCGGCGGCCTGCCAGCCATCAGCAGACTGCTGCGCCCGCGGCCATTCGCCACATCTCTGTCTGGGACCGGCATACCGTTGCCCGAGGACAGCACCGCTCTTGGCGTATGGGTGGACAGCAGTGCCTTGTTGGGCAAGAACCTGCAGTTCGACGTCAACATGTGGGCCAGAGTGCTCACAGCCACCGGGTTCTACCGAACTTTTCCGATGGGCAATATATTGGACCAGGGAAATACCGACTCCGGCGACGCCAAGGCAGTTGAAGGGCGGTGGAAGCTGTTCACCGGCGATCTCTCGGTCTTTGGCCAAGCCTCACAACCCCTTGAGCTGGTTTCCCTGTTCTTCTCGACCGCGCCGTCCAACCGCCTGTCGGACGGGGTGATACTGCTGGATGATGTGACTGCCTTCAGTCCGGCCACAGGCCCTAGAGGGGTTTTACCTGCGGGGGTTTTGCCTACGGGGGTTTTGCCTACGGGGGTTTTGCCCGCGGGGGTTTTAATCGAAGGATTCGAGGGCCAGGCGCCGTGGCAACCGTTGGCCAACCAGGGACTGGCCCCTGATACGACTCAGACTTCGCGCGACAGTTCCAGGAGCGGCGGGTCGGGGTTGCGGTTCGCTTGGACCGAGCCGATCTCCAACGGGCAGCGGGGGATACACCTGCCGACAGGCTCGTTTCCACTGCCGGCCATCGGCGGTCCTGACTTCCAAGTGGGGCAGCAGGTGCGCGTGAGATTGGGCAACCAGGCGGTGCCCATAGAGATCGTGGGCGTGACGAGCCATTTCCCGACTCTGAAACCCGGCCGCAAGCCATTTTTCATAACCGACCTTACCGGCTATCAGGAGTACGCCCGGCGTCTGCCCCTTGGGGTTATCGGTGAGCCAAATGAGATGTGGCTGGCCGTGGATGAGGATGCGGACCGCGAAGGGGTCATCGTCCAGATAGATGAGGTGATCACCGGTCTGATCTCAGTGCGGGACGCCGAGGCCGTGGCGTCATTGGCAAAGCGGAACCCGCTGGCCGGCGGCGGCTGGAACGGGCTGACCATCTTCAGCATGATAGCCATCGGCATCGCCGTGTTGCTGACCCTGACCGTCCACGCGCTGGTCTCGATAAAGATGGGACGCATGGACCTGGCGGTAGCTCGGGCGCTGGGGTTCTCACGCCGCCAGTTCTTCCTCTCGTTGGCTACGGAACGGATGATCATCGCGGTCTTAGCCATTGCTGCCGGCGCCGCTATGGGGTACTGGCCGGGACTGGAGATACTGGAGTTGATGGACCTGACGCCCCAGGGAGACGCTCCCGTGCCGCCTTTGCTGCCGTCGGTCCAAGGCTGGCTGATGGCCGGGGTACTGGCCGGGTTATTGGCGGCGGCCGCGCTGTCAGTCGCTTTTGCCGTCGTGGCCACCCGGAGGCTGAACACCGCCGAAGTCCTGCGGGGTGGCATCTGATGAACCCTGAGCCGCGAGGCGCTAGATGCTACCGATGATCCGGTTCGCCTACGTGATGGCGGTGCGGAGGGCTGTGTCCGGTTGGCGTTTGGAATCCGTATTGTTCGGCGGCATCCTGCTGGCGGTGGCGTTGATGGCCAGCGGAGTGATCTTCTCCGACCTACTATCCAACGCCTCGCTCCGCCACGAGCTGCAGCAGGCTACTCCCGAAGAAACCAACCTATCCATGCGGTCGTTTAGCAGCCAAGATGAGCCATCCACGTCTGCCGGCCGCCGGGCGGTCTACCAAGATAGGCTGAACTTTGCTCAACGGCAGGTGTCCGAACCATTTGCCAAGTACCTGAAAGAACAATCTATAGTCCTGGACACTGCGACCTTCTATTTCGAAGGTCACCCGCAGCTGGAATTGGACAACGAGGTCAGGCCGCGCGGGTCCATCATTTACATGTCCGGGTTTGAGCCGGAGCGCGTCACCCTGGTCGAAGGGATCTGGCCGGGTGCGGAGAACGCCGCTGCGCCGGCGGGTACTTCAGCCGCAGGGACTCCCATGGACGTGGCCGTGGACGGATTAGGCCTGAAGTTATTGGGTCTACAGGTCGGCGACGTGATGGACGTATTCCCGGCGGCGTCGTTCACCGATCCGCCGTCGATGCCGGTGCGCATATCCGGGGTATTTGAGCGAGTCGATCCCAACGACGAGTTCTGGTACGAATCCGGCTCGGATTTCAGCCTCAGTAACGACCGCTGGACCATCGTGCCGTTGTTCACCAGCGAGGAGGCGGTGATCAACCGGGTGTTGGGGGAGTATCCAACCCTGTATACGGACGTGACCTGGTATTACTTCTTAGACCGGGAGGGGCTGAGGGCCGGCGATGTGGGTGACCTGCGGCAGGCCATCTACCAGGTTGAAAGGGACATCGCGTCCGGCCTGAAGAATTCGAGCTTCTCGATCAGGCTCGACGATCTGCTGAACAGCTTCGACGAGCAATTGATACTGGCCAGGGTGCCCCTGTTTCTGGTGGTGTTCTTGATCACCGGGATATTGCTCTACTATTTGGCGCTGGTGGCTGGGTTGATCGTCCGTTCCCGCTCCAGCGAGATCGCGATGCTGAAAAGCAGGGGCGCCACCACCGCCCAGGTGGGGATGCTCGGGCTGGGAGAGGGCCTGCTGTTGGGCATTCCGGCGGTGATAGTTGGGCCGTTCCTGGCCATGGGCGTGGTCCGGGTGCTGGGCAAGCTATTCTTCAGTCTGGGCGGGGGCGCTGACGAGCTATCCGGAGTACCGGTGACCGTTTCTCAAGGGGCGGTGGTGCTGGGACTCATCGGCGGGGCGCTGGCCGTGGTGGTGTTCACCTTGGCCACGCTGGCCGCCGCCAGACACGGCATAGTCGAGGCCAGGCAGACCGGCGCGCGGCCACCGACAGCGTCGTTCCTACACCGCTATTACCTGGACGTCTTATTGCTGGCCCTGATCGGTCTACTCTGGTGGCAGATACAGAGCCGGGGTTCTTTTCTGGTCCAATCGGTCGGCACGCAGCAATTGGAGATCGATTACAGTCTGTTGTTGGGTCCGGTCTTGGGTCTCTTCGCCGTGGGTCTGGTGGTCATGCGGCTGTTCCCTTGGTTTGCATTGCTGTTGTCACGACTGGCTGGGCCGATCGCACCTTCCTGGTTGGTGCACTCACTCAGGCATGTGGCCAGAGACCCAATGGTGCCCGGCATCTTGATCGTGCTGCTGACCTTGGCAACGGCGCTGGGAGTCATTGGCAGTGCCTTCAGCGCCACGCTGGAGAAAAGCCAGGAAGAACGGTCTCTGTACTCCGCCGGAGCCGACCTGCGTATTCGCCACAGCGGCGTCTCCAGCGCAGCCGCGGGCGGCAGGTTCGCGGAGGGAGTCCAGGCGCTTCCGGGAGTGGTCCACGCTGCAGATGTCTACCGTGCCAACGGGCAGATCACGTCCACCGGTTTCAGCACTCCGGCCTCGGTATTGGCGGTGGACACCGGCAATATCGCCGACGTCGCCTGGTTCCGGGACGACCTGGCCGGGGGAAGGTCGCTGGAAGAACTCGCCGAGTTGCTGCAGGGAGAATCTGACGCCCCGCCTGGTCTGCCATTGCCGCCGGACGCACGGGGGATATCGATCTGGGTACAGCCGGCCGGGATCGATGCCGGGGCTAACCTCTGGGCCAGATTCCGTGACTCACGGGGACAGTATTTCGACACTTGGGTCGGCGGTTTGGGACAACCAGGATGGCACCGGATACAGAGTGACCTGACGCCAGTGATCGCCGCCGGACGCCGTTTCAACAATCAGACGCGCCAGATAGCCCTGGAGCCTCCGTATTCCTTCCAAGCCTTTCAGGTCACAAACCGCTTCGGCACGTTTGGTTCGGCCGATCTCGGAGCGGTGTTCCTGGGCAGGATGGAAGCGATCACACCCAGCGGGCCGGTGAAGCTGGCCGACTTTGACACCCTGGAAGATTGGTCGGTGATCCAAGACTTCGCACGCCCGGGCCTGTACGCCCTGGAGACCAGCCGGTCGGCAGTGGGCGACCGCTTTCCGACTGCGACACGGTTCAGTTGGGCCAGCGGAGGCGTCGGAATGCGCGGCATAAGACCGACCGCCACCGAGCCACCGATACCGGCGATGGCCAACCGGGAGTTCCTGAAACTGTCCGACGCTTCCGTTGGTGATGACGTCATCTTGGGCCTGTCCACCTACTCGGTGATGGTGAACATCGTGGGTGTGGCCGATTATTTTCCGACCATCTATCCCGAGGAGAAACCCTTCGTGCTGGTAGACCTGGACGGCCTGGAAGCCGCATCGAATCAGCACAGCCCCATTCCGCTGGTCGGGGCCAACGAGATATGGGTTGAACTGGTCACCACGCCTAGCGCCGAAGCCCAAGATGCATTGGCGGCGGACGACAAGCAGGTTTCAGAAGAGACCGTCCAGGCCATGCGCGATCTGGGAATCAGCGTCCGGGAAGTTTACGACGCCGGGGTGATGGTCTCGTCTCGGGTGGACCAACCGTTGGTGAACGCCGGCTGGGGCGCGCTCCTGGTGCTGTTATTCCTGGCGGTGGCCCTGGCCAGCGGCTCGGGGGTGATGCTGTTCTCGTACCTAGATACCAAGGAACGCCAAACCGAGTTCGCCCTGCTGCGCACCCTGGGTTCCACCGGCGGACAGCTGCGCGGCATCGTATGGTTTAATCTATTCCTGATAGTGATCTGCGGCGTGGTTCTAGGAACTTGGGTGGGCCAGATGATCGGTTCCAGTCTCCTACCGCTGATGGAGGTGGCTGAGGAAGGTGAGCGAGTGACTCCTCCGATGGCCTTTACCACCGATTGGTTGGCGCTGTCGGTATCGTACCTGGTATTGGCCGTGGTAACACTGGCGACAGTGCTCTGGCTGGCCTGGCTGAGCTCCAAGATACAGGTGCAGCAGGTCTTGAGAATGGGAGATGCGGGATGACCGGATTCAACGACTACAGCGGGCAGACCGGGACAGCAGCCACCGACACCGGCCTGTATATAGACTGCCGCGACCTGTTCAAGATCTATAAACGCGCTGACCTGGAGGTCGTGGCCCTGCGCGGGTTGGACCTCAGCGTCGAGACCGGCGAGCTCATCGCCATCATCGGCGCCAGCGGCAGCGGCAAAAGCACCCTGCTGAACATTCTGGCCGGTCTGGACCGTCCGTCCGCAGGCCAGGTGATCGTCGGCGCCAGGGACCTGCTGGACGTTTCAGATAGCGACCTGGTCATGTACCGCCGGTCGGAGGTCGGGTTTGTTTGGCAGGCCACCGCACGGAACCTGGTGCCCTACCTATCGGTCGCCGACAACATCGAGCTGCCGATGGCATTGACCGGACAGCCGGCCAAGGCGCGCCGGGCCTGGTCTGAGGAATTATTGGAATCCCTGGGCATGGCCGACAAGCGAAAACGCCTCCCCTACCAGTTGTCCGGCGGCGAACAGCAGCGGGCTGCCATCGCAGTGGGTCTGGCCAACAAGCCGCCTCTGCTGCTGGCGGACGAGCCAACGGGGGAACTGGACACCGAGAACGCAGACGCCATCTTCGAGATGATCCGCGGGTTGAACCGTTCCTACGGCGTGACCGTGGTCACCGTAACCCATTATGCCGGCGTCTCCCGGTTCGTTGACCGAGTGGTGCACATTCGGGACGGGCGCATCGGGTCGGAAACGTTCTCAAAGCCCGACTACCAGCGCGACGGAGGCACGGTGGAAGAGGAATACGTGGTGGTGGACCCGGCGGGCAGACTCCAGTTGCCTGTGGAGCTTGCGGAGCGGTTCCGGCGTGGCGGCCTGGCCAAGATACAGGTAGAGGACGGGCAGATCACCATCGACCCCCCGGCCACAACCCCCCGGCAGTCCAGGAGCAGGAGTTAACCGCCCATGCAATCCAGTAACGGCCCAGTGCTGACGGCCTTGGATGTCAGCCGTGTCTTTGGCTCAGGGGAGACTGCCGTGACGGCCCTTTCCGCCATCAGCCTCACGGTGGAACAGGGAGATTTTCTGGCGGTAATTGGCCGTTCCGGCTCCGGCAAGACCACGCTGCTCAACCTGCTCTCCGGCCTGGACCGGCCCAGCTCCGGCACCGTGCATTTCCACGGCGACGACCTGGCCCGATTGAAGGAGTCAGACCTGGTGGATATGCGGCGGCACAAGATCGGATTCGTCTTCCAGTCGTTCGGGCTCATGCCATTGCTGTCGGCCCAGGAGAACGTTGAGCTGCCGTTGCACATCGGCGGTATCCCCTGGCGAGAGCGGCGACAGCGGGCCGCCGACGTCCTGCAAGCAGTCGGGCTGGGCACGCGAGCACGGCACCGGCCGTTCGAACTCTCCGGCGGCGAACAGCAGCGGGTATCCATAGCCAGGGCGCTGGTGACGCAGCCTGAGGTCGTGTTTGCCGACGAACCCACGGGCGAGTTGGACACTGCCACTGCCCGGTCCATCGCCGAGACCCTGGGCGAAGTTGCCGCCTCCAGACGTGCCACGGTGATCGTGGCCACCCATGACCTGGACCTAGCCGCGTTGGCCCAGCGGCGCATCGACCTGGTGGACGGCCAGGTTGTCTCCCCCGACTAGGTGCCAGCCGGGCCGGCCCGTGTATACTCCGGTTTCCAATAATCGGATTGCCGAGGAGTAGGCATGTTTGTGCGCATCTATACTGGCGATGATGGCCAGTCCCACATGGAAGAGATGGCTGGCCTCACGGAACCCACCACTCGGATCGCTACTAAACCAGGCGATGACTTGGTCTTCCGCAAAGGCGTCGTGGACTATGTCAGCGATTGGCATAACCCGCACCGGCGGCAATACATGTTTATTCTTGAAGGCCAGGTTGAGGTCTCAGTTAAAGACGGTTCAGTGATGGTCCTCAACCCCGGCGACGTGCTTCTTGCCGAGGACATGACCGGCCAAGGCCACATCACCAAGTCTATCGGCGGACCCTACGTCTCAGTTTCTATGGGAATCTCCGATTAGGCGGAATACCCGGCTGGGTCCAATAACGGATTTACCGCGTCTGTGTCCGTGTATACTTCGGCAGGGTCTTTATAGCCCCGTATCTTGTTTTGCCGAGGAGTAGGCATGTTTGTGCGTATCTATACTGGCGATGACGGCCAGTCCCACATGGAAGATATGGACTCCCTAACGGAGTCCGTCCACCGTATCACCACCAAGCCAGGCGAAGACCTGGTCTTCCGGACGTTTGAAGACAATAGAGAAGCTACCTGGCATAACCCCTCACGGCGTCAGTACCTGTTCGTACTTGAGGGCCAGATGGAAGTCGAAGTGAAAGACGGGACGAAGCTCGTTTTCAATCCGGGCGACGCCCTGCTGGCAGAAGACATGACCGGACAAGGCCACTTGACCCGTTCGGTGGGTGGCCCATACACCTCCGTATCTATGGGAATCCCAGATCTTTAGGGGCAAATCCCGACGATAGGGGGCATTCCCGACCTTTAGGGAAATGCCTGGCGCATCTGCTCGCCGCGCTCTCGGTTGACACCATCAGGCCATTATTTATAATGGCGATTAACTTAACCAATAAGTATCGTCAAACGCACTGAGCCAAAATCGAAACATGAAGGCAAGGTAAACAATGATCTCCAAATTCGACAGCCTATACGCCGGTCACGTAGACATGACCGACATCGGCTACGGTGGAACAGCAGTCAACGACCGGAAGTTCGACAACGAACACCTGATGACCGTTTACAGCAAGGCTGAGGCCA
>CAVOAA010000024.1:0-23116 GCA_963693555.1 Dehalococcoidia bacterium | reverse complement strand
ACGCCGCGTCGGCGGGGTTCAATTCAACCAGTTCGTCTCTCTGGATGGTATTTTGCCTTGCCTTGACTATCTTGATGTCTCGTTCCTGTTGCAGCAGGACCCGGCCGGGCACGAACCACAACGGGAATTCATTGTCGGTTGCATCCTCATTGGATACGAATGCCGGGGTGATCGGTTCCGCCCGTCTGTCTTTGAAACCGTTCTCGTACAGGATGGACGTTCCCGAGCCGTTGCTCTCGACCGGCCATTGCAGGCCCCGGTCTTCCCGGCTGGCGTAGAGCATCTGGGTCGGCTGCGGGCTTTTCAGGTCGGTCTTGAACACCAGCCCGCCCTGATTGGCCAGGGTCCGGTAGGACACATTGGCGTAGACCGGCGCCACTCTGGCGATCTCGTCCATTGTCTCAGAGGGCGATGCTAGTAGAAAGCCGGGCGCTCCCATCTTGTGGGCCACGTCGCAGATGACCTGCCATTCGGGCCGGGCACCGTTTTCGGGCAGGCGTTTACCAGGTTTTAGACGCTGGATGCGCCGCTCCAGGTTGGTGAAAGTACCGTCTTTCTCGGCGAAGGTGGCGCGGGGCAGAACAACATCGGCCCGCTGAGCGGAGGCGGTCAGGAATGAATCGCAGACCACTAAGAATTCCAGGTTATCAAGGGCAGCCAGTCCGTCGCCCAATTTGTCGTTGGTGAAATTAGGGCTGTCTCCAATCAGGAACAGGGACTTGACCCGTCCGCTGGCCGCGCCTTCGATTATGTGAGTCAGGCCGAGCCCTGGTATCTCAGGGATGGTCGTGTCCCAAAGGGCTTCCAGGGCCTGGCGGTCTTCGGCATTTGAGACCATCCGGTATCCGGGTAGCCGGTCGGGAACGCAGCCCACGTCCCAGGCGCCCTGTTCATTGGCCCCGGGCCTCATGGGGTAGATACCCGCGCCGGGTTTGCCCAGGTTACCGGTGACCAGAGCCAGGTTCACCAGGGAAAGGACACAGTCTCGGGAAACGCGGGGCTGAATATTATCAAGCGCGTAGACCAGCGCCGCCGTTTCTGCTTCGCCGTAGAGACGCGCCGCCTCGGCGATGTCGGCGGTGGAGACCTGCGTTATCTTGGATATCTCGGCCAGGTCGAGGGCGCTCAGCGCGTACTGCAGGGTGGCTGGGCTTTCGCAGTTCTCAGCCAACCAGTCTTCTTTCTGGAAACCCTGGTCGATGACCGACTTCAGCAGCCCGCCCAGCAGGAGTTGCTCGGTGCCAGGGGCCGGGCGCAGCCACACATGAGCGTAACGGGTCAGTTCAACTTCACGGGAGTCGATGACGACCAGCTTGGTGCTCTTTCGGGCCGCCCGTTTGATGGGCACGGCCACAACGTTGTGTTCTTCGGTGACGTTGCTGTTGAAAACCAAGATACAGCCGGCCTGCTCCAGGTCCCAGATGGGGTTGGTGGTGCCGGCGTAGCCCAGAGACTGCTCCAGACCCAGGGTCAGCTCAGGTTGGGTGTTAGAGGTCTGGTCCACGTTGTTCGACTTCATCGCCGTGCGGGCGAACTTCTGGGCCAGGTAGTGCTCTTCATTGGTGCTGTTGGGTGAAGTCAGGAAGGCGAAAGACTCACCGGAATACTCGGCCAAGCGCGCGGCCACAACGTCCAGCGCCTCATCCCAAGTCGCCTCGACCAATTGGCCGTCACGGCGGACCAATGGGGTCTGCAGGCGGCTGACGTCGTTCACGAATTGGAGGCCGAACTTGCCTTTGAAACAGGCCTGACCGTGGTTGGCGGGGGAGTTGATCTCCGGGATGGCCCGGATCAGGGTACCGTCGCTGTCATATTCGATGTTCATCTGACAACCCACGGGGCAGAGGGGACAGACGGTCCGTTCTACCGTGCTTGGCTTGTCCCACTTGTGGTCACGTTCGACCAACGCGCCGACCGGGCAGACGTCGATGCAGGCGCCGCAGAACTCACAACCAGACTCCAGCAGAGACGTCCCGAACGACGTACCGACCAATGCCTGACCGCTGCGTTCGGTCATACCGATGGCGTCGTCGCCGCGTAGTTCTTCGCAGGCACGGACACAGCGGGCGCAAACGATGCACAGGTTGTAGTCGCGGTCGTAGAAGGGGTCGGCGACTTCCAGCGGTATATTTCGGTACTTGTACTGCAGGGGCGATTCCAGGTTCATGCCCAGATAGCGGACCGTGTCTTTGAGCTCGCACCGTTCATTCTTCGGGCAGGTCACACAGCGGTCATTGACCGAAACGTGGCGCAGACAGACGTCGGTGGGGCCGCAGATATCGACGCGGTGGCAGGTGAGGCAGCCGCTGGGGTGCTCGGCGATGAGCATCTCCATAACGGAGCGGCGCAGGTCGTTCACTTCGGTTGACTCGGTCTGGACTTTCATCCCGTCGGTCACGGGCAGGGTGCAGGCGGCGGGGAAACCCCGTTGGCCCTCCACACTGACCACGCACATCCGGCAAGCGCCGTAGGACTTCATCCCGGGGTGGTAGCACAGGTAGGGGACGTAGACCCCGGCATCAATGGCCGCTTCCAGGACCATCTTCCCTGGCTGGGTCTTGACCTCTTTACCGTCAAAAGTGATTGTTATTTCGTCGGCCATCGGTAGCCTCTATATCTCGCCGGCCTAGCTCGAATCAGCCTCGGCCGGTCTAGCTTCAAATTTGGTTAGCGCCGGGAGAGCGCCGGAGAGAACCGGGGCATCGAGCAGGTCCCGGTGGGGCACTCATGATCAATGATATGGGTATCGAATTCAGGCCCGAAGTAACGCAGGGCCGAAGACACAGGGTTGAACCCCAATTGCCCGTGGCCGCAGAGAGAACCGGCCTGCATGTTCACGCCGATATTCTGCATTAGGCCCAGGTCTTCGGGAGTGCCTTCCAAGCGGCAGATGCGTTCTAGGACTTCTAGCAGGTGGCTCATGCCCATCCGGCAGGGGAAACACTTGCCGCAGGATTCGTATTGGCAGAAAGCGATGAGGGAACGGGTCATATCCACGATGCAGGATCCCTCATCGGCTGCGATAAGACCCCCGGAGCCAACGATGGCGCCAGCAGCCCGCAATATCTCGAAGTCCAGCAGGATGTCGATGTTGTCCGCGCCCAGCACGCCGCCCAAGGGGCCGCCGGTCTGCAGGAATTTCAGTGTCTTGCCGTCCCGCATGCCGCCGGCTGCCTCGTTGATAACGTCTTTCAGGTTAATGCCGAGAGGCACTTCCACCATGCCGGTGTACTGCAGGTTGCCCGACAGGCACAGGATGACCGTGCCAGTGCTGGTGTCGTGTCCGATTCCCGCGAACCATTCGCCGCCCTTGGAGACTATCTCCGGGACGTAGGACAGGGTTTTGACGTTGTTGATGTTGGTGGGCTTGCCGAAGAGGCCGACCTGCGCCGGGAATGGAGGCCGGAAACGGGGCATGGCCCGTTTGCCTTCGATCGCTTCCATCAGCGCCGATTCCTCACCGGCTACGTAGGAGTCGCCGGTCAGGGCAATCTCAATCTCGTAGCTGAAGTCCGAGCCCATGATGTTTTCGCCAAGGAACCCGAGCTCTCTGGCCTGCTCGACGGCAGCGCGGCAGCGGTCTATCGGGCCGTTGTGGCCGTGGCGTATGAAGATATAACCCTTGCTGGCCCCGGTGGCGTATCCGGCGATGATCACACCTTCTACCAGGGTGTTCGGGTCGCTCTCCAGGATGTTCTTGTCGTTGAAAGCCCCGGGGTCGCCCTCTTCGCAGTTGCAGAGGACGTATTTTTCGGTGGCAGGATTGCCCGCCAAGAAGCTCCATTTGGTGGCCGTGGGGAACGCAGCGCCGCCCCGGCCCCTGAGTCCCGAGGCCTTGACCTCATCCAGGGTCTGTTCGCGGTCCAGGCTTGTCAGGGCCTTGTGCAGGGCCTGATAGCCACCATTGGCCACGTACTGGTAGATGTCCATCGGGTCGATGTTGCCGGCGTTCCGGAGGACTATACGGTTCTCCCAGATACGCATCGGGTGTTGGTCCAAGTCGGGGATGCCGTCCGGCACCGGGGTATCGTTGCCTTCTTCGGCGATATAACCCAAGGCCTTGGCGGTGATGGGCGAGCCACCGGCAACGTGGGCGGAGATGATCTCTGCCACGCTTTCGGTATCAACGTTGCCGTAAAAAATACGGTGTCCGCCGGGCAGTTGCACATCTAGGAGTGGTTCGGCGAAACAAAGGCCCAGGCAGCCGACGCGGCTGACCTCGGCGGAAACGCCTTGGCTGGCCAATTCGGCATCCACAGCGTCGGCAACTTCAAATGCTCCGGCAGCCTCGCCACAAAGCGCGGTGCCGATGCGAATCCACGGCCTTTCGCCAGCGGTTAATTCCTGCCAACGTTTGCCGGCTTCTAGGCCGACTTCTAAGAAACTACTTGCCATGGGTTTCCTGCTTCAGGAGGTTGGCTACGTTCTTGGCGGCGGACTCGGGGTTGACCCGGCCAGCCAGATGGTGGTCCATGGCCATCACCGGGGCTTGGGAACAGGCGCCAAGGCAGGTATTGAACTTCACTGTGAGGCGTCCGTCAGGGGTGTCGCCCTCATCTTCCATCCCAGAGGCTTCCAAGACGGACTTGAATATCTCCATCGCGCCCACCAAATGGCAGGATGCGCCCCAGCAGACCTCGACCACGTGATCGGCGGGAGGTTCGAACCGGAAGTTGGGGTAGAAAGAAGCAACGGCCCAGACATCATTGGTGGTGGAGTTGGTGAACCCCGCCACGAATTCGAGGGCCTCTTTGGGTATGTAACCCAGTTCATCTTCAACGGCGAGCAGGGACGACAATACGGTGACGGTCGGCTGCGTTTGGCCGTGGACTGCGTCGTGGATCCGCTGTTCTAGCCCACTCATGGTCTGGGCTCCTGATTCATCGGCTTGGGAAAAGGCTTGCTGGGGAGGGTTTCACGGCTGGTTCCCGGCTGGTTCAGCGTTGAATAATCGGCCGAAAATCGGTTCGTGAAATCAGTAACAATCCAAGCGGAATCGTAACACAGCCCCAGAGGTGATTCAACTGAAATTAAGGCCATAGATACACGAAAGAGACAAAGCTGGAGCCAGGCTATCAGTCCTCAAATACTTGGCAGATGGTTCGGTGATAAAATCGCTCTATGTTTGATGACCTGAAGAACCGCAAGGGCTTCCCTGTTGGGTTGGGTATTATCATCGGTTTAGTCATCGGGGCTTTGACTGGCAGCCCTGGCTTATGGATCGCGGCCGGTATAATGGTTGGCGCGGCCACCGAGTACATGATAATGAAGAGACGATCGAAAGGGTGAACGCCTGGCAGGCTAAAGAAAGACAAGCAATAGAATCAAAAAAAGGCGTCCCGATTAAATCGGGACGCCTTTTTTGTTTACTTAGAACAACTGCCTAGACTGATTATTCAGGCTTGGCGACGGCGCTCCCAACAAGGATGCGCTCGACGTCAGGGAAGAGGGTCTCGGCCCGCTCCCGGCACTCCGCATCGGTCAGACTCGAGAGGGGATGCTCGGCAACGATGTACTCGAAGTCGGGCACGCCCATCATGCGGGTCATGGCCTTGGCGGTGTTGTTGAATACGTGGGTGATGATCGAAGCCGTGGGCAGGCCCAGGCGCTCCATCTCGATTCCGTCGTGCACACTGCACGAGCTGCAGGAGCCTCAATCACCGATGCCGGTGATCAGGATATCCACCTTGTTGACCATGTCCTGGACAACTTCGGGCTTGGTGGGCAGGGAGGCTGAATGTTTGTTGAAGTAGACGATGTCTTTCAGGTCGTACTTCTCTTTCAGCATCTGACCCAGCTCGTAAAGGACCTTATCCGAGTTGGCCTTGGAGTTCTCCAGCAGACCCAGGGTCTTTCCCGATAGGGTGTCGGGACGCTCGTTCAAGCGGAAGTCACCGGATGACAGCGATGTCCCCGTGGGGTTTACCAGTCTCATGTTTCTAACTGTAACGGTCTCAGCCATGATTCCTCTCAGACTTTCTTTTTGTGATCGTAATAGACGGGATGGATAGCCAAAAATTGCTCCCTAATCATACACCGGAGGCTGCATTACGCAAGGCTCTGGCGGCCTGGCTTATGACCAGACCAAGGGAGTCCAACCCTCAGATTATCCCTTAAGGGCCTCTATCTTGGTGGTCCTGATCTGGAAACGTGTGGTGTCGATGATGGCGCTGTTGCGGCCACCGGTGCCTCCGCCCATCATCACCAGGATGTCTTCCGGGTCCTGGGCGCAGCGGCGGATGATCTTGTCATCGCCCTCACGTTCCGGCCCCTGGGCGATGCCAAGGCGGATGAGTTCGCTCTGGGGACGGACGGCGTTCTCCATCATGTAGTCCTGGATGCCTTTTCTGGTCCAGCCATCGTCGTTCAAAGTGATCGCGTGTTCCGGGCCGATGACCAGCACCCACTGAGAGGGATACCGGAAGGCCATGGACGCCGATTTCAGCGTGTCCGCGATAGCCATCAAGACGGACTCTCCGGTATGCCCGTAAGAGGCATTCACTGTGACTGGGTTATAGGCCACGGCCACGGTCACCGTGCTGTCTTCTTTCTTGAATCCCCGGGCGACGTGCATCGGCTCCCAGGGCGAGTCCTCTTCGTTCTCAGCGAAGCAGAGGGTGTACTTGCTGGGGTTGCCGAGCGTGCCGCGGTCGAGCGTGCCGGGCCGGGCGTCGAAGCCGTTCATGAAGCAAAGGCGGATCGCCCGCCCTAACACGGCGTTGGCCCGGTTTCCGGGGCCGAGAAGACCGTCTTTATAGTTGGCGCCGATCTCGTCGCGAATGGGGCCGTTCAGCACCATCAAAATGGCCGGCGAGCTGGTTGAAGCAGAAGCCATGTGGACGAAGTTCTTTTCTTCTTCCAGGGTCTTTAGCGTGGTGGTCAATACGGGGAAATACTCCGGCAGACAACCGGCCATCACCGCGTTGGCGGCGACGTTCTCGGAGGTCAGCACCCGGTTCCGCATCTCCAGAGAGATGATCTCTTCTTCGCCGGTGTAGCCGGACATCTCCAGCATCTCACGGACTTTATAGTCGACAGGCGGCACAACGGGCAGACCGTCGCTCCAGCCCATGCGGTAACACTCTTCAATGGCCTCGACGGTGTCGCTGGACTCCACTATCTTGGACCGTTCCATATTGGTCGTCATGCTATGCCTCCGATGTAATGGTCGCTGGTTTAATGGTCGCTGCTTTAATGATCACTGGCTTGAGGGGTTTACTGGAAATGCGCTGTTTAGTCAAATTGCGGCCCCGCCGCTTAGTCGTGCAGCCGGAGTTGGATACCGGATTTTTCTTCTTGAAGCTTGGCCACAGCGTCCGAGTCCTCCGGGCCCCAGCCCTTGAGTAGAGCTTCCACATGCCGCTGGTCAACCATGTTTGATAGTTCCATCGGGATGCCGTACTCGCGGCCTAGGTCGGTGGCCAGACGGACATCTTTGGCGGCCAGGGCGGTGGCGAAGCCGGGCTCGAAGTTGCCTTTGAACAAGAACCGGGGGAATTTGTCGGCCAGGCGTTTTGACCCGCCGGTGCTGTTGTTTATCACGTCGGCCAGGGTTGCCAGGTCCACGCCGGCCTTGACGCCCAGGGTGAGGGCTTCGGCCAGCAGAACGCCGGTTCCCATGCTCATCAGGTTATTGCAGATCTTGCAGACGGACCCGTTGCCGACGTCTCCGCAGTAGACCACGTGGGTGCCGATGCCGCCCAGGACAGACTTGTACTTCTCAAACGTAGCCTTGTCGCCGCCGACCATAACCGCCAGGGTCCCTTCAGCAGCGCCGTAGGTGCCGCCGCTCACGGGCGAGTCTAGCAGGGTCACGCCTCTGGCCGCACATTCTTCGGCGAGCCGGCGGACCATCGTCGGGGAGTTTGTGGAGAGGTCGAAGAAGACCTGGCCGCTACTTGCCCCTTCCAGGATTCCGTTTTCGCCCAGGACCACTGCTTCCACGTCCCTTGGCACCGGGAGGGACGTGAACACCAGTTCGTTGCCCGGGACGGCTTCCTTTGGATTGTCCGCCCACTTTGCGCCCATCTCTAGGAGATTGGTTGCGGCCTCCCGTCGCAGGTCGTGCACGGTTAGCTGATGGCCTGCTTTGATCAGATTGGCGGCCATGGGATTCCCCATGTTGCCGGTCCCGATGAAACCCAACTTCATCGCGTTCTCTCCTACTCATATCGGATGGCCGTCTCGGCGGCCGCTCCGCCCTGATTGGCGGTTGCTCGAATGCTCTTAGACGGGGCTTTTCGTCTTGGTCTTGGTCTTGGCCCGGGCCTTTAGATACGTCTTCGACTTCTTCTGGCGGGTCCGGTTGGGGGGCCACGCCGTAGGCCGAATCGTCTGATTTGTAATCAACCGTGTTCGGCGGCGGGGGTGCGGGCGTTGGCTTGGCATTGGGATCCAGGCCGTCCGGGGACTCGTCAAAGGCTTCTTTAGCCATCCGGAAGGCGTTCACCGCCGCCGGCATGCCGCCGTAGAAGACCATCTGGGCGATGATCTCTGATATCTCTACCCGGGTGACGCCGATGTGCAGGGCACCAGAGATGTGTCTCTTGATCATCTGCGGGCTATGCCCCAAGACAACCAACGCCGCGATGGTACAGAGGCTGCGCGTTTTGAGGTCAACGGCGGGTCTATTGTAGATCTCGCCGTAGATGACCGAGTCCACCAGACGCATGACCTCAGGCGCCAACTCGGCCATGGCGGCCGGGGGCACGGGGTTGTTGTCGGGACCATAGTAATGCTGCCGGAAATCCAGGGCAGCCTGGTCCAAATCTTTTACGTCGTCTTTCGGGGTTTCTTGATTGCCGTCTTCGGGACTCACGATATCTCCAAAATAAAATGCTGATAGCTGAAGGCTATTTTATAACCTGCCAGTAGCGTTTGCCTTCCTTGAGCACCACCTTTCCTATGTGGTCGTCGGGATGGAAGTGACCGGCGGCGATGACAATGTCTTCCGATTCGGCCCTATCCAGGATCATCTTCCGGTTAAGTTGGCTGGCCTCTTGATCGGTGTCGACCCCTGCTGTCCACTCTGGCCGTTCTACCTGTACTTTGCTGTGGAGCAGGTCGCCCACCACCATCGCTTTTTGACCCTGTGAGGTGATGTCAAAAACCATGTGGCCGGGAGTATGGCCGGGGGTGGATATGGCCGTGATTTCGTCGCTGATTACATGGCCGTCCTCTATCAGGTCCAGCAGGCCCATCTTTTCCAACGGCAGGATGTTCTCGGCCACCCAGGGGGCGTTTTCGGCGAACTCAGGCTTGGTGAAGTGGTCCCAGTCCAATTGGGGAGCCAGATAACGCGCATTGGGGAAATAGGGCTTGGGCTCGGAACCGGTGTAGTCGATGTTCCAGCCCACGTGATCGATGTGCATGTGGGTGATCAAGACGAGGTCCACGTCTTCTGGATTAACGCCAGATATCTTGAGTTGGTTCATCATGTCGCCGGTGCGATTTGCCCGGCTTGGATGGGGACCCGGACCCATGCCGGTGTCGACCATGATGGTCTGACCCTGCGAGCGTAGGTAAAAATGCCCGTAGTAGAGCTGCAACTGACAGTCTTCCAGGGCGTCGTGGTAGCGCTCCCAGTCGTGGGCGTCAGTGGTCGGGAACATCACCGAGGGGTCACGGGGCGGCGGGAGCATATCCAAGACGAACTGGATCTCTACGTTGCCTACTTTTATCTGGTTGGCCATGAATAGCTCCTTTGGTTTCTAGCGACGGGCCTAACGTTTAAGTCCTTTAGTGATCGGGTAAGCATCTTAATGAGTAGCTGGAAGCACAGACGATTGCCCAAGGGCAGTTGATTAATAGGTAATCATTGAATAGAGGTCGTAATCAGCCAGGTTCTTACGCCCGTCCAAGAACGACAATTCGATGATCACGCCGATCTCCGAGACGATGCCGCCGGTCATTTCCACCAGCCGTGCGGTGGCGCCGAGGGTGCCGCCGGTGGCTAGAAGGTCGTCGATGATCAAGACCTTTTGGCCTTTCTCCACGCCGTCCGCATGGATCTCCATGGTGTTGGTGCCGTATTCCAGTTCGTAGTCGGTAGAAAGGGTTTCCGCGGGCAGTTTGCCCGGTTTCCTGACCGGAACAATGGCTTTACCCAACTCACGGGCCAGGGGAGCGCCAAACAGGAAGCCGCGCGATTCAACAGGAACGATGACATCGAAGTCGGCGTCCTTGTAACGCTCCACCAATTGGGCGATGGTGTAGTCAAAAGCTTTGACGTCGCTCAATAAAGGAGTGATGTCTTTGAAAAGAATCCCCGGCTCCGGGAAATCTGGCACATCTCTGATGAATTCTTTCAGGTCCATATGGTCTGCGTTGCCCTTGCCGTAACCAGCGTCTTACCAGCGTCTTAAATGTGGCTCCCACGGCTGAATCCCGTGGTATCAGTGGTACGGCCCTGTATATTAGGATATAAGTTGCGCGGTTCTGGCCCTGTGCCGGAGCGTTGGGCCGTGCCTGAAAGTGTAGATTACGGCACAGACGCCGTCAAGACGAAGGGGGTTAGTGAGGGGGTTGTCGGAATTCGTCAACCTTGGGCGTGAATCCGATTGACTTTCTGCGTCCGGATTTATATAATTTAGTTTGATTCCTGGTTACGAAATGGCCCCACGAATGCGGGGCTATTTTTTAGTCTTAAGCATTTCGATGCTGAGCCCAGGCCCGGAACCGGGAGCCTTGATGCCCCGGTGGCGCAATGGCAGCGCAGTCGATTTGTAATTGACAGGTTAGGGGTTCGAATCCCCTCTGGGGCTTTTAAAATTGAATCCCGTCGGATCCATTCCCGGCGGCGCGAGGTACGGCTAGACCGGGGTCAGATTTAAAACGATTTAAACCACCCTCGATTGCACCAGTACCAGGATATATGCGAAGATTCCCATGCCTGGAGGGGTGGGTGAGTGGTTAAAGCCACCAGACTGTAAATCTGGCGTCCGGAAGGGCTTCGCAGGTTCGAATCCTGCCCCCTCCACCAACACCAATGTTTCAGGGAATGTTCAAGAGATGTCTCCGGGTTACGGCCCGGATGCACAAAGCGCATACTAGTAGGCACAGGCAGCCGTTAATCTATCAGCCCAGATAGCTCAGCGGCAGAGCGCGTTCTTGGTAAGAACGAGGTCGGCGGTTCAATCCCGCCTCTGGGCTCCAGTAACAATCGGCCCGAATATTAAAACCAGGGTTCGAGTATGAAAAGTAGGGAGGACACCTAAGAGATGGCAAAGCAGCAATTCGACAGAACAAAGGACCACGTCAACGTAGGCACGATCGGCCACGTGGACCATGGTAAAACCACCTTGACCTCTGCCATCACCAAGGTGTTGGCGGACCAAGGCCTGGCCAATTACCTGGATATGGACAGCATCGACAATGCCCCTGAAGAGAAGGCCCGTGGCGTAACCATCGCCATCGCCCACGTGGAGTATGAGTCGGAGACCCGGCACTACGCCCACGTTGACTGCCCCGGTCACGCTGACTATATCAAGAACATGATTACCGGCGCGGCCCAGATGGACGGCGCGGTATTGGTCGTGAGCGCCCCGGACGGCCCCATGCCCCAGACCCGTGAGCACATCCTCCTGGCCCGCCAGGTTGAGGTTCCCAGCATCGTTGTCGCCCTGAACAAGTGCGACATGATGGACGACGAAGAGCTCCTGGAACTGGTGGAGCTTGAGGTCCGAGACCTCCTGAACCGCTACGACTTTCCTGGAGACGACATTCCGATCGTCCGCGTTAGCGGATTGAAGGCAATCGAAGGCGACGCGGACGCGGTTGCCGGAGTCCTCGAACTGGTCAAGACCATGGACGAGTACATCCCCAAGCCCGAGCGCGTGATTGACCGCCCGTTCCTGATGCCCATCGAAGATGTCTTCGGCATCAAGGGCCGCGGCACTGTGGTCACCGGCCGTGTAGAACGAGGCACCTTGAAAGTCGGTTCCCCCGTGGAGATCATTCGCTGGGGTGACGTCCGCGAGACCGTTGCCACCGGCCTGGAGATGTTCCACAAGAACCTGGACACCACCGAAGCCGGCGACGCCGTGGGCATCCTGCTCCGTGGTGTGGACCGGGAAGAGGTCGAGCGCGGTCAGGTATTGGTTGCGCCCGGCACCATGAAGCCTTACACCAAGGCCGAAGCCGAGGTATACATCCTTAGCCGTGAGGAAGGTGGACGGCACACACCGTTCTTCTCCGGCTACAAGCCCCAGTTCTACATCCGGACCTCCGACATCACCGGTGAGTGCACACTCCCCGAAGGCGTCGAGATGGTCATGCCTGGGGACAACGTCAAAATGAACATCGAACTGATGAGCCCGGTGCCGATTGAAGAGCAGATGCGCTTCGCCATCCGCGAAGGCGGACGGACCGTAGGCTCAGGAGTCATCACCAAGGTGGTGGAATAAGACATGGCTAGAAAGACAGCCGACGTCCGACAGATTATCACGCTGCAATGCGGCGACTGCCGGGAGCGCAACTATACAACCGAGAAGAACCGGCGCAACGATCCCAACCGGGTGGAATTGCGCAAGTACTGCTCCAGGTGCCGAGAGCACAAAACCCACCGCGAAGTGAGGTAACCTCCGATGGCTAGGGCATCAGCGCGCAGCCATCGAATCGTCGCCCCATCAGGTGGCGGCCGTACTGGACCCGTGAGTTTCCTACAGGAGACTTTCTCGGAACTGCAAAAGTCCCATTGGCCCAGCCGGGAAGAAACAGCAAGGCTGACCGTGGTGGTCATCATATTGGCCATCGCAGCCGGTTTTTTCCTTGGTGGACTAGACCGGATATTCGCCGAGTTATTCGCCCGGGTGATTTTCTAGAGGACCAGGGCCTGGAATCCGGGCCTGGTTGGCCTCAACAGCCGGCGCAAACCACCGGCATAAATAAAACGTACTAATACAGGGATGGGGGCGCTTTACGGCGTTTCCCATTTCTGCTTGACCTAGCAACGGATATTGCATCATGACTACCAGCAACACATCGGAGACCGAAGAAACCCAAGGACCTCGTTGGTACATCGTCCATACCTACTCCGGCCAAGAAGACCTGGTGGAGAAGAACCTCCGCCTGCGTATACAAAGCCTGGACATGCAGGACCGTATCAACGAAGTACTGGTTCCTACTGAGGAAGAGGTCGTCTTTAAGGACGGCCAACGGCGGTCTGAACGCAAGAAACTGTTCCCCGGCTACATCCTGGTCCAGATGACCATGGATGATGAAAGCTGGTACGCCGTTCGCAATACCCCCGGCGTAACCGGGTTCGTATCCACGGAAGACGAACACGACAAACGGCCCAAGCCGGTCCCTCTGGAAGATAAGCAGATGGAGGACATCCTCAAGCAGGTTGACTCCGATCCAACCCGCGTTAACATCGGTCTGGAACGCGGCGAGACCGTGCGGATCACCGAAGGCCCGTTCGTGGACTTCATCGGTTCCATCAACGACGTGGACGAAGGCAAGGGCAAGGTCCGGGTTATGGTATCCTTCTTCGGGCGTGAAACGCCTGTAGAACTGGATTTCTTACAGGTGGAGCGCATCTAAGGCTGCCTCTAAATCTGGCTGAAACCCAGACCAGTATCAAACAAGAGAGTATCTGAAAGGAGCCCCCGTTGGCGAAGAAAGTTAGAGCCATCATCAAACTGCAACTAGAAGCCGGAAAGGCGACGCCCGCCCCTCCTGTGGGTCCCGCGTTGGGCCAACACGGCGTAAACATCATGGGCTTCGTCAAGGAATACAACTCCAAGACTGCCACCCAGGCTGGTTCCATCGTCCCGGTCCATCTGACCGTGTACGAAGACCGGTCCTTCACATTTGTAACCCGCACGCCCCCAGCGTCAGACATGTTACGTAAGGCCGCGGGAGTGGAGAAAGGGATCTCCGAATTCCGCGAAGGTAGCGTCGGCAGCATCTCGAAGCAGCAACTCAGAGAGATAGCCGAATCGAAACTGGCCGACCTGAACGCAGGCGGCGTTGATGAAGCGATGCAGATCATCGCCGGCACTGCCCGCAGCATGGGCATCGACGTAGGAGAATAGCAAAAATGGTCAAGCACAGCAGGCGGTTCAACACCGTCTCGGAAAAGGTCGACCTGGATAAGAATTACACGCCCTTAGAGGCCATGGAACTCCTTAAAGAAGTGTCCACGGCCAAGTTTGACGAGACGGTCGAACTCCATATCAGGACCAACGTCGACCCGCGGCACGCCGATCAAATGATTCGTGGCGTCTGCAGCCTGCCTCACGGCCTGGGCAAGACCATCCGTGTGGTGGTGTTTGCCGGAGCCGAGGGCGCAGAAGAAGCACGCGCCGCCGGCGCTGATTTCGTTGGCGAAGATGACCTTATAGAAAAGATCGAAGCTGGTTGGGACGATTTTGAAGTCGGCCTGGCCACTCCGCAGGTGATGCCAAAGATTGGTAAATTGGGCCGTATCCTGGGCCGCAAGGGCCTCATGCCCAACCCACGCTCCGGCACAATGGTCCAACCCCAAGACCTGGCTCGCGCGGTTCAAGAGGCCAAAGGCGGACGGACCGAGTACCGGACCGACCGCGCCGCTATCATCCATTCGTCAGTCGGCAAAGTCAGCTTTGAAGCCGACAAGCTGGTGGATAACCTGGCAGCATTATCCAGTGCTATAATCAGAGAACGACCCGATAGCATAAAGGGTGCGTTCTTCCGGTCGGCTTATATCACGTCGACCATGGGCCCCAGCGTTCAGCTGGATATCGCAGCCCTAAGCGCCCTGGAATCCCCGGAATAATCCGGGGTCTGGCCCTACCGGTCAACTTTACAATCTAGCAGCAAAACGCCAAAGACCGTGGGTCCCCGCAAGGGGGTAAATGCGAAAGCAGCCGGCACAGGCGCGACGGACAGATTTTCGGAGTAACCGACTCCCTGCGCCGCGTCTATGGCGTAGGGATTTTTTTATTCCCGGCACATTTCCGGGAATACGTAACGTACGACTCCTAACGTACGATAAATGAAGTGCAAACAATAGGGAATGTTGGAGGATTGATTTGCCCACCCAGCAAAAGGTAGACCTGGTCCAAGACGTCAGGGAACGACTAGAACGCAGTAGCATCACGATGACCGCAAATTATGCCGGCATCACGGTTAACCAGATGATCGAGTTGCGCCGGGCCATGCGGGCCGGTGGCGTAGAATTCACCATCATGAAAAACACGCTGCTATCCTTGGCCGCCGACGAGGCCAATAAGCCCCAGTTGAAAGAGATCATCCAGGGCCCGACGGCCGTGGCGATAGCCTACGACGACCCAGTCGAAGCCGCCAAGGCCTTGGCGGAGTACGTCCGCACCGGCGGTTCAACGCTGGCCATCATCGGCGCTGTCATGGGTGACGGCGCGGCCATGTCCCCGTCGGAGTTCACGAGGCTGGCATCACTGCCGCCCAAACCCATAATCCTGGCCATGCTCTTGGGGCAGCTGAATTCCCCAATCACCCGCCTTGTAACCGTCATGAACGGTCCGATGCAGGGTCTGGGCAACGTGCTTGCGGCCCGGGTGCGTCAGTTAGAAGAAGAAGCCCCGGCGCCGGCCCCAGAGCCCGAACCGGCCGCTGCCGAGCCAGAAGCATCCACAGACTCAGAAGAGGCTCCGGCTGATGAAGCTGCGGCCCCCGAAGCGTCGTCAGATGATGCGCCCACAGACGAAGCTGCATCTGATGAAGCTGCAACAGAAGAAGCGCCGGCTGAAGAAACGTCGGCCGAAGAAGCGGAACCTGAGGCAGAGGCCGCTGAAGAAGAACCTGCTGCTGAAGCCGAACCGGAAGCAGAAGCTGCCGGTGAGGAAGAGGCGGAATAGTCCGCCTGGCGATAAACCTAACTAGTAATCAAAATCAATCAGCCCGACCATAATAGAGGAGACATCATGACTAAAGACGAGATCATAGAAGCTATCAAAGGGATGAACGTCATGGAATTGTCCGACGTAGTGAAGGCCCTCGAAGAGGAATTTGGCGTCAGCGCCGCAGCCCCCGTGGCCGTAGCCGCTGCACCCGCCGCCGGTGGCGCACCTGCCGAGGGCGGATCGGACGCCGACTCCGGCGAGCAGTCCGAGTTCGAGGTCAGCTTGAAGGACATCGGTCCCAACAAGATCAACGTCATTAAAGCCGTCCGTGAGGTCACTTCCCTGGGCCTGCGTGAGGCCAAAGAGCTGGTTGAGTCCGCTCCCACAGCCATCAAGGAAGGCATCGCCAAGGAAGAAGCCGACGAGATCAAGGCCAAGCTGGAAGAGGCTGGAGCCGCCGTCGAGGTCAAGTAGTTCTACCGCTACTGATCTAGGAGGGCCAATTGGGCCGAAAAGACAGGGAGCGCTTCCAGCGTAATCGGGATAGTGATCCAAATTATGTTGGGTACCGCGGGTCGGATACCGTGACCGTCCATGCGCCATCGCCGGAAACGAAGATGGAGACTGTGGTCTGTTCGGCGTGCAGCCGCAAGCGCAATGTCGCCAGCGACAGCCTCCCGGACGACATCAGCACCTTTGTGTGCCTGAGTTGTCAGTCGAGTGCTGCCTGAGTCAGTCCCTCTCAACTGGAAACATATCAATCGGGCAATAAAAAGGCCTCTCCTTCGGGAGAGGCCTTTTCTTGTTCGCCTTCTTCTTCAACGCCCCCGTGATCCCCAAGAGGCTGATTCAGAGGCTGATTCAGGATCCTATCGGAACGGCGGCAACTGTTCGTCTAGGAATTCATAGGCCCGGTTGAACTGGCTTTCGCCTCCATAACCACTGGACTCAGAAACGGAGTGAACCTCGACATCGGGAGTCAGACCGGTCCTCTCCAGCAACTTCCCCATCGGGGTGTAACGCCGGGAGACCGGAAGGTACATCGCCGAGCCGTCGCTCAATTCTACAAACTCGTAGGCTGAAGCGTCGCCAAAAGTCGACGTCCCAAACAACGTCGCCCTCCCGGCGTCCTGCAAGGCCGCAGCCAGCGTCTCTGCCTCACGGGCTGTTTGCCCGTTGACCAACACTGCAATCAGCAAGCCATCCAGGTTCAAACGGTCTTCATTCGGGTCTATGGTCACCTCGAACCGTTCTCCGTCACGCGCCTCCACGTAACCGAAGACTGTCCCTTCAGGTAGGAACTGGCCGGCTGTCTCCTTGGCCGCCGATGCTGAACCTCCCGGGTTGGTCCTGATGTCCAGCACCAGGGCCAGCATATCGAACCTGTTCAAAGATTCCAGGGCGCTGAACACCTGCTCCCCGGTGTTGTCCCTGAACCTAGATATCCGCAGATACCCGATACCGCCCGGGATCAGTTGGCTGGACACGGACTGCAGTTCGATGTCGCCCCGGAAAACTTCAAGGACAATAGGTTCGGGTTCGCCTTCCCTTAGCACAACCAACTCCACCTTGGTGCCCTTTGGCCCCGCCACTTGGTCGACGACTGCTTTAATCCCCTGACCTTCAACAGACACGCCTCCCACGGCAGACAGGACGTCCCCGGCAAGAACGCCCGCGCTTGCGGCTGGCGAACCGTCGAAGGGGAAAAGGACGATGCGGCCGTCTTGGGAGACCACTCTGGACCCGATGCCCAGGTAAGTGCCTTCTATGCCTCCTTCCAAGCTCTCTTTAGCCAAGGGATATTGGGTGGCGTTCAAGAAGACGGCAGACGAGTCGCCAAGACCAGCCAACAGCCCGATTACGGCCGCCTCGGTGACGGTGGCTGGGTCAAAATCCGGGTTCAACTCCTTGTACTTGGCCATCGCTCGCCAGAGGTCAACCATTTCGTTCGGCACGTGGGACGGCGGCTGGCCGCGCATGCGCCCAATCTCTGTCAGGAACGGGTAGGGAGAGACGTCGATCAAGTCCAGCACTCTGGACATGGCGCCCGAAACCGCAGCGTCTGGCTCAAGTGACTCCGAACTAAGGTAGAGCTGGTCGATCTTCTCCCAAGCCTCCCAGACCAGCGCCAGGCCGTCAGACGTTTCCTCGCTGGTCGGTTCGGAATCCGATGAGCCGTTACAGGCCACCAGAGCGATCACGGCCACCAGCACTGCTGTTACAACGAACGCCCGAGGGAGCTTATGGAGGAAAAACGGTAATCTATACAACATATCTTTCTTGAATACGGGGCTGATGTCACGGTGGATTCTCTGGTAGCGTTCAGGCACAGATGCCCCCACTACACAGACGATAATTGTATCAGAAGCGGCCAGCATCCCCACCGCATGTGGCATGAATTCTCGACCATTGCCACCTAGCACGGCGCCTAGTAGACTGGGAGCAACGCTCACCACTAGTGAGACTATTCCCACCCAATCAGGAGTTGGCACCATGATTAAAGTCTCGGTTATTTACCCTAACGAAGAAGGTAAAAAATTCGACCACGCTTACTGGACAACCACCCACCTTGAACTGGTCCAGAGTCTGCTCGGCCCCATGGGCCTGGTGAACGGAGAGATGGAGAAGGGCGTTTCAGGCACAGACCCCAACGCCCCGGCGCCTTTCATAGCCCTAGGCCACCTCTACTTCAACACCGTCGAAGAACTCCACGAGGCATTCAAAGCCCATGCCGGAGAAATCATGGGTGACCTTCCCAACTTTACCGATATCAAACCGACACTGCAGATCAGCGAGACCCTGCTCTAGGGTGTTCTGGAATCGACAGCAAAAGGCGTCCCGATCACATCGGGACGCCTTTTTGATTTAAGGAGCGAAATGGCGCAGGCAGAAACAGACGCGAATTTCCAAGAGCTGTCCCAGCGGCTGATCAAGGAACATTGGGACTTCTATCCAACCGCAGGCTCGAGGATCGGACGCCACGAGTATGACGGGAGGTTGCCAGATCTCTCGCCGTCCCAGAATGTTCGCCGGGAAGGGGAATTGCAGCGCGGCCTGACCGAGTTGCGCCAGCTTGACCCCGCCGGCCTGGACGAGCCGGGTCAGATGAGCTACCGGATGATGGAGCTGTTCTTGCGCCGGGAGTTGTTCATCTTCAACGACCTCAAACCCCTGGAAAACAATCCCATGCGCCACACGGGCTACCTGAACGTAAGCGGCTACATCCGCCGTGATTACGCCCCGCTGGAGGACCGCCTGCGGTCAGCAGCCACCGCCATGCGCCAGGCACCAGATTTTCTGGACGTCCTTGACCAGGCTCTGGCAGACACACTTTCATCCCACGTGGTGGGCATGAGTGTGGAGAGTTACGCCGGGATGGCCCGTTTTTACCGCGTCGATCTGGCAGACGCCACGACCGGAGTGGCCGACCAGGAGATAGTGGGCGAATTTAACCAGGCCAGAGAATCTGCGGCAGCCGCACTTGACCGGTTCGTGGAGCGCCTCAAGAGCCGGGGCGCAGCCGGTCCCGGCGGTTTCGCCATCGGGTCAGAATTATATTCGGGCATGTTGGCCTCCGGAGAGGGCCTGGATGCGCCTCTAAGCCGGATTGCTGCCATCGGGCAGGCCAACCTGGAAGATAACCTGTCTCGCATAAAAGAGCTGGCTGAGCGCATCGCTCCCGGCCGGCCGGTTTCAGAGATCGTTGAGGAGATCGGCCGCAACCACCCCCAAGTCCAAGCCCTGATCCCCGAAACCCGGAATATGCTGGAAGACATCCGGCAATCTTTGATCGACTTCGACGTTATCTCCGTGCCTTCAGAAGACCGCTGCCAGGTCATCGAGACACCCACCTACATGCGTTACGCCTTTGCGGCGATGGACACCGCCGGCGCACTGGAAACCCAGGCAACCGAATCCTTCTATTACGTCACGCCTGTTGAGGACGACTGGAACCACCAACAGAGGGAAGAATGGCTGTCCAACTTCAACTATGACACGCTGAAGATCATCTCCATCCACGAGGTATATCCTGGTCATTTCGTGCATCATCTGCACAATCGCTACGGGCAGGAATTACCGCTCATCAACCGGGTGGCAACGGCCTATTCCTTCACCGAAGGGTGGGCGCACTACACCGAGGAGATGATGCTGGAAACCAAGTACGGTGAGGGGCAACCGAGGTTGTTATTGACCCAACTCCTAGAAGCGTTGGTCCGCAACTGCCGCTATATGTGCTCGTTCCGGATGCACACTGAAGACATGACGCTGGAGCAGGCCACCAGATTCTTCATGGACAATGCCTACATGGCTGAGCTACCGGCACGGAGGGAGGCACTGCGGGGGACATTTGACCCTGGGTACCTGAATTACACCCTGGGCAAGTTGATGATCCTCAAACTGCGTGAAGATTTCAAAAAAGAACAGGGCAGCGCCTATAGCCTAAAGGGCTTTCACGACCGGTTGCTGTCTTTTGGTGGACCGGCGCTGCCATTGCTGCGGCCCGCCCTGCTCAAGAATCCTGGCGATTCTGCGCTCTAGGTCGTTCTAAAGGTCAGTTTTCGGAACTCTTCGACATACTCGTTTCCGGAGCCGCCTTCGCTCGGCTGGGCGCGCTGCTTGATGAATTCCTCTATCTCCTGAGAGCTTCGACCGTCCATCTGGCTGGTATGGGCGCTGACAGCTTTGATCTTGGCATCCATCGATTCAGAGATGTCAATGCTGGTGTCGGCCTGCTCAGAACCCCAGAACAATATGGTCCCCGTCTTGTGGGGCTCCAGTCCCTCGTCCCGCCACAGTTCGACGAAATGGAGGTGGTCGCGGGCGCAGGGGAAAACCGCGTCCAATGTGACCTGCCCGGTGATGCGGTGGTCGCGGTGCCAGGCCATGTTCTTGCGGTAAGGCTCAGGGCACAGCACAACGTCCGGCTGGACCTGCCTTATCTGGCGCACCAATTCCCTCCGGAACTCATCATCGTCCTCAAGAGAACCGTCCGGGTGATGCAGTAGTACCAGTTCCTGGACGCCCAGAGATTCCACGGCGTCGGCCTGTTCCTGCTCGCGCATCTTGGATAGGTCTGCAGAAGAGATGTTCGGGTCGGTGGTCCCCTTTCCGCCGTCGGTGCAGAGGACGTAGCGAACAGTAGCTCCATCGCTGATCCATTTGGCGATGGTCCCGGAGCACCAGAAATCGGCGTCGTCCGGGTGCGGAGTGACTACCAGAACTTTTTGCGGGGTCTCATCCATTTGCCGGGGCCTCCTAGGGTCTCTGTTGCTGGGCCTCGTCAGGCCACCCGGGGCTATGACCTGATTCTTGGGGCGCTAGAGCATAGGTTACGATAACCTGCTAAATAATTCCCGATTACGTAACTTTACGAATTTAGCCGGTGGATATTCGCTCTAGTTGCGGGCAGAATATCATCGTTGTTAAGCGTAAGATACTCTGCTACAATCGGCCAAAGTTTTGTGCACGGCCCCGCACACTTTGACCGCCTGGATTTCCACCTGCCGCACTTGTCGGTGTCGAAATCCGTCAGTTCGAGCTTCAATAACCCAGTTTTAGAGTTTACCAGTCTGGAAGACCTCTTTGCCAGTCGTTAACTATACAAACAACCACAATTCGGCCCTCGCCGAATTCGTCGGTCACCACGGCAGCCCAACCAACGACCTAGACGAACTCTGCCGTAGCACATTTCTGGGCGTACTAGGGCAACCCGGACTCGAGCCAACCGAGAATTGCCTTGTGTTGGAAGACGACGGCCAGATAAAAGGATTGGCACTGATCTTCCGAGAGTTCCCCATCGGCCGTTCAGTAATCGAATTGATGACTGTCCCCGAACTAGCCGGCGGTGCGGAAGAGGCAGAATTGGTCAGACTGGCAGTGGCAAAAGCAGAAACTTCGAAGCTGGAGGTAGCCCACGTCTGCGTGATACCCGACTCCGGAAGAGGGCAATTGCTAGAGCAGATGGGATTCTCTCAGGTACGCACTTACCTGGAAATGCTGTGGAACAAGGACGAACTCTCCAAAGTAGACCTTCCTGACGGCTATTTCGTACGGTCTTTCCAGGAGGGCGACACACCTTTGCTGACCAGCGTCCAGAACGATGCGTTCACGGGTAGCTGGGGATTCTGCCCCAACACGGAAGACCAGATCGAATACCGCACCCACATGGCGAACACATCCAAAGACGGCATCCTGTTCATGTTCGAGGGCGACAACCCGGCAGGTTATTGTTGGACCGTCAGAGTCCCCGCGGAGAGCGGCGTCAGGGGCATGATTGGCATGATCGGTGTGGTGCCCGATTACCGGGGCAAGGGCATGAGCCAGCACATCCTACACGCAGGGATGAAATATCTTCGGTCGACCGGCTTGGCAGAGATTGGACTAGAGGTTGACGGGAATAACGACCCTGCGGTCCGGCTCTACACGTCCACCGGTTTCAAGATCACGGGTGAGCGTCACTGGTTCGAGCGGGATCTTCCCGGCACCTGAAATCCGGATCTTCGGAACGCATCATCCAACCGGATGCCTCCAGAGATCACCACCCTCATCGCCTCTTCCACACTCATGTCCGTCCTCGTTACTTCCGATGCTGCCACGATGACCAGAAACCCAGAAGACGGTATCGGCGTGGTCGGTATGTAGACCGACAAGACTTCGTCGCCGTCCGTATCGATCATGGTGGACGTGATCAACCCGATGGACTTGATGCCCATCCGAGGATAATCGACCAATACCACTCCTGAATATTCATGGTTCCCATCGACTTCGCCGTCGCCATTGCTGTTGTTGCTATGGGACAGAATCTCGATCGCCATGCGGGTGGTCCCATAGATGCCCTTCACGACCGGGATGACTTCCATGATCCGGTGCCCAAATCCGATTAGGCGTCGGCCGACCACCTGGGCGGCGAACAAACCGAGGATATAAACCAACAGGATAAGGCCAACTAAGCCCGTGCCGGTTACTGCGTCGCCGGGCAGCAGGTCGACCACGGGTTCTAGGACCGGGTCAAGAAGATCGAAGAAGAATTTCAGGACCAGCACAGTGATTCCAATGGGCAGGATCACCAAGATACCGGCACCTAAAGTGCGTTGGAAATGAACAACCGGACCGCGCAAAGGACCGAGCAATGTCCGGCGAGCGCCGCTGGGCGCATCATGGGGTTCTGGGGTCAAGATTTCCTCCTGGAAATGGTCAGTACCTGCCGGTCGGGAGCCAAGGTGGGGGAAATGGTCAGTACCTGCCGGGCCGGAGCCAAGGCGGGACGAGCTCCGAGGCTAGGATGTCGATCAATTCCGGTCAGAACCAGACCG
>CAVOAA010000023.1:0-23860 GCA_963693555.1 Dehalococcoidia bacterium | reverse complement strand
GATTGCTGCCTGGCGATAATGATACCCGGGTTAGGCGAAGGCTGCTGCGACGACCCGGCGTTGGACCTTGCCGGTAGCCGAGCGGGGAATCTCCGTCACGATGTGGATCACCTTGGGGCATTTGAACGCAGCCAGGTGCTCCCGGCAATAGGCGACCAGCTCTGCAGGCTGAACGGGCGCACGGAGCACCACCGCAGCGCTGGATACCTCGCCGTGGGTCGAGTTCGGGATTCCAAAGGCTACTGCCTCGGAAACTGAGGGATGGGCCAATAGCGTCTCGTCGATCTCCTGTGGCGAGATCTTCTCCCCGGAACGTATGATGATCTCTTTCAACCGTCCAACGAGCTTCAGATACCCATCCGAGTCCATCACGCCCTGGTCGCCGGTGCGGAACCAGCCGTTTGTGAAACTGTTGTGGTTGGCTTCCGGGTTGTCCTCGTAGCCCTTGGTGATGCTCTCGCCCGTGATCACAACCTCTCCGGTCGCTCCGGCAGGCTCGATGTTTCCATCCTCGTCCATGATCGCGACCGCAACACCGGTCCCGATACCCACTGACCCTGGGACATGCTTGCCGTCACGCAATGGATTCGACGCGACCTGATGGGCAGCCTCGGTCATACCGTAAGCCTCTAGGACTGGTACTCCGAACGTCTCTTCCATGTCGGCCAATATCTCCGGCGGGAACGGCGCGCTGCAGGAGCGTATGAAACGCAGGTTGCGGTTGGCTGTATCTATAGCTTCGGCGCCAGCCTTTCTCTTCGAACGGTGCAGCAGCGCCTGGTGCATCGTGGGCACCGCCGAGTACCAGGTGACGTGATGGGCTTCAACGAGCGGCCAAAAATCCAGGGCGTTGAATCTCGCCGGCACCACAACCACTCCACCGGAATACAGGGTAGCCAGCGTGGAGGCGACCAGGCCGTGGATGTGGAACAGCGGCATCACACACAGGGAAACATCGTCGGCTGTCAGCTCGTAGGTTTCAACGATGTTTTTAGCTGAGACCACCAGGTTACGGTGGCTCAATGGGACTCTCTTGGGACGGCTGGTGGTGCCACTGGTGTGCAACACCAATGCGACGTCGTCGGCTTTCGAAGGCTCGACGGGACGCGATTCAAACGGCCTTTCATTGGCTGTGAAATGGGTCTGCCCCGCGAAATCAGAATTGACCGCGATAGCAAAGGTTGAATCAGGGAGGTCTGCCTTGATCGCCTCGGTCTCTTCGGGGGTGCTGATAACTGCCTTGGCGTTGGTATCTTCAAGGCAGAAGCGGAACTCTTCATTCGTGTAGGCAGGATTTAGGGGGGCGGCAGTCGCTCCTGCCACAGTGATCGCCAAGAAGGAAACGATGTTCTCTACGCCGTTGGGCAGGGTGATGGCTACGCGGTCCCCCCGGCCAATGCCAAACGAACGCAGCTGATTCGCCAAGGAATCGACCTGGAGCTTGAGCTCGCCGTAGGTGAGCACCGGGCTAGCAGGGGATATGATCGCTACGTGGGAAGGCTCGCCCTGGTCCAGAATGCCTTTGATAGTGGTCGGCATAGTGGCTGGCGTCGTAGTTGGCCCAATGGCCGGCGATGATGACGATTGGAGTTCTTGGACATCAGTGTTCATTCTTTAGGCTTGTTCCTCCGTCCGTGGGCCGGACGCCGACTTAGCTAAAGTCGACCTAGCTAAATATGATTATTAATGCGAATAACAATTGTCAATGATTATCTTTAAGACTAAGTATAACGAGCCTCTGCATAGGCACCAGTAGCCAATCCGCTGTTGGAGTGATAGTTCCAGGCTATCGCTGGCGGTCAACACGCCTGAACAGAGTTACTCTCACCCAGGGCGATCAGACGGCCGGTGGCAAGGCCATCGAACCGCCGCTTGACCACAGCTAATATTCTTGGAAGTAACACCTGGCCTGATGTACAATATCCTGAGTCCCTGGGCGTCTCTAACCAGTCGAGGCGTCCTTATTTGTTTTACGATTTATTCCCTGGAAACTGGCCTTCCCACATGTACCGCCAACCAACACAATCCGGCAATACCGTCTCGCGTCTACAGGGCATGAATGACCTGTCTGAGGACGCATGGCGTAAAAAGCTAGACCTTCAAGAGCGGTTGTGCCAGCTGTTGGGCGGCTACGGTTACCGGCAGATCGAAACACCGGTCCTCGAGCCAACCGAGCTTTTCATGAGGAAATCCGGCGGCGAGTTAGCCTCCCAGCTCTACAGTTTCACCGACGCCGGAAGCAACTCGGTCAGCCTGCGCCCTGAATTCACCTCGCCCATCATGCGGCACTACCTGGAGAATTCGGCCAGCATCACGCTCCCGGCCCGGTGGCAGTACTGCGGGCCGGTCTTCCGGTTTGATACCTCCCACCCTGAGGCCAGCAGCCAGTTCACCCAGATTGGCGGAGAACTCATCGGTTCTTCGGAGATTTCAGCGGACGTTGAGCTACTCACGCTAGCCGTCGCCGTACCAACCAAGTTGGGACTAGACGATTGGAGCCTGAAATTAGCCGACCTTGACGTACTAGATAGCCTGCTGGCCCCTGTGGGATTGTCGGAGCGCGCCCGGTCGTTCATCATCCAGAGCATGCCTCTGTTGAGCGAGGGCCAGTCCGTGGTGCCCAAGTTCCTGGAGGAAGGAAAGCACCTCCACCTGGTGGGAGGTTCCAACGGCCACGGCGATTCCGAAGACGCTGCATTGCGTCAGGCCATCAAAGGCCTGGACGACGCGCAGGCAAGGTCTGTGCTGCTCGGCATACTCCAGTGGAACTCCGCTGACCAGCTTGGCCAGCGCACCCCCGAGGATGTCGTCGAACGCCTGCTCCACAAGATCAGAGGCACCGACAACGAAGACCAACTCCGGCACGGCCTAGAACTGGCCTGCGACCTGGCGGCCATCAAAGGTGAACCCGGTCAGGCGCTTGAGTCGGTCAAGAAGACTTTGGCCTCGGCCGGCGCCAATCAAGACGCCGCCGACCGTCTCTCTGAAGTCATCAAACAGATGTCGGAAGGGTCCGATGCCAAGGGCCGGATATCACTGGACTTCGGTCTGGTGCGCGGCCTGGCGTACTACAACGGTGTGATATTTGAGGTCAGCCACTCCGGCTGGCCGGGCACGCTGGGTGGCGGCGGCCGCTACGACACGCTTTCGAGGGCTTTGGGTGGCTCCGAAGCCGTCCCGGCCCTGGGCTTTGCTTATAACTTGGATGCTCTTATTTCGATCGGGGCTAAATAATGACTGTCCAACAGCAAAATAAGCAGAACGGTCACGGCCTGCTGCGTATCGCTTTGCCCAGCGACGGCGAACTGTACGAATCGACCATGGCCTTCATGAAGGCCTGCGGCTTGGCTGTGTCACGCCCCAACTCGCGCCGCTACACCGGCTCGGTGCCCGCCATACCCGGAGTTGAAGTGCTGTTCCAGCGCTCGTCCGATGTTGCCCAGAAGGTTGAAGAAGGCAGCGCCGAACTGGGGATCACCGGGCTCGACCGGGTATTGGAATACCGCAGTGACGAAGCACGGGCCTCGGTGTTGATCGAAGACCTGGAATACGGCCGTTGCGAGTTCGTGATGGCAGTTCCTAACTCCTGGATGGACGTTACTTCCCTCTCCGACCTGGCCGACCTGGCGTTAGAATTCCGGCAAGAGGGCAAGCAGCTACGCATAGCCACCAAGTACCCCCGGTTGTTGCGGGGTTATCTGTACGAGCGGGGCATCAACTATTTCACCCTGGTCCCGGCCAGCGGCGCGATGGAAGCCGCTCCTGCCGCCGGTTACGCCGACCTGATCGCCGACCTGACGGCCACCGGGGCAACACTCCGGGAGAACCAACTGAAACAATTGGATGAAGGCACCATCCTGGCGTCCCAGTCGTGCCTCATCGCCAACCCGGTCACGCTATCGGCTTCCGGGAAGTCATTGGCCCTGGCCCGCTCCATCGTCGAACTCATGGAGGGCCATCTCAGGGCTGAGCCCTACTACCGGGTCACCGCCAACGTACGGGCGTCATCGGCAGAGGAGGTCAGCTCCACCGTGCTGGCCCGACCCGACTTGGCCGGACTGCGCGGGCCGACCGTCGCCCGGGTCTATAACATCGAAGAACAAGACTGGTTCAACGTCAGTCTCCTGATTAAAAAAGGACAGCTTTTAGAAGCCGTTGACCACCTGCGCGGCTGCGGCGCTATAGATGTCGCCGCCTCCCAACTGAGTTATCTCTTCGACGGCCACTCCGAGGCCTACGAAGCCCTGTTTGGCAGGAATCACTAACCGTACTGGTCCCGTCCGGTTTCCCATAGGCAGCCGGAGGGTTGATGAATAATGCCCAATCTACCGATGCACATACACCTAGCCAACGAGGTTGCCGAGCAGCTGGACAAAAGCTACGTCTTCGACCACCTTGGCGCCTACTACCTCGGCTCGACCGCCCCGGACATCCGCGCCATGACCAGGTGGCCCAGGGAGCAGACCCATTTTGCGCCCCTATCGGTGGCGGAGGTCGGCACCGGGACCGCAACCATGTTCAAGATGCACCCGGAACTGCTCGAGGACATGTCACCGGCGTCACTGGCTTTTCTGGCCGGCTACGTATGCCATTTGGCGGCAGATGAGGTCTGGATAACCAGCGTTTTCCGGCCCCACTTCGATACGGCTGAAGCAACCCGGCTGACCGACGATCAGATCGAAGCCAACATCTGGGACCGGGCGATGCAACTGGACCTGGACCGGCAGGCCCTGCCCCAGATCACCGGTGATAACCACCCGGAGCATTGGTTGGCCTGCTCGGACAACGACGTGTCCATGCCCTTTTTCGAAGAGGGGTTGCTCGGCGAGTGGAAGGACCGCGTTGGGCGGTTCCAGGTCTGGGAATTCACCTGGGACCGGTTGAAAGGCGCACTCAACCGGCTGTATCGTGATGATGAAGATGTCCTGCATACGGTGGAGCGTTTCATAGAAGAGATGCCCCGCAGCCTGGAGCAGGTCTACGAGAAAGTGCCCGAGGGCCAAGTCTCGGCCTACCAAGAACGTGCCTTGGCGGCCAGTATCGTTCAGGTCCGGGAATTTTTACCGGATTAACCTGTCGGATTAAATAGAGAACACGGAAAAAATGGAGAATCCAATTGGCCCTTAACGTGATAAAAGGTGTCCAGAACGCCGAGAACGTTCTGGTCCGCATCGACCCTCTGGACCTGGACTCGCTGCCCGAGTCGGTACTCGCCCGAACCGAAGAAGCCTTCGGCAAGGGAGTGAGTCCGCTGCAGTCGATAAACCAGATGCTGGACGACGTGCGTAACGAAGGCGACAGCGCTGTGTTGCGCTACGCCAAGCTTCTGGACGGCTCAGACCTGGAAGATTTCCGGGTTACCGAAAAGCAGATGGCCCAGGCCCGCGACTCGATCAGCAAAGAACTTCACGAGTCTTTGGAATTGGCCGCCCAGCGGGTGCGCGATTTCCACGAATCGACCATGCCCAGCGATTGGATCGACCGCAAGCAGGGCCTTGGTGAGCTGATACGTCCGCTCGACCGGGTGGGCCTGTATGCCCCCGGTGGCAGCGCCGCCTACCCTTCGACTGTCCTCATGACCGCCGTGCCGGCGCGGGTGGCTGGAGTTCGGGAGGTCATCCTCTGCACGCCGCCCCAACGCGGGCAGGCATTGAATCCGGCCGTGATGGTCGCCGCAGAGATCGCTGGTGTTGACGCCCTCTATCAGGTCGGCGGAGTGCCAGCCATCGCAGCCATGGCCTATGGAACCAAGTCAGTCCCTAAAGTCGACAAGATCTGCGGCCCGGGAAACATCTTCGTCTCTTACGCCAAGAAACTGGTCCAGGGCGCAGTGGATATCGACGGTGTATTCGGCCCGACTGAAACGATCGTGTTGGCCGACAAGACCGCCAACCCCAGCTTCTGCGCCGCCGACCTCATCGCCCAGGCGGAACACGACCCATTGGCCACCGCCATCCTGATCACCAACAGCCAAGAATTGATCGACCAGGTAGAGTCTGAAGTCGCCCGTATGATCAAGGAACAGCCCCGAGGCGAAGTCGCTCAAGCTGCGCTGGACCGCCAGGGACGTGTGGTGTTGGTTGACGACCTGGAAGAAGCCGTTGACTTGGTCAACCGCATCGCCCCCGAACACCTGTGCCTGCTGCTGGACGACCCCTGGTCCTGGGTCGACAAGATCAAGCACGCCGGCGGTCTGTTCCTGGGCGAGTACTCCCCCGAAGTCATGGGCGATTACATCGCCGGACCCAGTCACGTGATGCCCACCGGGGGGACAGCCAGGTTCGGTTCCGCTCTCAGCGTGCACCACTTCCTGCGCACCATGCCGGTGGTCGGACTCAGCCCAGCCGAGTTCCAGAAACTGGGCAAGGCGGCCGTACACATCGCTGATGCGGAGGGTCTCTCGGGACACGCCTCCGCAGTTCAGATCAGGTTAGACTCCCTGACGAAAGGGGCCTGATATGCCTGATAACAAAAACATGCCGTCGATGCTCCCGCACATCCAAGCGCTTCAGACCTATGAGGGCGTTGATCCGATGGAGGTCATGGCCGAGCGGGCCGGAATACCCCCAGAGAAGATCATCCGCCTGAACGGCAATGAGAACCCCTACGGCCCATCTCCGAAAGTGGCTGCGGCTTTAGGTAATTACCAGAACTACAACTACTATCCCGATCCTGACCAGCGCGGCCTGCGCCGAGTTTTGTCGGGCTACCTGAACGTGGAGACGGAAAAGATCGTAGCGGGCAACGGCAGCGACGAGCTGATCGACCTGCTGTTGCGCATGTATGTGGGCATCGGCGACAACGTGATTGTCCCTGCGCCGACCTTCGGCATGTATGCGTTCTCGGCTGGGATCTGTGGCGGCGAATGTATCTCCGTCGACCGGGACGAAAACTTCGACATCGACCTGGAAGCCATGAAGGCGGCCATCACGCCCAAGACCAAGATCATCTTCTTGACCTCGCCCAACAATCCTACCGGGAACATCGTTCCCGAGTCCCAGACCCGTGCCCTGCTGGACACCGGCTTGTTGGTGGTGATGGACGAGGCCTACTTCGAGTTCTGCGGCGACACCGCCATCCCAATGTTGGCCGAGTACCAAAACCTGGTGGTGCTGCGGACCTTCAGCAAATGGGCTGGGCTGGCTGGCTTGCGAATCGGCGTGGGCGCTATGGACCCGGACCTGGCCGCGACCATGATGGCCATGAAGCCGCCGTACAACGTGAACCTGGCCGCCGAGGTGGCCCTGACAACATCACTGGAAGACACCCCCGGTCTGTTGAGACGGGTGAACCAGATAGTGGAAGAACGCGACCGGATGATGGCTATGCTGGAAAAGGTGCCCAACGTGACACCCTGGCCGTCGCGGGCCAACTTCATCCTCTGCCAGGTGCCGGACGGGCGCGGCAAAGAGATATTCGATGGCCTCTGCAGTAGGGGAATATTCCTCCGCTACTGGAGCAGCGGCCGGTTGAAGAACTTCATCAGGACCAGCATCGGCCTCCCCCACGAGACCGACGCTGTTGTAGCTGCTTTTACCGAGTTGTGTGCCTGATTCGTGTATCTTGATCATATGATTGAATCGTGAGGAGGAAGTGATGCCAGCTAACGGGCGCACTGCAAGTATCGAACGAAAAACCGGCGAGACCGAGATCAGCCTGACCCTCGACCTGGACGGTTCCGGCGTCTATGAAGTGGACACCGGAAACGGGTTTCTTGACCACATGGTCTCCCAGATCTCCCGGCACGGCCTGATCGACATAAACCTCAAAGCCAAGGGCGATGTGCACGTCGGCTGGCATCACCTGGTGGAAGATGTCGCCATCACCTTGGGGCGGGCATTCAACGAAGCCCTGGGCGATGCTCGCGGTATCAGACGTATGGGCCACGCGATGGTGCCCTTGGACGAGACCCTGGCCATGGTCTCGCTGGACTGCAGCGGCCGTGGCTACGCGGTGATTGAAACCACCCTGGACGACACGATGGTGGAGACCTTGCCCGGTTCGCTGGTCAAGCACTTCTTCGAGTCGTTCGCCCTGGAAGGGAAGATAAACCTCCACGCCAAGATCCTCGCCGGCGTCAGCCCCCACCACAAGGCCGAAGCCCTGTGCAAAGCCCTCGCCCGCTCCCTGCGCGACGCTCTAGAACCGGACCCACGCGCACCGTCGCAGATACCCAGCACCAAGGGCACGCTCAACGGCTAGAGAAGCATATCCCAATCACCCGGAGGACTGACAATGCCGAAAGTAGAACGGGAGTTTCACCATCACGAAGAGGTGTCCTGGACGCCCGTGGCGGCGGACTCTGGTGCCGCCGGTGAGGGTATGACGGAAAAGATACTGGCTTTCGACCCTGAGGCTGGAGTAGCCACCAGGATGCTGCGGTTCGAGGCTGGCGTGGATACTGACGAAGTGATCACCCATGACTTCTGGGAGGAGGTCTATATCATCGAAGGCGAGATTCACGACAAGAGGATCAATCAGACCTTCACCGCCGGAATGTCCGCCTGCCGCCCACCGGGGATGCCCCACGGCCCTTATACGTCAAAGGTCGGCGCCCTTACGTTCGAGGTCCGGTATTACCGGAAGTAACTGGTCCCAAATAGCCAATCACCGCACCGTCTGCTTTCCCAGGTCCAGCACTTTTTCGGCCAACACGCTGAGCATCCGCCACGAAGCCTCGTTGTCCCTGGTTGCCTCGATATCGTCAAAGTAGGTGTCCAGGACCACGTAGGTACAGCCCAGCGCTTCCAGTTCAGCTAGGTCACGGTGAACCTGGTCCAGACTGCCCTCTCCGGCCACACGGTCTTCATCCGGCATGCCTGAGTCCGTTATCCGGAGCCTGATCCTTGGGCACAGGTCCGGCATCTTTTGACCTTCTTCTTCAACGATCTCTTTCAGCCGGGGTATACCCGTCTGTTTGAACCAGTCCAGGCGTATGCGAATGGGATGCCACGCGTCGCCGTAGCGCACCGTGCGCCGCAGAGCCGCATCGCTGGGGCCGCCCACCCAGATGGGAGGATGGGGAGTCCGCACCGGCCTAGGTGCCGTGTGGACGTCCGTGAAGGCCGCGAACTTGCCGTCATACGATGCCACATCCTGGGTCCAGAGGAGCTTGATCGCCTCCAAGTACTCGTTGGTTATGGCGCCCCTCGACTTGTAGGCAACTTTCAAAGCCTTAAATTCCTCCTGGGCCCATCCAATACCAACTCCCAGAATCAGACGGCCGCCGCTTAGCACGTCGATATTAGCGAACGCTCTCGCGATCTCAATAGGATTCCGGTAGGGCACGATCAGTACGGTCGTGCCAATCTCGACGGTCTCTGTGACACCGGCCAGCCAACCAAGCAGCGAGATCGGCTCGTAGAACGGCGCGGGGTAGCGAGAGTGCACATCCGGGGTGATGGCGACATGGTCGGACGTCATGATCAGGTGATAGCCCAGGGACTCTGATAACTGCGCCCAGCGCTTCATCGATTCAAGGCTGACACCCGGGCCAAAGTTGATCAGGTTCACGCCGACTTTCATGTCGATCTCCTATCGAATCCAAATTTCATCGCGAAAAACATCGTAAGAGGGGAAAGGCCCGCTTACAATAACTTACCCAACGCGATGTTACATAACATCTGGAGACGATTCATGGCGCAAAACACTGGCGGCGGGACAGGCCAAATATATTCGCCCGGTCTGTCGATAAAGATTCAGTGATCGCGGTAGTCGGGGCCGGGCAGGCGCCGAACGGGCCGTGGTCGTACCTGACCGGTATACCCAACCCCGGCGCTGATATGGTCGGCCTTCCGGCCCAATACCTCTCAGTGGCCGCCTGGGCTGCTTGAACCGTCGTCACATTGGTCGGCGTGGCCGACCGAGGCAAGATTGCCCTGGAGGACATCACCGTCGATTTCGCGGTGGAACCCACAGCGCTCCCCAACGGCATCGGTTTCGGGGTTAGAGAACTGGTGACCCTGTACGGCAATATCTCAGAGTCAGAGCGTGTCCGGATCGAGCGGGCATCCAATTTCTGTCCGGTGGGGCAGGCCCTGAACAAGGGTTCGATGCAGGTGGAGGACGAAGTCCGGTGGAGTTCAGGTGAAATCGTCTCTGCGTCTCCTAACCCTGAATCACTCCAGCCACTGGAAGGTGACCTGGCTGCCATCCCTTCCGGCACGGCGCACGCCAAATACCTGCTGGACACCAAGGAATTGGACGAGTCCGGAGCCATGGCCCACGAAGGCGAGGCGAAGGTCACGGTCCGGTACGCCAACCTGACCCGCTCCAGCGGGTCGATAGTGCTCGGCGGGCATAGCTCGGGCGGGTGGGTACCTGGCCCTTTCCCATTGGCCCACGGTGGCTGGGCGGCGTCGACCGCCGCCACGCTGAGCCAACTGCTACCAGGCGGGAACGGAGGACCGGACAGCCTCAAAGTCGAGTTGTTCATGAAACCGATTCCCGGCGGGCGGAATGAAGCTCAGTCCAACGCCGCTGACGGAGTCCTCGGTAACCGCCCTGTGGTGCGCCGGATCACGGTGCCGGGAACGCCGCAGGACATTCCCTTGGACATGGTCAGGGCCGCCGTTCTGCGCGACCCAATCTCCATCGCCTACCTTCATGGTGGCATCCTGCTCGACCACCAAGTAGTTGTGGGGTAGTCGGAGACCTGGCGTAACTTGACGATGGGTCACGGCCCGACTACGCTCAGGGGAGCAAGCTGATTTCAGAAATTACCGATCGGGAGTTGAGCATGGCGAAGAGCTGGACGGATATGGTGACCGCGGCGAAGGTTGTCGTGACGGGTGTGTCTCCGGAAGAGGCGCAGCAGCGGCTGAAAGACGACCCGAAAGCCCTCCTGATCGAAGTTCGAGACGCCGAGTCTGTCCCCATGGAAGACCGCGCTCCCGAAGTGGTGATGATCTCCCTGGGTTCACTGCCCATGCGCGCCGACCTGGAGATAGCCGAGAGGTTGCGGGACGAACGCCTTGCGGACCGGTCCCGGCAGGTCATAGTGACTTGAGGCGGCGGCCAGATGGCGGCACTTGGGGCCCAGGTGCTACACGAGATGGGATTCACCAACGTGACCTATATGGACGGCGGCATGCGAGGCTGGAAAGCAGCAGGGCTACCAACTTCAAAATAGTCCCAATCAATACCGACTCACCTAATGTCACACATCGAACTCCGCTGCCCAAAGTGCGGCGCCTCGCGCCCAGCTGATATGTCGTCGGAGGCCTGCCGCGATTGCGGATCGCCCCTGGACGTGGCGTACAACTCACACCCTGACGGCCTCGGAATTCCCTCCCCGGTACACGATTCTAGTTTCAAGGTCTCGCTCGGCGAGGGGAACACTCCTTCGGTCATCCTGAATACCATTGGCGCTCATCTGCCATTAGGCCGCCTGTACGCCAAGCTGGAGTTCTTGAACCCAACCGGTTCCTTCAAAGACCGGGGCACCGCGACGATGTTGTCGGTCGCCTGCGAGCACGGTGTGACTGAGTTGGTGGAGGATTCGTCGGGTAATGCCGGTGCTTCGGTGTCGGCCTACGCGGCCCGAGCCGGTATCAAGTCCCACATCTTCGTCCCAGCCGACGCACCCGAGGCCAAGCTCAGCCAGATCAGGGCCTACGGCACCGAGATTCACCCCATAGAAGGCCCCAGGGCGGCGGTCACAGATGCGGCCATCGACTACGCCAAGCAGAATGACCTAGTCTACGCATCCCATATGCTGAGCCCCTACTTCGCGGAGGGCACCAAGGCTTTCGCCTACGAGGTCGTGGAGCAGTTTGACGACGCCATGCCCGCCCACATCGTCTTCCCAGTGGGCAATGGCTCCCTTCTGATCGGGGCGTTCAATGGGTTCAACGAACTCAAGCAAGCTGGCAAGATCGAGAAAGTTCCTCGGCTCCACTGCGTCCAGTCCCGGAATGTGATGCCCTTGGTTGCGGCCTTTAACGGCCAGGCCTGGAACCCAGAAGTAGCCACGAAAACCGTCGCTGGAGGCATCTCCATCTCTGCTCCCTCCCGCCGGTGGCAGATACTTCAGATATTGCGGTTGACCGGCGGTTCGGCGGTGGCGGTCGAGGAATCAAGCATCTTGCAGATGCAAAAAGACCTGGCCGAACAGGAGGGCATCTTTGCCGAACCGACGTCTGCGGCTGCGTTTGCCGGCCTGGAATTATTGGCCGCACAAGACGTCATTCAAGAAGGTGATGACGTGTTGGTTCCGGTAACCGGGTTTGGCCTTAAAGATGAGCCGCCGCGCTCTGATCCACCCCGCACTAATCCATAGGAGAAATAGTATGAAGCTGCAGATAATGTCCCCTGCCGCTGACAGGGTCGATTTCAAAGTCCCACCAGCCCCTCGCTTGACTGGCCTTGAGGGCAAGACCATCGGCCTTTACAACAATATGACCGGCGGCGCTGATATCGCGGTGGACCGGGTGGCCGAACACATCAGCCGCCGGTTCCCAAATGTAAAATTCGAGCGGTACGGCGGCGACATCAGGCCCGGCCGCCCGGCCCTCAGCCGCGGGAACCATATCGATGACGAGGAAGCGGCGCTGATCGCCACCGAGGTTGACGCCATGATTGGCGCGACCGCCCATTGAGGCGGTTGTACTTCGTGGCTTGCCCACGACATGGTCGCCGTTGAGAAGGCCGGAGTACCAGCCGTTGCCATCGCCGCCAGGAGCTTTGCCAGGGCCTGGCAGTCGTGCGTTGATGGCTGGGGCCAACCTAGCGCGTCATTCGTGACCATCCCCCACGCCACCACCGGCCAGCAAGCAGACTTCATTCACACGATGGTCGATGAACAGATCGACGAGATCATCGAGCGCCTCACCACATTGCCTGCTTCCGCTGGGGTCGCCAGAGGTGCGGCGCGTGGCAGCAGATCGACCGAGATATTCACGGTGGAACTTGATGAGACGCCGGAGGGTCTGGACGCGGTGAACCGCTTCCTGGCCGAACGCGACTGGAGCGACGGCATCCCCGTCATCCCGCCCACTCCGGCCGCCGTTGAGCAGATGCTGAAGGGTACAAAACGGGCTCCCCAGGACGTGCTCATGGTGATGGAGCCGGGCTTCGGGCTGGCCACGGTGGAAAAGATCGCCATCAATGCTGTCATGGCTGGCTGCCGCCCGGAGCAGTTTCCCGTGCTGCTTGCGGCCATTGATTGCCTCGCCCAGCCGGAGATGAACCACCGGGACATGCAGGTCTCCGGCCACACGGAGGCGCCTATAATCCTGGTCAATGGCCCCATCGCCAAGAAAGCCGGAATCAACTTCGGAACTACCGCCATGGGCCCGGGCGTCATCAACAGCGCCAACACCTCTATCGGCCGGGCGCTGCGGCTGTGTCTGATCAATATCGGCTACTGCAACGCGGGCGCCGGAGACCCGAATTTCATCGGCCTTCCGACCAAATTCGGCATGTGCATCGCCGAGAACGAAGGGGTCAGCCCCTGGCAGCCCTATCACATGGATAAAGGGTTCAAGAGAGACGAAAGCACGGTTACCGTGGTGACTGTGACCGGCCCGACAACGGTGATCGACCCCAGGTCAAAGACGCACGAAGATACCCTAAACAACATCGCATCCATGATGTTTTACCCCAACGCCGGGGCCGGTGGCTGGCTCAGGGGTTGGGACTCCGCCCAGGTTGGCCACACCAACAAGAGAGTGCTCTATCAGGGGCCATACCACCCGATCATTCTCAGCCCATCAAGGGCGGTCATCATGGCCGAGGCCGGTATGAGCAAGCAGGACGCCCAGGCCTGGTTGCACCAGAACTGCCGCGTGTCTCTACAATCGGTGTTGAGTAAGGGCGATATGCCGGTGGATGCCGATGGTAAGTGGCTGCACCACCCGGAGTTGCAACACCTGGCCGATGACCCCGACGCGACCATCCCCGCTCTGGAAACCCCGGAGCAGTACCTGCTCTTCGTAACCGGTGGATCAACCCATTACGCTAATTTCTTCTACGGAACTTATGGAATCGCAACGGTGCCTGTAGAGGACGTCTAAGGGCGGGTGGCAACCCAGACGAAGTAGTGTCCGCCGCCCTTTTTGCCGCCACGGGCGCGGGCTTTGACCTCTTCGACCTTGAATCCGGTCTTGAGCAGCCGTCTGGTGAATGCCGGGTCAGAGTCGGTGGACCAGATGGACAGCACACCTTTGGGCCGGAGGGCGTCGAAAGATGATTCCAGGCCATCGTATCCGTAGATCCATTCGTTGCCTTCTTGGGTCATTGCCTGAGGGCCGTTATCGACGTCCAGCATGATGGCGTTGTAGCCGCCAATGGCAGTCTTGATCAACTGAGCGACATCAGCCACTTCGACTTTAACCCGCTGGTCATCCAGGGGACTGCCGGCAAGATGCCCCAGGAAATCCCGGTTCCACTGGACCACGTCAGGCACGATCTCGGCAACGACGACTTCCGCGTCGGGTTTCAGTTCGTCCAGTGCGGCTCGCAGGGTGTATCCCAAGCCCAAGCCCCCGATCAGCACCCGAACAGCCGGATGGTTCGTGACCTTCTCGCAGGCGAGTTTGGCCAAAGCGTCTTCCGAACCGTGTACCTGGCTGTTCATGAGTTCTTGGTTGTCGGCCTTGATCGAGAACTCGGTGTCGCGCTGGTACAGCCGGAGCTCAGCGCCATTTCTGGACGTTTGTGCCGTGCCTAGTAGTTTCCAGGGGATCAATTGCGCCTCTTGCGGGTGGTTTGGGCTTCAAGGGGATAGTTGAATTGTAATGCAAGCAACGGCCCCCATCCTAACCTTCCCCCTTGCGAGGGGGAAGGGATTTTCCTCAGTTTGAAGGCTGCAATTTATATGACACCGGCTTCGGCTAGGTAGGCTAGTTCGGTCTTTTGCAGGGCTAGTTCCCCGCAGAAAATCTCTTCGTTGTGCTCTCCGATTAGTGGTGCCCGGCTGGATATGCGCCAGGGCGAGCCGTTGTAGATGCCGGCGGGTCCGGGGTACTTGAAGGTCTTGCCGAGTTCAGGATGCGGCACGTCGACCCAGAAGCCACGGTCGTTCAGATGGCCTTCGTCGATAAGCTCGTCGGGGGTACGGACGGCGCCCCAGTTGAAGCCCCGTTCCTGGCCGCCGTGGGCGATCTCGTCGCGGGTCAGGTTGGCGGCGAAGTTGGCGACTACATCGTTGATATGGTCGCCGCTATCCGCGAATACCGCGGAGTCTTTGTATCTTTCGTACGTGAGGTCGTCGGCCAGTCCGTGGCTGTCCATCCACTCGACCAACGTCGGGAACTCGCGGAACGTCACCCGCGACGCTGCAGCATTGACGTACTTGCCGTCTTTGCATTTCAATTGGCTTAATTCGGTGGGCAGCACAGATGCGTGACGGCCAGTCTGACGCAAGACCACGTCGCCCTGGTAGATGTAGGTATTCACGTGCATCTCGGTGGTCAGGGCGCAGGCGTCGTGGACCGAAGCGTCGATGTACTGGCCCCGGCCCGAGTTGGTACGGTGCATCAGTGCGGCGAGTATGGCCATGTAGGCGTAATGGCTGCCGGTGTGCCAGGCGTTGCCGCCGCCGGGTGCAATGGGGGACTGGTCGGGGTCGTCCGCAGGGTCGTAGCCAGAGCAGCCCATCTGCCCTCCGGCCGCCAGGTGAAGCAGGTCACTGGTCCGGTAGTCCCGCCAGGGGCCGGTCTGGCCGAACCGGGTCAGCGAACACACGATCAGCCGCGGGTTCGACTCGGAAAGAGTTTCGTAGCTCAGACCCAACGACGCCAGGTACCCGGCATCGAAAGTCTCCAAAATGACATCGGCCGAGGCCGCCAGTTTCTTGAAGAGGTCCCGGCCGTCTTCGGTTTCCAGGTTTAGCGTGACACCCCGTTTGGAGGTGTTGTAATGCCAGAAGGACAGGCTGCGGTCTCGGTGGGGTACATCGTCCAAGAACGGCCCAACCGTGCGTGAAGCCTCGCCACCAGGCGGCTCTATCTTAATTACTTCGGCACCGAGATCGGCCATCAATTTCCCGCACCACTGGCCCTTTTCATCGGCCAATTCAAGCACTCTCAAGCCGGACAATGGGCCATTATCTGCGGTGCCGTTAGCAGGAACTTCTCTCTCGGCGGTCGTGCGTGGGCCGGCGTAGGGCACCGGTTCTGCCTTGATCATCTCGTCCATGTACGAGAAGCGGTCCAGGGAGTTGGGCCAGAAAGTGCCGTCGTCGTACCCGGCCACGAGCTCTTCATGGGTGAGACCAAGAATCCCCTCGAATACCTCTTGGTTGTGCTGTCCGATCATGGGAGCGGGTTTGAAGTTTATCGCCGGGGTTTCCGACAGTTTGAACGGCGCATTTTGGAATTTGTAACGCCCGATAACCGGGTGCTCGAGTTCCAGGTAAAGCTCACGGTGGCGGAGCTGCGGGTCGTGCTCCACTCGGTCCTCAGTGCTCTGGACCGGCATGGCTGGCACACCGGCTGCCTGGCAGAGTTCCATCAACTGGTATTTCTCGATGGTCTCGGCCCAGGCCTGGATACCCTGGTCAAGTTCTTCCTGATGGTCCAATCGGCCGCCAAGGGTGGTGAACTTGGTGTCGGTCGCCCATTGGGGGGAGTCCATGACCGCCACCAAACGCCGCCATTCATCCTCCGAAAAGCAGGTGATGGTACACCAGTCGTTGTAGCCGCCGCCTTTGGTCCGGTAGGCGTTGTGCGGGGCCGTGGTTGGTCCACGGTAGTTGTTCAACATCGGCGTGCCAGGCCAATGGGCCCGGTTGCCCGGGGGGAATCCCTCTCTATTTGACGGGCGACCATTGATTGTGGCATCCAGTAACGCGGAGCCGTTAAGTGTCGCGCCCATGATCATCTGCGAAAGGTCAACGTGCTGGCCCTGGCCGGTCATGTTGCGGTGGTAGAGAGCGGTCATGGTGGAAAACGCGATGTACATCCCACCGGTATCGTCCAGGTAAGACCAACCCCAGCCGGCTGGCTGCTTGCCGGGCAGCCCAGAAAGAAATGACATACCCGAGAACGCTTGGGCAATGGGGCCCATGGTGAGGTATTCGCGGTGCCGTCCGGTGTGGCCGAAGCCCGCCTGGGAGACGTAGACGATGTCCGGTTTGAGCTTACATAACTCGTCGTAACCCAGACCCCAGCTCTGCAAGGTCTTGGCGCTGAAGTTCTCAACCACGACGTCGGATTCCGAGATCAGTCTCTTGACCAGGTCGAGGCCCCTTTCCGAACGCAGGTTTACGGTGATGCCCTTCTTGTTGGCGTTGGAGTCGTTGAAGTTAGTCCTGGTATTAAGGCTTGGCTCCATGCCGGGCGCTGAGCCACCGGTGGTCCGGCCCCGTTCCGACAACGGCCATTCGACCTTGATGACCTCGGCCCCCAATGCCCCCAGCCACCTGGTCGCCCAGGGACCGGCCCTTACCCAAGTGAAGTCCACCACCCGAATGCCTGACAGCGCCTTGGGTGAAGCCGCCATCTGTTCCTGAGTTAGGGCCAAGGTTTCCTCCCTGATCTTGCTCGCTACCGGTTTCTGACTTGGGTGCGTTCTCTTTACGGCCGTCCTTTTCTGGCCAGGAACTCGGGGAACGCGTCTTCAACTCCAAAGCCTTTGTTCACTGCGGTGAAGTCTTTCTCGTTCTTCCACATACCTTCTAGGTCAGTGGTCATATCCTCGATCAATATCTGCTTGACGCCAATCACCGACGCCCTGTGATTCTTGGCGATGAGGGTGGCCATCTCCATGGTCTTGGCCCGAAGTTCGCCCGACGGCACCAGATGGTTCAGCAGACCGATCTGAAATGCTTCTTCGGCTTCCACTACCCGCGCGGTGAACAGCAGTTCTTTGGCTTTGGGCCAGCCGACCTGATTGGGCAAGGTCCAGGTGCAGTTGATGCGCCCATAGGCCACGGCCAGGAAGCGGAACTTGGTGTTCTCGCAGCCAACACGAATATCCAGACAGGATGCGAGCACTGCGCCGCCGCCATAAGCCAGGCCGTTCATCATTCCGATGACCGGTTTGGGCGAGGCGGAAAGTTCGTATATCCAGCGGGAGTGCAGCCCTGCGCGTTCGTCCAGTTCTTCTTCTGTGCGGTTCTTGGCGTCGTCGCGCTGTTCGTGGATGTCGCCACCGGCTGAGAAGGCCTTCTCGCCGATACCCGTAATTACCAGGCAGCCGATGTCATCGTCGGCATTTGCCGCCACCACCGCATCGTGGAGCTCGGTGTTCAGGACATGGTTCATGGCGTTCAGGACCTCCGGCCGGTTCAGCGTGATGATCGCCACACCGTCTTCGTTCTCCACCGATATCGTTTCGTAAGCCATCCTCTCTCCTCCATAACCGGCTTGGCCGGACTAACCTTCCCCTTGAGATGGAGAAGGGATTTTTCAAAATAATCGTGGGTCGCTTCCCGATTCTACGGTGAGGCTGGCGACCAGTCAATTTGGCCTGACCCTTTTCATCCTCCTGGCGCTTTCCATCCTCCTGATTTTTTCGGGCCTCCTGGCGCTTTCCATCCTACTGACTCTTTCGGGCCTTATGATAAACTTCGGTTCGATGTTCCGGTCGACGCTCAGGCGTGACTCAGTGATCGAAATTAACTCCCTGGTACTTAATTAGAGGTAAATCGATTGGCACAGAAGATGAATGCAGGCGTGGCGGTTATCGAAATGCTGCGGCAGGAAGGGGTCTCCCACATGTTCGGCATCGTGGGTTCGTCATTCCTAGATATCCTAGACCCGCTGTACGACCGCGATGACATCCGGTTCATCGGCGTGCGTCACGAGCAGGGCGCGGCTTTGATGGCCGACGGCTACAGCCGCATCTCCGGGAAACCCAGCGTCTGCCTGGTGACCAACGGCCCCGGAGTGCTGAACCTGACCTACGGAATCGGCTCGGCCTTCGTGGCCCACTCGCCGGTCGTGGTGATCGCCCCGTCCGCCTCTCGCAGCCACCAGAACCGCGACTCCACTCAGGAGTTCGACCAGGTCGCCCTCTTCAAGCCGATCACCAAGGCAGCCTTTGCCATCAACAAGATCGAGGTGCTGCCCGAAGCCCTCCGCCACGCCTTCCGGGTCGCCACGTCAGGAAAGATGGGCCCGGTGCTGATCGACATTCCCAGAGACCTGCTGCCCGGCGCAGAGATCGAGTTGGACCTGATGAGCCCTGAGGCATACCGGCCTGGCCAGACTCGCTCCAGGGGTGACCAAGGCCTAATCGACAAGGCATCTGCGGTCCTTGCCGCTGCCCAACGCCCCGTCATCATCGCCGGCGGTGGAGTCCAATGGAGCAGCGCCGCTGACGAAGTCTGCCGCATGGCTGAGCTGACCGGCGCGGCCATCGTCACCTCCTACGGCCGGGCTGACGCCGTACCCAACGATCACCCCAACTTCCTGGGTCACTTGGGCCGATTAGGATCATTGGAAGGCATCGAGGCGGTACGCCAGGCCGACACCATCTTGGCCGTCGGCACCCGGCTCAGCCAGTCGACCACTTTCTACGACAACCGGTTCATCCCCGAGGACGCCAAGATCATCCAGATCGAGATTGACCCCCAGGAGATCGGCCGCAACTACCCGGTGACCGTAGGTATCGAAGGCGATGCCAAAGCCGTGATGGAAGGACTGCTGGAAAAGGTCCGGGAACGAGAACCCCGCCCCAACGAGGCATGGGTGAACGAAATAGGCGACTGGAACGCACGCCGGGCATCTCGGCTGCAAGACGAAGAGAAGCTCACCGGCTCGTCCATCAAACCCCAACGGGTCTATGCCGAACTACGCAAAGTCATGCCCAGAGACGCCATCGTGGCATTGGACGCCGGTTTGGCCCCCAACTATGGCCAGGACCGCCTGAACTACTACGAGCCGCGCAGCCTGATAACCTCGCTGGACCTGGGTGGTCTGGGTTTCAGCTTCCCGGCGGCCATCGGCGCCAAGTTTGCGGCCCCCGACCGTCCGGTGATCAACTTCAACGGCGACGGCGGGTTCTTGTTCAACGCCCAGGAGTTCTCCACGGCCGTCCATTACAACCTGCCGCTGGTCACGGTCATCATGAACAACGGCATCTGGGGCTCGGAGAAGGCCTACCAACGCTACGCATTCGATGAGCGCTATGTCGGCGCCGACGTCACCAACCCTCGCTTCGACAAGTACGCTGAGATATTCGGCGGTGTCGGGTTCTATGTTGAACGGCCCGAGGATATCGGCAATGCGATGCAAGAAGCCCTGAACTGCGGGAAACCCAGCATCATCGAGATTCCCACAGACCCGGATGAGATGCCGCGCCCGGCCCGGTTGAACGAGGTCCAAGCACCGCCTCAGTCATAGCCTAAACAGGATTCAACGGCCCAGCCGTTTGTGATAAGAGATAGTCAGATGGAACAACAAATAGTAGAACCGGACGCCATAAACCTGGAAGACGACGCCGTGGTGATTCTGTGGGAGGACGCCCACCGCAGTCCATTCCCCCACCGCTTTCTGCGGCTGAGGTGTCCCTGCGCCAATTGCGTGGACGAGATGAGCGGGAAGCGGACTCTGGACCCGGACACAGTGCCCATGGACGTCAAGGCGCTGGACCAGTTGCCTGTCGGAAAATACGGGGTGCAGTTCCTTTGGAGCGATGCCCATTACACCGGCATCTACACCTACCAGGTGCTACGGGCCGCCTGCCCCTGCATCATCTGCGGAGAGGCCAGGGCCTCGGCCAACAATTCCAATGGCGACGCCACGAATAATCCATCCTAAGCTTAGGGGTTTAGCTGGAGTCCTTGGTGGGTTTGCCGTCTCTGGTGCGCAGTGGCTTTTCCAGAGATGCTTTGAACTTGGGCGACGTGAAAGTGTTGGACTTGAAGGCAAAGTTGGATAGCTGCCGTACGGCCGGTTTGCCGCATTTCTCACAGTTGGCCGGTTCGTCCGAACGTGAAACCGAGCGCATCACTTCAAAATCATTGCCACAATCGGCACAGTAATACTCATAGATGGGCATTGGAACCTCCTGAATCTCAGTCCATTTTAAATGTCATAAGCATCGGAAACAATATTCCCTTCTCCCTTGAGGTAGAAGGTTAGGCGCGACGGAGTCGGAGATGGGCGCCTCTTCAAGATTGCCCTATTTTGTAAATCGGACGGCAGGTCGTAGGGGCAGGTTTCCAACCTACCCAGTTTCTCCGCCAGGTAGGTTGCCGAAACCAGGGGTTTATTGGATAGAGAGACCTGGCCTTTGGCGTCCGACTCTGGTTGAACTGCGCACGGGCGGGTTAGAAACCCGCCCCTACGGAAGATGGGGGCACTACCACGTTGAAGTAGACTGAGTTCAAAGGGTAAGCCCTCACCTCAACCTTCTTCCGCAAGCGGGAGAGGGGACTACAAACTAAAGACAGAGACGGAGTAACGATGGCAGAAACCACTGACGTTGCAATCATCGGGGGCGGGGCGGCTGGCTGCGCTGTGGCCTACTACCTAGCCCAGTCCGGCGTGAAATCGACCATCATCGAACGGGAAGGCCTCGGCAACCAGGCCTCCGGCAACGCCGCCGGCGGGCTCAACCCGCTGACCGGCATCGGCATACCCGGCGGCCTCGAGAGCTTTGCTTGGGAGTGCTTTGAACTCCACGCCGGTATCTACGAGGGTCTCAAAGACCAGACTGGCATCGACTACCAGCACCGCACGGTGGCCAAGATCGAACTGGCCCTTGAGGAGTCCGACATCCCCGGGCTGAAAGAGACGGCTGAGCGCCTCGACGCCGTTGACGGGTTTGAGGCCCGGTGGCTGGAGCCGAACGAAGTCGCCAAGCTGGAGCCGCGTATCGCCCCCGGTATTCTCGGCGGGATGTACGACTACGGAAACAACGCCGCAGACAGCTACAAGATGACCAACGCTTTCGCCCAGGCAGCCGGGTCCACGATCAGAGAAGGCAACGTCATGGGTCTGGAAGGCACCGGCGGCAAGATCGACCGGGTGATCCTTGAGGACGGCGAGATTTCCTGCGGCCAGGTGGTTATGGCCATGGGCCCTTGGTCCCGCCGGGCCGAAGCCTGGCTGGGGATATACATCCCCGTTGACCCTCTCAAGGGAGAGATACTCCGGCTGGAGCTTGAAGGCGACCGTATTCAGTACGACATTTCCGGCGGCGGCGCGTCCATTTACCCGAAGCTGGACGGCCTGAACTGGTGCGGCACCACCGAAGACTGGAAGGGTTTCGACCGGGAAACTTCAGAAGAGGTGGCCAAGGAGATCCGAAAACGGCTGGCCCGTATCTTCCCCCAACTGGCCGATTCCAAGTTGTCCAAGCACACCGCTTGCCTGCGCCCAGTCACTCCGGACTGGCTGCCCGTCTTGGGCCAGGCCCCCGGCTGGGAGAACGTCTATCTGGCCACCGGCGCTGGGAAGAAAGGCATCCTGTTGGCCCCTGGCATCGGCAAGTCGGTTGCCGACCTAATGACCACCGGCGAGACCGCGCTGTCCATCCAGGGTTACGCACCCGAGCGTTTCGCCACCCACCTGGCCTGAGCGACTTCCTGAGAGATTCAATGACGAGAAACATCACCATCAGAGCAGGCGACGTGGTACTAGACGCCGAGTTGAATGATACGGATACCGCCGAGGCCATCTGGGCCGCCTTGCCCATCAGTGCCAACGGCAGCACCTGGGGCGACGAGATTTATTTCCAGATCCCCGTGGAAGCCGAGATCGAAGACGGACAAGAGGTGGTGGAACTGGGCGACCTAGGCTATTGGCCGCCGGGCAGCGCCTTCTGCCTGTTCTTTGGCCCGACACCGGCCAGCCAAGGCGATGAGATCAGGCCTGCCAGCGAGGTCACGGTCATCGGCAAGATACTCGGTGACACCGAACCATTGAAGCGTGTGGCATCGGGCAGTCCCGTGGTGATCGAAGCGGCCTAACCGCCGAAGTTGGCGACCAGGCCAGTATCTCCCGAAGCCACGATATGGCCGGCATCCATCGTCGCCTTGAGACCGATTCGGCCGTAAACCAGCAGGACGAATGTCTGGGTATCGCAGCCAAATATGACGTCAGGACGCTTGTCGCTGGCCGACTCTATGATCGCCTTTTGGCCTCCGCCAGCGACTATGTCGTGGCTACCTGGAACAGTCCCTGTCAGCTCAAACCGCAGCCGGGCAGATGCTGCCATGTTGACGCCGGGATCGAACAGCCGTCCCACGACGAACACCGGGAACATTTCCATGATCGAAGGCAGGCTGTCAGCCGACATCACTGGCGTCGCTTCCAATCTGGAGCGGATGTCCCACTCGTGGACGATCAGCTCGGTCAGCCGTAGGTTCAGGTAGGTCTCAACGGTGATCGTGCCGGCGACGTGGTAGCAGGGCTTGTTTTGGTCTGCGTCGGTCAGCACCGACAGAAACTCGTCGAACCGGGCCATCTCGCTGTTGTAAGTGGTCAGCAATCCGCTTCCCAGACTCTCTCTGAAATCCACTGCGACCTGGGCGTTGGCCCGCAACCGGGCCGCCATGTCGCCCTCACCGGCCTGGGGCATCCCCTCGGGAGCCGACCCGTCTCCACCGGCACCCCGAACGATGTTGGGTCCGAACCGGTCAACGGCTCCAATCAGGTGTGCCACCACGTCCTGGATCGCCCAAGCATCGCAGGCGCTGTCGGTCGCCCAGGCATCCGGCTTGAGAGTTTTTAGGTACACGCCGATGCGCGCCGATTCCTCTTTGACCAACTGGACCTTTTCCAAAACCGAACCCATTTCATCGTCTCCTGTGGTATGCGCCCCAAATTCCTCTGTAATCCGCTTCTCGTTGGCGGTATTATAGGGGCCGTCCGGATTTACACAATCCCGGCATGAACTAGAACAATCGGCAGGAGGCGCAAAGTGGCATTAGGCTGGGCAATCATCGGGGCTGGGATGCATCCAC
>CAVOAA010000022.1:0-23991 GCA_963693555.1 Dehalococcoidia bacterium | reverse complement strand
AAGGCCGGGTGGACTTCCGCCCCCTCATCCACGCCTTAAGTTCAGTCACAGGTGGACGGGTTGAATTGCGCCAGGTGGGAGACCGGGATGTGGCCAAGTTGGTTGGAGGCTTGGGCCGCTGCGGCAACACTCTCTGTTGCGTCACTTGGATGGATAAATTCGAATCCATCTCGGTGCGCATGGCCAAAGAACAGGCTCTACCAATCAGCGCAGAGGGCTTAGCCGGCGCCTGCGGCAGACTGCGCTGCTGTCTACGCTTTGAGTACGAACAATACCGTCAGGTGAACCGTGCGTTGCCCAAGATCGGAGAATTGGTTGGGACTCCCACCGGTTCGGCCACGGTGATCGTGGGACATCGTATGAAGGAAACCGTGTCGGTGCGCTACGACGACGACCAGGTCTTGGAGCTGCCACTGGCTGACGTCACAAGGAACACCCAGTCCCGCAACTGATCAGCTGATCCGTGACGGCTCATCCCTGATGGACCATGGGATGTAAATCTCCCATTCGTCCAGGATCACCCGGTTCTGGAGAATCAGATAGGGGTTGGGGTCCGGGGCTCTAGGTACCGTGCCCAGCCGCATCTTAGCCTCGGCCGGGGTGCGTCCTGCTTTGTGGAGATTGCACCTGCTACACGCCGCCACCACGTTTTCCCAGGTGTGCGCGCCATGTTGACGGCGGGGAATCACGTGGTCCAACGTCAGGTCATGGACCTTTTTTCCACAGTATTGGCAGGTGAACTTATCCCGCATGAAAACTTCCTTCTTGGAGAGTTTTCGGGGTAGGAAGGGGCGCTTGACCATGTATGCCAGACGTATAACTGAGGGGGCGTCTATATCCCGGGAGACGGTGTGGAGCTGGCCCAGGTGACTCTCTAATTGCTCTGCTTTGCCCTTGGTCACCAAGACGATCGCGCGGCGGACGGTGCATACGTTCACCGGCACATAATTCAGGTTCAGCACCAGCACTGGCGCACGGATCAAAACATCGACATCCACCGCCTCCGCAACTCCATTTTCGGAAGCGCCGTTCCCCGCCGTTTTCCCCGGCAATGCTTCTTTTTCCGCTTGCTCTACCATGTCGGCCGGCTGCTGGTCCTCCCGCACCGAATCTGGAAGCGCCCGGACTGCAAGCTCTTTCAACAAGCCTGCGTTTGAGCGCTAGGGGAAGTTTCCACCCGGAGATATCCGGGGCCACCACACATGCGCGCCAGGCCCGCCGGGGCCCAGCCGCGCTGGGAGCTTACTGGCAATCATAGTAGCACATGGGCTAGATATGGACGCAAAGGGCTAAAGCCAATGGCTGGCCGTTAATTTGTCAGCTTATCCAGCTCGTTGTCCCAGTCGCCGGGGATCAGCCCAACGCCGCGAATAACCACGTCGAATCGATCGGCCATGAACGTGCCCAGAGTTGATTCATCGATGGTCACGTCCAGATCCCTCACGGGGAATCTCTGGATAGCGGTCAAAACGCCGGAGATTAACAGGAACCCGACCAACAAGCCCACGGCCATCCCCGCCAGGCTATTGGCGAGGCCAAACAGTGGGATGATGCCCAGCACCCTCCGGGCCATGAAGCTGATGATTCCGCCAGCTATGAACAACACGCCGACGATCAAGATGAAACCGCCCACCGTCTGTGCGTTCTCATTGTCGGTGAATGAGGAGAAGATCTCGCCGACCGAATCACCGATGCGGCTGGAGAGCGCCATTCCAACCACCAGAGATAACAGGGGCACCAATATCTGCAAAAGGCCGGCGGAGAACCCCCAAAGAACGGTGACTCCCCAGACGACCAGAATGGCTATATCTATCCAGTTCATATTCCCTCTTGATCCGGTCCGGACCGGCACGGAGTAGTGATTAATCCGAGTGTAGCATGAGGGAAAACAGAGACGCCAAGGGGATTAGGGGGCGGTGGTGAACGCGTTTCGAAGGCCGATCAGCCCCACCAACGCCATCATTCCCAGCACGTAGGAGCCGATAACGTCGCTGGGCCAATGGACTCCCAGGTAGACCCTGGAGGCGCCCATACCGATAACTATTAGAATCAACCCGGCCTGAATGGCGCGCCGCAGCAACAATGGCCGAACCCACTGACCGACAAGATAGACAAGCACCCCGCCCAGGATCACCGCCAAGAGGGAATGGCCGCTGGGGAAGCTGAGTCCGGATTCCAGGGGTTCGATGATCTGGTACTCGGGCCGGGGCCGGTCAACAAGTAACTTGAGACCGCTGCCTAGACCGACGACGGCCAAGCCACCGAAGACCATGGCGACATCGGCGTAACGGCGGGCGATCGCCAGGCATCCCATCAGGACCACGGCTGCCGGCATGAACACCACGAGCAACCCGAGGTTGGCGAGCCAGATACTGGTATTGTCCAACCAGTCGGTCCTCAGGGCCTGGAACCGCACTAGAGCACTCTCGTCACCGGGGAATGTGGGGTAGGCCCAGGCCAAGATATACAGTAGCAGCGTGCCTATTACGCCAGCGGCCAGTAGGTAGGGTTTCCAAGTACTGCCGAGGGGGGCACGGTTAAACACGAATGATCCCATCATAAGTAATACGCAGACCGGTAATTCGGTAGATTCTATTCATGCTCACCGTATGGCAAATCTACGGCTAATCCTAGCCGAAGGCCCGATGTTCTAAACATCGAAAAGAATAGCTTCACACTAACCAGTAAGGGAGTTTACCCGGCATACGTCGGGCCAAGCACAGTTCCAGTCGCAACATAGCGGCGATATAGCGGGACCAGAATCGTCAGAAGGAGGCTCTTTTACAACTCTACCGGAATTATTCTTCGGGTTTATGGGGAATGGTTAACGGGTTAGCAGCAAGGTAATTCCGCCTGGGCTGCGGTGTATAATGCCGTTGCGCACCAGCGCCCCGTGACTAGACTCAAGAACCAGTCCCAGGAGAGACCGATTGCCCCCCGGAGTCAGCGTAATAGCCATCGACGGCCCAGCAGCAGCCGGTAAGACAGCGGTGGGCCGGGAATTGGCCCGGGCCCTGGACTTCGCCTATCTGGATACTGGAATCATGTACCGAGCTATCACCTGGCTGGCCCTGAACCAAGAAATCTCCGTTGCCGACACCGTTTCCCTGGGCGAACTTGCCCGCGCCAATCCCCTGGGGTTCTTAAAAGACGACGACACAAAGGTCCTGGTCGGCGGCCTAACGTTGGGGCCGGAACTCCGGGAATCGCCGGTCGACAGAAACGTTTCCGAGGTCTCCAAGGCCACGGAAGTAAGGTCTGAGTTGGTCGCCCAGCAACGAGGAGTGGCCGCCAAGGGCAATATCGTCATGATCGGACGTGACATCGGCACCGTTGTCCTACCCGATGCCGACCTCAAGGTCTACCTCACCGCATCACCGGAGGTCCGGGCTCAAAGACGCTGGCAGGAGATGCAGGACCGTGGAAAGACCGTGGAACTGCTGACAGTCCTCAGCGAAACTCTCGCACGGGACAAGACCGACAGCAGCCGTGAAGATTCTCCACTCAAGCCGGCCATCGACTCCTGGGAACTAAACACCGACGGCCTCGGCATTTCGCAGGTGGTTCAGATGATCATCGACCGGGCTCAAACCCTTTGAGCCGCTTCAGAGGCGCCACCACCGCCTACCGGATAGGAAACCTGCTTGGGCGCTTCTGCTTCCGGGCATTTGGGCGGCTTAAGATCACCGGAGCCGAGGGTGTTCCCCATTTTGGGCCTTTGATCGTCGTTAGCAATCATCTGTCGCTCAACGACCCGCCATTGTTGGTGGCCGCCATACCCCGTCCGCTGTACTTCATCGGTAAGCAGGAATTGTTCGGCAACCGAATCCTCCGAAAATTGATGAAATCGTTCCACGTGTCGCCCTTCAACCGTTCAGCCGCCGGGATTGACGCCGTGCGAGTCCTGATGCAGAATCTGGAACGCGACAGGGCCGTGGTGATCTTTCCAGAAGGCACCAGGAGTCCGGATAGCGCCATGCAAAAAGGCCTGCTGGGAGCCGTCTACCTGGCCATGAAGTCACAGGCCCCCATCCTACCGGTGGGACTTACAGGCACCGAAAAGTTCCCCCTGTGGCGTATACCGTTCCCGTTTCGACGGATGACGGCCAGTATCGGACAGCCGTTCACCCTGCCGGTGGTCGAGGGCAAACCCAGCAGAGAAGTGATGTCCAGCTTGCTGGACATGGTGATGGGCCGCATAGCCGACCAATTACCGGCTGAGTATCGCGGCGTCTATGGCAACGAGACCAGGAACAGAGCAGCCAAAACAACCGGTTAGACCGACGGGTTGACAAGGGTGCAGCCCCGATACGTGAATCAGGATAGGACTCGGAGTAAACGGAGAAAACCATGCAGCAAGCCACAAAATTCGGCATCTACTTGAACGCCAACGACAATCAGGTGGTGCGTATCAATTCCCCGTATTGGTTCCCTGAGGAGCCAGACTGGGTCCTGCTGACCAACGAGGTCAACGCCACTCTGCTGAGCATCCGCGAGTTGGCCCAGGAAAAAGGCCTATCCAAGGACTCCGGGTCAATAACCTGGGGCACCATCCCTCTCAAGGACTAGATTCGACAAGATGGATAACAGTCCTGTGGAAGATTTACAGGTACGGCAGCGACTAGAGGCGCTTGAAGAGAACCTGTCTCCTCACGCCAGCCGTTCCAGCCGTTCTTTGGGCCGGGAGCGAACTGAAACGCCATCCCCGCTCCGCACTGAATACCAGCGGGACCGGGACCGGATCATCCACACCAACGCCTTTAGGCGCCTCAAGCACAAGACCCAGGTATTCATGGCCCCTTCCGGCGACCACTTCGTCACCCGGCTCACCCACACCCTGGAAGTTTCCCAGGTCGGCCGTACCATCGCCAGAGCCCTGAACCTGAATGAAGACCTGGTTGAAGCCATGTCCTACGGCCATGATCTGGGCCACACGCCCTTCGGACACCTGGGCGAGGAGACCCTCGATCAAATTTACGCAGAAGGTTTTACCCACAGCGCCCAAAGCCTGCGCATCGTCGAGCAATTGGCCAGGGAGGGTGAAGGTCTGAACCTGACTTGGGAGGTCCGCCAGGGGATAATCTCCCATTCCAAGCCACAGGGCGATTTCCTGGACATTAAGCTGGATGAATCGCTGACTCTGGAAGGCCAGATACTCCGGATCGCCGACTCTGTCGCTTACCTGAACCACGACATAGCCGACGCCATCCGGGCGGGCATGCTGAAGGTCGAGGACCTGCCGGAGCGAGCGAACCGCGTCCTGGGGACAACCCACTCGCAGCGGCTGGACGCTCTGGTCACGGGTGTCGTCCGCGAGTCTTGGCCTGCCTCCGGATTAGCGGCTGAAGCATCTGACGAAAAACCGGTTATCGGCATGGAGCCGGAAGCCCGGGAGGCGATGATGGAACTGCGGGACTACATGTTCCGGAACATTTACCTACCCCTCGGCAACACGCGTCAGTCTGAGGTCGGGCGCGACGTGGTCAAGCTGCTCTACGCCTACTTCGTGGAGAACGCCGAAGAGATACCGCCGCCCTACTTCAGTCCCGGCGCCGACCCCGACCGGGCAGCCGTGGACTATGTCTCCGGCATGACCGATCACTACGCCATTCGCCAGGCCGAGAAGCTGCAGCCTGGCATCACGCAGGGAGTTTTTCAGAGCGTTCCGCTTGGGGACTAGTCGGCTAGCCCTTGAACGCGGGCATGACCTCTTCGGAGATGATGCTCAGTTGATCCTTGAACACCTCTAGGGGCATTCCCATAACAGCCCCGATATTTACCCGGTCGATCCCCGGATATTTCTCCTCGATGCCTTTGAAGTGCGCCACAACGTCATCCGCCGTGCCGCAGAGCCAAGAACCGGCCTCAACCGCTTCATCCAACGTCGGCAGGGCGACACCCGGAGTCTGACCCTTGTTGACCACCGAGGCGTTCTGCTCAGGCGTTAGAGGCATGACTCCCAGAGGACCGGCAAATTTCATCGCCTCCTCGAAGTAGGGCCGCATCTGTTTGATGGCCTTCTCTTTGGTTTCCGCGATGAATATTCGGAAGCCCAGAGCCACATCCTCGCCCAGTCCAGTTTCTTTTCCATGTTTGGCGCGGGCCGACTGGAGCATCTGAAGCTTCTCTTCCAGTGCGGCGGGCGGGTTATTGGCGATCAGCGGTTTAATCCCCATCCTGGCCATGAAATCGATTCCCCTGGGATTGGAGCTGACCAATGGCTGCCAGATGTCCACCGGCTGGGTAATCGGCCGGGGCACCAGTGTCAGTTCCTTGAGTTGGTAGCCACGGTAGGGGACATCCGGGGGCAGTTGATAGTGCTTGCCGTGGTGGGAGAACTTTTCCTGGCTGAATGCCTTGGTGATGACCTCCAACTGCTCCTCGAACAGCTCCCGGTTGGCGTCGGAGTCCAGCATGGGCGCACCAAAGGTCTCAACCTCTCTGGTGTGGTAGCCGCGGCCGACCCCAAAGATGATCCGGCCCTTGCTCAGAACGTCGGCCATCGCGAAGTCCTCGGCCAAACGCAGCGGATGCCACATGGGGACGATATTGAACCCGCAGCCAAACTTGAGTGTCTCGGTTTGGGTCGAGAGATATAGCCCCAGCATCAACAGGTTGGGGATCGCCTCATAGCCCTCAGGCTGGAAATGATGCTCAGCCATCCAGAACTCTTGAAACCCCAGTTTCTCAATGTGCTTGGAGATGTCCAAAGCCCAGTCGAACGTCTCGATCAACTGGTCGTTGGAATACCACCGGTCATTGGCCGGCATCCCTTCTAAACCAATGTTGTCGTCGATCACGTGACCGGCGTAAGAAGCAGAAAAATTCTTGATCATTTTTTAACCCCTGTTTATCAAAAGATCGAGGCCCCATCTCTGAGGCCTCTTTTTTTATCGAATGCTATGCGGCTAATCCGAAGAAAACGCGGCTCGCCGCCGCCTCACTCTTTGGGGACTTGGCTGGGGGCTGGGTTGACCAGCTCGATGCCGATGGTCACCGGGAAGACGCGGACCAGTTCTTCCACGGTCCACTTGCCGTCCTTCTGGATGGTCCTCACCGGCTCCGGTTCATTTAGTAACGTTACCAGGCCTTCCGTCACGTGGAAGACATGGCCGTTCACGTGGGCTGCCTCGTCGGAGGCCAGCCAGGTCACCATGGGCGCGATGTCGTCGGCCTGGCCTCTCAAGGTCAGGGCGGCGCCGGTACTGATACCACGGGCGGCGCGCAGTTCCCTGGCGTCGTCGGGGATGCTGCCGATCATTCTGGTGGCGGCGCTGGGCGAGATCGCGTTGGCGGTCACGCCGTAGCGGCCCAGGTCTCTTGCCACTACCCGGGTGAACCCGGCGATGCCGTCCTTGGCTGCGCCGTAGTTGGCCTGGCCGGAGTTGCCGTACAACCCGGTGGTGGAGCTAAAGGTGATGATCCGGCCGGAACGCTGCTGCCGGAAGATAACGCTGGCATTCTTCACTATCGAGAACGTGCCCTTGAGGTGGACAGCGATAACGTCGTCCCACTCTTGTTCGGACATGTTGAAGATCATCCGGTCCCGGAGGATCCCGGCCACGGTGACAACGATGTCCAGTTTCCCGAAGGTGTCCAAGGCAGTCTGGATGATTTTTTCGCCACCGGACATGGTCGCTACCGATTCCAGGCAGGCAACGCCTTCTCCGCCGTCGGCCTTGATCTCATCCACCACCTGTTGGGCGAAGGATGAGTCGGAGCCGGTGCCGTCGACGTTGACGCCAGGGTCAACGACCACGACTTTGGCGCCCTGGGCGGCCATCAGTTTGGCGACGCCCCGGCCGATGCCGCGGCCCGAACCGGTTATGATCGCTACTTTGCCTTCTAGCAGGTTTGCCATCAGATTCTCTCCATCTGGTTACTAATCATTATTGTTTGGGGGCTGGGGTCAAAACCGGGCCTTCAGGCCCTTTCCCACAGCAGTACGTTTGTCAGGTCGGCCGTACGCCCTTTGATCGGTTGGGTACTCAAGCGCAGTCTCCCGCCTTCAAACTCGAAATTTCTTGTTTGGATATCGCCGATCCAATTGGGGAAGAGTGAACCGACCACTCGGTGGGTGACCTTGCCGTTGGCCTCGTCTATCTCGTACCCGCCGTAGTAGGCGATGTATCCCTCGAACGCAGTCTTGATCTCTTCCTCGGTACCCTTCAGCAGGTTTCCCGACTGAAACGCCGGTCTGCCGCTGCCGACTATCTGGCCAGAGAAGCTGCCGTGTCCGTCGTAGATCAACTGTCCCTCAGGCTTCTCGCCGTACGGGTAGGTGATGCGGCCATCGGACCAACTTCCGTAGCACTCCAGCAAACGCCAGGTGCCTGTGAACTTCTCGTCGGCCAAGTTTATCCCTGCTCCCGGGCAGGTGCGGGGTTGGGGATGTCTTTGGTCAATACGTCGCGGGCCATCTGAGACAGCTTATCCATATCCCACGTGCCAGACGGCTCGTAGATGGCGCGCTCGGGCCTGGGCTGTGACACCAACGAGATGGTGTCGCCGTAGACCAAGAATGTTTGGCCGTTGACGTTATCGGCGAAGTCGCTGGCCAGGTAGGCCACGAAAGGCGCGATATGGTCCGGGTCCAAGTTGGCCAGGTCTTCCTCGCCGGCGATAGGGGCCACACCGCTGCGGGCCCGAATCTCGGAGGCGCTGCCGGGGATGTCCGCGATCATGCGGGTGCTGGCCCTGGGGGCGATGGAGTTTACAGTCACTCCGTAGCGGCCCAGGTCCTTGGCCACAACCTTGGTGAACCCGGCGATGCCCGACTTGGCGGCGCCGTAGTTGGCCTGGCCCGAGTTGCCCATGAGGCCGGACTCGGAAGTGAAGGTAATGATGCGGCCGGAACGCTGCTGGCGGAATAGGATACTGGCGTTCTTCACCACGGTGAAGGTGCCCTTGAGGTGAACAGCGATTACGTCGTCCCATTCTTGTTCCGACATGTTGAAGATCATGCGGTCTCGCAGGATGCCGGCGCAGGTGACTACGATGTCCAGCTTGCCGAAGTTATCAACAGCAGCCTGGACGATCTTCTCGCCGCCTTCCATCTCGGTAACGGATTCCATACAGGCCACGGCGTTGCCGCCTTCGGCCTTAATCTCATCCACCACCTGTTGGGCCACAGACTGATCTGCTCCGCTGCCATCCACGTTCACGCCGGGATCAACGATCACCACACTGGCGCCTTCTGCGGCCATGAACTTGGCGATGCCTCTGCCGACACCGCGGCCGGAGCCAGTGATGATGGCCACTTTGCCGTTTAACATTTCCGCCATTATTGCCTCCCTGGGCTTGGTTCTATTCTTTTCTGGGCAGGATCATCTGCCCTTTTTTGCTCTTGGTTGGGTGGGTCTATCTTGCGGGCAGGGCGACGGTCGCCGAACCGGGGGTGGTCTTCTCGCCCTTCTCGTTCACCAGCCAGATGTCGCAGTCCACCAGATTGGCGCCCTTGTCCTGATATTTCTTGGTCACGACACCTTTGGCGGTGACCGGCGTTCCGGGTATGTCCATGCCCCGGTACTGGCAGGCCAGGCGTTTCAGATCGCCTTCGGGACCCATCCATTTGGTTACCAGGTGGCCCAGGAATGCGTTCTTGAGCGCGCCGTGGAGGATCACATCTTCCAGATCATTGTTCTTGGCAAAGCCCTGATCGTAGTGGATCTGGTAGTAGTCGCCAGACGCGCCGGCGTACTTCACCAACTGCTGGGTGGTCGGGTTCTTGACCACCGGCGGCAGTTCCTGGCCTTCTGTGACGTCGTCCCAATAAATCTGGTCGGCCATGATTGGCTCCCGCCGCGGTTAACGGCGATTAATATCGAATTGAAGTGCTGGTCTGGATGGCTGCAACCTGGTCGAACTGGTTACGGTAGGTGACTACGATAGACGTGATGATCATCAGCCCCATTCGTCCGACACGTTCGTTAATGTCGGCGATCTCTGAGACTGCCGTGATGCGGTCACCGGCCCGAACAGGATGGAAATATTCCCAGTCACTGCCGCCGTCCAGCATCCGGTTGAAGGGCATATCGTAAGGGTATGCAGGGCGGTCAACGCCCACGGAACGGAGGAAGGTCGGGGGAGCAATCAACCCGCCGTATCGGCTCTCCCGGGCTGCCTGCTCGTCGTTGTAAACGGGGTTGTCATCTTCGATCGCCTGAGCGAACTTGATGATGGCGCCTTTCTCGATGTCGATGGACTTTGGCTCGCTCTTTTGGCCAATGGCTTGCTGGCGCATTTCCTCGGTCAAAAATGACGCGGGAGTAGTCACGAAATTCCCTCCTGATCCAGTGCATTGGAAGTCTATCTGCCGCCCTCATAAGGTGTCAAATATCTGAGGTTCCTGTGCCACAATGGCGTTTACGCCGGGCTTACTTTCCATTGGACAGGCCAGCCACACCGATATATAGTTTGGGGCACTGCCCCAGCGGCCGGATGTCCAGACACGGTTCCCTGCCTGAGACGCACCAACATCTAAGGCCGGTTTCAGGCGGAATTCCAGGAGTTTTTAGCATGGAATACGGATTTTACCTTCCCAACAGCGGCGCGGGCGCCGAACCCGACGCGCTGGGCGACATCGCGAAACTGGGCGACCGCCTGGGCTTCTACTGCATGGTGATGCCCGACCATATCCTCCAGCCCAACCAGGTCAACTCCACCTACCCATACAGCCTGACCGGCGATATTCTTGAGGCCGGACAGTCCGGAGACGGGGAGTGGCCCGAGCAGATCACAACCTTGGCGTACCTGGCTGGAGTCACCGAGCGCATCCGCCTGGCCACCAGCGTGATGATCATTCCCTACCGGAACCCAATCCTCACCGCCAAGATGCTCTCCACCCTGGACATGCTGTCCAAGGGACGGCTGATTCTTGGCGCGGGCGTTGGCTGGATGGAAGAAGAATTCGAGCTGCTGGACGCGCCTCCTTTTGCCGAGCGCGGGGCGGTCACCGACGAGTACCTACGGGCTTTCATAGAACTCTGGACCAAAGACGACCCGGTGTTCGATGGCAAGTACGTTAATTTCTCCAACATCACCTTCCTGCCCAAGCCGGTACAGAAGCCGTATCCGCCCATCTGGATCGGTGGACAGAGCAAACCGGCCATCAGACGGGCCGCCCGGTTGGGCGACGCCTGGCACCCGGTGGGAGCCATCCCAGCCACGCCATTAGAACCGGAAGAGCTGGCGGAGAACCTGGTGCTGCTGCATGAGTACGCCGAGAAAGCAGGCCGTGACCCGTCTACAATCCAGGTCTCGGTTAAAGCTCCTCTATACGACTCTGGAAATTCCGATGGCCCCAGGCGCAGGTTCACCGGTTCACCTGACGAGGTGCGCCAGGATGTGCAGACCTATTCCGATGTGGGAGTCACTCACCTGATATTCGACTTCCGCACCGCCGACCCGCATCAAACCGAGGACCGTATGGCGCAGTTCGCTGAAGAGGTCATGTCCGTTACTTAGATTCGCCTTCAGGCGAATTTGTGGACCGGTCGAATTACCGAAAAAATACCGAGGAGCCATTTGATGGAGTACGGTTTCTACCTCCCCAGCGGCGGGCCCGCCGCCCAACCAGACAACCTGGCCAGCATCGCCCGTCTTGGGGACAAGCTTGGCTTCTTCTGCATGGTCATGCCGGACCACGTTGTACAGCCGAGGACGGTCGAGTCCCAATATCCTTACAGCGTGACCGGAGACATCCAGCAGGCCCACTCGACAGCCTCGGATGAACGCCTCGAACAGATCACAACCCTGGCCTATCTGGCCGGGATAACGGAACAGATCAAGCTGGTTACCAGCGTGATGATCATTCCCTACCGCAACCCCATCCTCACCGCCAAGATGCTCTCCACCCTGGACATGCTTTCTAAAGGGCGTTTGATCCTCGGAGCAGGCGTTGGCTGGATGGAAGAAGAATTCGAACTGCTGGACACGCAGCCCTTCGCCGAGCGCGGTGCCGTGACCAACGAATACCTGAAAGCCATCATAGAACTCTGGACCAGCGACAACCCGACATTCGAAGGCAAGTACGTTAATTTCTCCAACATCACCTTCTTACCCAAGCCGGTACAGAAGCCCTACCCGCCCATCTGGATCGGCGGACAGAGCAAGCCGGCCATCAGGCGGGCCGCCCAGATCGGAGACTGCTGGCACCCGGTCGGCGCCATACCCGCCGCACCCCTGGAGCCGGAAGAATTAGCTGAGAACCTGGTACTGCTGCGTGATTACGCGGAGAAAGCAGGCCGAGACCCGTCTACGATCCAGGTCTCGGTGAAGGCTCCTCTATACGACGCCGGCGCTTCCAGCGGCCCACGACGCCGTTTCAGCGGGTCAGCAAACGAGGTCGCCCAGGATGTTCAGACCTACGCCGACGTTGGCGTCACACACCTGATTTTCGACTTCCGCACAGGCGAACCAAAACAAACGGAAGAGCGGATGGCACGCTTTTCTGAAGAGGTTATGGCTGTCACATAGACCGGCCACCTGCGAACTTTTCGACTATTGGAGGTATTTTATGGAATCTCTAGACGAACGCTATGAAAGAGGCCAGGCGATGCGCTCCCAAATGGCCGGGGGCGATCCAAGCCATTTCACCCTGCCCGGCATAGATCTGCTGGCTCCGGACCTGAGGCGAATAGTTGATGAGGCCCTGTTCGGCCAGATCTGGACCCGCCCGGGACTGGACGTGAAACACAGAACATGTCCACCATCTCCGCCCTGATGGCCCTTGGACAACTGCCGCTGCTCAGGCGGCACATCGAGCGCAGCTTGAACCTGGGGATGACCCCGGAACAGGTTGTGGAAGTGTTCATCCAGCTTACTTTCTATGTCGGCGTCCCCTCCGTTGAGACGGCCATGCGCACCACCAACGCGGTCTTCGAAGCGCGGGGCATCCATTTCGTGCCCAAGCCGACTTATGACACGAGCAAGACCCCTGACGAGCTCTTCGAGATGGGGAAGAAGAGTTACGAAGAACACATCGGCGAGTCGGTCCTCTATCCCGTGGACGACCCGGACTCCGTGGAGATGGAAGTTGAGCGGTTAATCGACGAGTATCACTGGGGCGCGATCTACACCCGGCCCAACCTTGATCCGGTGAGCCGCGCCATCTGTGCCCTCTCGGCCATGACCGTGATGGGCCAATACGACCGGCAGATCCGCCGCCGCATAGAAGGGGCGCTCAAAGTGGGCGTTACACCGCAGCAGATCATGGAGATATTCATCCACCTGATCCTCTACGGCGGGTACATCAACTCGCGGACCGCCATGCGGGTCGCCCGGTCGGTCTTCACCGAACAGGGCCTGAGCGCATAAAAATCATCTGGAGTAAAAAAACTACATGAAACTAAAACTCGACGACGGCATAGAGCTGTTCTACACCATCGACGACTTCACCGACCCCTGGACCGAACCGGAGACGGTGGTGTTGCATCACGGTATGGCCAAGAGTCACAAGATGTGGTTCGGCTGGGTGCCTATCCTCGCTCGCCATTACCGGGTCATTCGGTTCGACATGCGCGGCATGGGCCTGTCCGACGTGTCCGGACCGGAACACGACTGGACGCTGGACAGCTTCACGGCCGACCTGAAAGAGTTCGTCGACAAGATGGAGTTGGACAAGTTCCACCTCATCGGCGAGACGGTGGGCGGTTCCATCTCCATGAACTTCTCGATAAAGAACCAGGAGCGGCTGCGTTCGCTCACGGTCTGCACGTCGCCCACCAATTTCGACGCCCACCACAAAGAGAGCGCGGAACTGATCGAGCGTGAGGGCATCAACGTCTGGGTGGAGGAGTCCATCGGGCGGCGGCTGGACCCGCAGATAGTCGACCCGGCCTACATCCGTTGGTACGCCGAGCAGATGAAAAAGACTCCAGCCCACGTAGTCGCCGGTTTCCAAGCCAAGGCCGGCGGAGACATCGGCCCCATGCTGAAGGACGTTCAGACGCCCATGCTAATGCTGGCGGCCGCCAACCTCAGGGAAGAAGTCCTGGGCGATTTCAGGGGCGCAGCGGACCTATTCCCCAACGGCCGCAAGGTGATCTTCCCCGGCGTTTACGGCTTCGTCCAACACATCATGCCGGTGCCCTGCGCCAGGGTGTGGCTCGACTTCGCTCACGACCTGAAAGAGTGACCGCCCTTGCCAGATGACGCGACACCCGATGGCCACCAGCAATCTGTAGACCGAGCCGGGCGGGTATCCGACAATGGGCTGCTCGGCAGGTTGGGCTTGCGAGAACTGATACGGCACGAGGGCAGCCCATACCTGCTGGACCCTGAATTCCGCCGTAGCTACAAGCAGTACATCTTCCAGGCGGTATTGGCCACAGTCGCGATGGCCGTAATTTTGTTGTTCGTCGATTCCCTGTCGTCGGCCGCCATTGCGGCCGGGCTGGGTTCCAGCGTCGTTGGCATCTTCATCAACCCGACCGGCGCGACCGCCCGATTACGAGCGGTGGTCGGCGGGCACATCATGGCCCTGATCTTAGGATCGGTATTCTCGTTCATCTTGTTCGCCGGGTCGATCGAGACCGTCACTGCCGACCACAGTCAGTTCCATGCCATTATGATGGCGGTATCAGTGGGACTGCTGATACTGGTCATGGCGGTAACCGACACGGAACACCCGCCCGCCGCAGGAATCGTCATCGGAATGGCCAGCCGCGACTGGACGCCGGAGGTCTTCATGGCCATCCTTGGGGCGCTGGTCTTGATCGCGGCGATCAAGCTGACCCTGAAGCGGCATTTGCGAGACCTGCTCTAGGCCCGAAGCATCATGTCCGATCGGGCATCTTGGGCAAGTCGGTACAGAGAGAAGCAGTAAGTCCCTCCTGCACGAGAAGCGGCAAAGGTGCAGGCTGTTGGTGCCCGCCCAGCCACACTTGTACGGAATGCGCAGCGGCGATTAATGCACCGTCACTCTTACGCCAGACTCGATAGACCAACTGGAAACTGGTTCGGCCGACGGCATGTGTTGCGGTCCAGATCGAAAGCACATCTCCGTAAAAAGAAGGGGCCATGTATCGACAGGTGTTTTCCGCCAGAGCAAAGAGGTTTTCGTCCTTAGGACCACGAGGATGCCACACGCCAAGACGGGCTAAATGCTCAAGGCGAGACTGGTGAAAATACTCGAAGTAGACCGCGTTATTTACATTTCGGTCCGCGTCCATATCGGCGGGACGGACGATTAATTCTGTAACCGTTACATGCGAGCAGGGTTCATTCGACATTGGAGATCCCTCCGATGGGATAAATGTATCATGCTCGGACGTAATAACATGATATATCGTCCCGCCCTGGCAAAGCCGCTGTGATTCCAAGAGATTGGGGACAGAAGGCCTAAGACCAAAGATTCGTCAAATTGTATGGGAGGCCATTTCACATGAACCTATCACTGGAAGGAAAGATCGCCATCGTCACCGGTGGCAGCAAGGGCATCGGCCGAGCGACGGCATTGGCACTCGCTCAAGAGGGCGTGGACGTGGCCATCTGCGCCAGAGGCATGGATGACCTGGAAGACGCCGCGGCCGAGATAAGGGCCGCCACTGGCCGCAAGGCCCTGGCGATACAGGCCGACATGGGCAAACCGGATGACATTAAGAAGCTGGTCGCAACAGCGGTGGCCGAGCTGGGCGGGGTGGACATACTGATCAACAACGCCGTCAACTCCACCGCCGCGCCATTCATGGAATTGGCCGATGAAGACTGGATGAACCACATAAACGTCAAGATCATGGGCTATGTCCGCTGCTCCAGAGAGGTTATCCCCCACATGCAGAAGCGGGGCGGTGGAAGGATCATCAACATCGGAGGCATGGCCGCCCGTACCGCCAACGTGTTGACCAACAGCAACGGCGTGACCAATTCATCGGTCTCCAACATCGCCAAGAACCTGTCTGACCAGTTCGCGCCCGACGGCATACTGGTCAATTGCATCCACCCCGGCACCACCCGGACGCCCCGGCAGACCATGGTCCTAGAGCGCCAGGCCAAGGACGCCAATACCAGCGTTGAGGAAGCCGAGCGTGTGGCCGTATCCAAGATTCCCATCGGCCGCATGGTGGAGTCCAAAGACATAGCCGACCTGGTGTTGTTCTTGGTCTCAGACCTGGCCGGGGCCATCACGGGCCAGACCATCGCCGTCGAGGGCGGGGCCGGTCCGGGAATGCATTATTAGGCGCTGCATCTGTTACGGTAGATGCATCATAAATTTAGATGCACACTAAGTATGCCTAAATTGGGGCGGTAGATTGGGATAAGACCGATCACCACCCCAATTTTTACGCCACCTGAACACACAAAGGACACATCAGATGTTTAACCTGGCCAACGGGCTTGGATCGATCACCAGGGTGATCAATCCGCGGACCCTTATCCTCCTTGTCCCGTTGCTGCTGATCCTTGCAGCAGCCTGCTCTTCCGACTCCGATGAGGTCATAATCTCCAGTGAGCAGGAATCAGGCGGACCGGAATACGCCGGTATCATCATCACAACCGACCTGGCTGTTGGAGAGAACCGCGTCATTTTCGGAGTGATCGACCGTGACGGAATGCCGGTTCCAGGGGTGTCGTCCGAGGTCGGAGCTTATCTCCTGGTGCCCAACGAAGAAACACGGGAGTTGAAAGCCTCAGCCACGGCGAGATTCGTTGCCTGGCCCACCGCCGTTGGAGGCGTCTTCGTTGCGGACGTAAACCTTGACGCGCCAGGGGCCTACGAGATCGACGTCAATTTCACTTCCAACGTCGGCACGGCGGTCTTTGCTCAGGCCAGTTTTATCGTCAATGAAGAACCCAGCGCTCCGGCCATCGGCTCTCTTGCCCCGGCCAGCGTGACCCACACGGCAGACGATGCAGAAGACATCTCCCACATCACCAGTTCCGTGGAACCCGACCTGGACCTGTATGAGTTGTCGGTCCATGAAGCCCTTGAGCAAGACAAGCCCCTGGTCATTGTGTTCGCCACTCCGGCGTTCTGTGTCAGCGCCACGTGCGGGCCCCAGGTTGGAGAGCTGACCAAGGTCAAAGAGAGTGTGGGAGACCGGGCGAACTATATCCACATCGAGGTCTTCGAAGACCCTCACATGATCGAGGGGCAGGGACGCTCGGGCGAACTGGTGGCTGCGGTAACTGAATGGGGGCTGCCCACGGAACCGTGGACGTTCATAGTCGATAGCCAGGGCCTGGTTCAAGCCAAATTCGAGCAGTTCACCACGGCCGACGAGATAGAAGCGAAGCTGCTGGAGATTCTCTAGCGGGCTAACTCCCAGGGGCGGGGAGGTCTCGGACCTCAAGGGCAATCAGCCGGCCGTCTACTTCTTTGTACTTCACGACGACGCCGTCACCCATGACTTGGTGCTGCCTCAAATGAGCAGCGCTGATGCCGACATTCCCTTCCGTGGTGAACTCCCAGGTCTTGCCCGTCCGGTCGCGCACCTTGAGTAGTTCGATCTCAACAATGTTGCGTTCCACCGCCTCCAGGACCATCCCCGTAACGGTCTTCTCGCCGTCACCGCCGCAGGCTGTCACGACCAACATCAGGCAGACGCCAGCCATCGAAGCCAGGACCAATCGCTTCAGGCCGGCCTCTCTCATCTTCAACGTCACCCGAACTTAAAGACCTTTACGGCCGCTAGGCCGGTGGCCACCACCCAGCCGCCCAGGGCTGCCAGATAAGGCCAGGTCTCCCAGATGGGTTCGCTGTCGATCGCCACTTCCCGCAGCGCCCCCAGCATGGGGGTTAGGGGCAGCGCCAACGACAACTGAGGGAGTATCCAGGGCAGAGCAGCGGTGGAGAAAAACGTCCCGGCGAGAAACATCATGGGCAGGGTGACTGCGTTGCCCATCCCGGATGCGGCAGCCGGCGACTTCGCCCAAGCAGACAGTATGAATCCGATATTCAAAAAGACGATGCTGCCCAGGGCTGTGATCGCCAATACCCAAAATATATTGCCATTGACGTGTCCGCCGAAGACAAATACGCCCAGAGCCAGGATGATCCCCGCCTGCACCATAGCCAACAGCACGTGGGCCGCTATCTCGGCAGCGAAGAACTTCCAGATGGAAAGAGGGGTGACCAGCAGGCGTTTCAATATGGACTGGTTCCGGAAGGTGCTGATCCGGACGGCGATGGATATGATGGAGTTGGTCATGATGCCCAACGCCAGCAGGCCGATGAGCACATTGTCGAAGTAGTCGACCTCCGGCACCAGGATCACGTCAGCGGTCAAAAGTTGGGATGGGATCACGGGCCCATCGCCCGAATGTATCTCTGAGACCAGATTGCGGACGGCTCCGTCCACCAACTGGTTGCGGTCGGGAATGCGCGTGCTGTAGACCAGTGACACCGGCCCCGGTACCTCTGTTTGTGCCTGGTCTTCTGGCTGTTCCTGGTCTTCCGGATTATCGAACGATTCCGGGATGATTATCAGATACCCAAGGTCGCCGTCGAGCACCTTCTCCCGGGCTTCTTCGGCGGTGATCTCATCGAATTCCAGGTTGAGGAACTCTATCTCTTCCAACCTTTCACGGAACGCCTCGGCTTTGGAGCCGCCCGACTGGTCGATGACTGCGACGTCTGCCACGCCGACCCCGCTGAAATCAAACAGGCCGAAAATCACGACCAGCATCAGGGGAAAGAATAGTGCCCAGAAGATCGCCTGACGGTTGCGGGCCATCATCTTGATGTCAGCCAATATCAAAGCAATCATGGCTAGTCCCGCAGTTCGCTGCCGGTCAGTTCCAGGAAGACATCCTCCAGAGTGACCGGGGTCACCTGCAGGTTCTCCAAGCCCAAACCGGCCTTGGATATCTCATCCAACATGGCTTTCAATGCCGTGGGGCTGTTGGCCAGGCGCAGCAAGTAGGTGTTCTCGGTCCCCGTGTCTTCACCAGACTGTTCCCCCGACTGCACAACTTCAACGCCACCGTTCAGGGCCTCCAGCTGGGCCAGAGTCATAGGATTTTCCATGGTCAACTTGACCGTGTAGCTGGCTTCCAACTGATTTATCAGGTTCCGGGGGGTGTCCAGCGCCAGGATCTGTCCGTGGTCCATGATGGCCAGACGGTTGCAGAGGATCTCGGCTTCGTCCATGTAATGGGTGGTGAGTAAAACAGTGACGCCGCGTTGGTTAACTTCTCGTATGAGGCTCCAGAGGTTTCGGCGTGCCTGGGGGTCAAGGCCGGTGGTGGGTTCATCTAGGATGACGACTTCCGGGTTGTTGACCAGACTCGCCGCCACGGCGAACCTTTGCTGCTGGCCTCCGGACAACTCTGCGATACGGCTGCCGATCTTGTCCGACAGGCCGACCTGGTCAAGCAAGGATTCTGGAGAGACCTTGGATGGGTAGAAGCTGCCAAGCAGGGAGAGTATCTCTTTGAGGTTGAGATACCCGTAGTAGGCGGAGGCTTGGAGTTGCACTCCGATTCTGGCCTTCACCTTGGCGGCGTTGGACTGTACATCCAGTCCTAAAACGCTGACCCGGCCTTCCGTTGGCTTCTGGAGGGTTTCGATGATCTCCAGTGTGGTGGTCTTGCCAGCCCCGTTGGGGCCCAATATTCCAAAGACCTCACCCCGCTCAACGGCAAAAGAGACACCATCAACCGCGGTGAATGAACCGAATCGTTTAACTAAATTTTCAACTTGGACAGCTGGCTCCATAATCGCGCTCGAAATCATAACACAGTCCGGGCCTGATTCAGACTTTAATAGCTTAACGCGGCCTTCCCGTTAACCTCCATCCGCAATACACCCGCGATTCACCACGCAAGATAGGGACTCCTCGTCCAATGGGGTCCATGCCGTGCCTGGCTACGCACGGATTTAATTGACATCAAATAGGGCCTATGATAGTGTTCCAAACGCCACGGCAGGTCTTTCTTGCCCGCCTATTTAATGACTTATTAATGGCTTTCAATTTACGACCTCCAGCCCGGCTGAACACGCCGCGGTGATAACATAACCCCACAGAAACCCGACACCCCGACTCGAATTCCGGCCCCGATCCCTTGGGATGTCACCTACCAGGAACCCAATGACACGCAGTCACCAACCACGCCTTAGTTCTAGCGCCCCCGGCGGTCGCAGCACCCGAGGCATAGACGAAAGCCGCGACGTTTCAGCCCCCCGAGCCGAGAGACCCTCATGGGCCTAAACGGCAACTCCGGTTTTCATAATTGGTTCCGGGGAATCTCTGCGTTCACCGTCATCGCCACATTCGCACTGGTCATCCTGGGCGGCGTGGTACGGGTCACCGAGTCCGGCCTTGGGTGTCCTGACTGGCCTGGCTGCGACGGTGGCATCTTCCCGCCCCTTGAGACCAAGGCAATCATTGAATATTCACACCGGATAACGGCTTCGTTCGTGGTTGGGCCGCTGATTCTGTTCCTGTTCATCGCCGCCTGGGCGCGCTACCGGAACGAGCGTTGGGTGTTAGTCCCGGCCACGATCGCTTTTTTTCTGGTCATAGCCCAAGCGGGTTTGGGCGGGGCCACGGTCTTGAGCGAACTACCGGGTTCCACCGTGATGGCCCACTTAGCCGTCGGTGAGACATTAGTCGCAGTGCTAGTGCTGTTGGCGGTGATCGCTTACAGGGGCCCCTTGACCTTGCGAATGCCGGATTGGGGTGAGGGCAAGACACGCCGATTCCCAGTCTTGGTCGTCGTTTCCGGGGTGGCAGTGTTCCTTCTGCTATTGTCCGGCTCCTACGTCACCATCACTGGCGCGTTCGGCGCCTGCTCTGAATGGCCGGTCTGCTTGGACGGCAACCCATTCCCCGGCGAACGTCTGCAGGTCATCCATATGATCCACCGCTACGTTGCTGCTGGTGTGGGATTGTTTGTGCTATATAGCCTGCATCTGGGCTTTAGAGGCAGGACCCAGCCGGTGGAGATCAGGATATTCTCCATGGCCGCCGTGGCATTGTTTCTCATTCAGGTCCTGGTCGGCGCCAGCGTGGTCTGGGCCGACTTCAGCCAGGACATGCGGGCGCTCCATCTGGCAATGGCAACCTCGGTGTGGATCGCCGTGTCCGCGCTCGTCGTCATGACCTACTCAAGCCCCGGCACCCGCTGGGCAGGCACTTCCCGTGGCTGAAGGAATCGAGTCTGGACAGGTCGCAGAAGGTGGTCGCCGGGGCATCTCGGCCCTGCTCAACGATTACGTTGCGCTGACCAAACCTCCGATCATCGTCCTGCTAGTTATCACCGCCATCGGCGGGATGTTCCTGGCCGCGGTGGGGATACCTCCGCTACAAACCCTGGGCTTTGTCAGCCTGGGTGGGGCCCTTGGGGCCGGCGGGGCCAACGCCATCAACCATTTCTTAGACCAAGACATAGACTCGATCATGTCCCGCACGGTCAAGCGTCCCGTTGCCAGCAACCGGATCGCGCCATTAGCCGCATTAGCCTTTGGTATCGGCCTGAACATCGCGGCCTTCTTCGTCTTAACCTACTGGGTAAACCTGCTGTCGGCGTCGCTGACCCTGGCGGCCACCTTGTTCTATGTGCTGGTCTACACCGGTTGGCTCAAGCGCAACACCCCGCAGAACATCGTCATCGGGGGGGCGGCAGGCGCCATACCGCCAATGGTCGGTTGGGCTGCGGTTACCGGCAGTCTAGACCTCCCGGCCCTGTACCTGTTCACCATCGTGTTCTTCTGGACGCCGCCCCATTTCTGGGCGCTGGCCCTGATGATCCAAGATGATTACAAAGAGGCGGGGATCCCCATGCTGCCCGTGGTGGTTGGCGAGGAGCGAACGGCGCAGAACATCTTCATGTACAGCCTGGCCTTGGTTGCTCTGACACTACTCTTCGGCGCGTCGGACGCCGTTGGGTTGATCTACCTGGCATCGGCGGCGGCGTTGGGGGCCATATTCCTCCTCCTAGCCTGGAAACTGAAACTGGAGTACACCATCCGTCGTGCCAAGCATCTCTACCTGTATTCCCTGCTGTATCTTGCGCTGTTGTTCGCAGTGATGTTGGCCGATGGCGTGTACCGGTTTTAGCCTTGATTTAGGACGTCGGCACCGGGTGTGACCCGTGTTCAGATGCGTTGACAGGCAAGTTGGCCTGTGGTAAGTTGCCCAAGGTTAGTGAAATTTGGCACATACGTGCTCAAAGCAAGGGTGAATCGAGGGCAATTTCGCTCTTTTTACAGCCTGCTTGAAGCGCTCTTGCCACGCTAAATAAATCTCCGGAGAGTCAAACAATGGGGCTGTCGCCCTTCCGGCGGGAAGGATCTTCTTCGCAACCTTCCGCCACGAACTCCAGTGAACCCACGGGACGCCGCAGTAGTCTGAAGAACCGTACGGTCCTCTTCGGTCTAATGGCGGCCCTTTTCTTGTTTGCGGTTGGCTGTTCTAAAAATGGCATGTCCACTTGGGAAGCTTTCGGCCCGGTAGCGCAGAAGCAGTTAGACCTGTTCAACGTTCTCTTGTGGACCATGGTCATAGTCTTCTTCCTGATTGAGGGCGTTCTGGTTTATGCCATGATTCGCTACCGGAAACGTCCCGGTCAGGCAAGACCGCCGCAGATTCACGGAAACACTTCATTAGAGATTGTTCTGACCATCATCCCAACGATCCTGGTCTTGGCATTGGGAATCTGGTCTGTCTTCACCCTCTTCGAACTGGAAGAGCCGCCTGAGGGTTCGCCTGAGCCTTTGCAGGTAAATGTCACCGGTCACCAGTGGTGGTTCGAGTTTGAATACCCTGATGCGGGCAACGGCAAACACATCATCACCGCCAATGAGATGAGGATACCGGTCGACCGGCCTATCGTGTTGAACCTTGAATCCGATGACGTGATTCACAGCTTCTGGGTGCCCAAACTAGCCGGAAAACTAGACATGGTGCCGACCCACGTGAACACCATGTGGTTCCAGGCTGACTCTGACAAGATTGACGAAGACCTGCCGGTGTCCCTGTTCGGACAATGCGCCGAGCTATGCGGTCTCGCTCACGCCCTCATGCGGTTCCGCGTCACCGTCATGGAACAAGACCAGTTCGATTCGTGGGCTGCCGATTACGGAGCCCCGCCCACTGTTACCGACAAAGCAAAGAAGGGACAGCAGGTTTTCGCGGCCAACTGTACCCTATGCCATACCATAGATGGCCCGGATGACCCGGCACTCTCAGCGAGCCGGTTGACCGGATTTCTGACCGGTGGTGACATCACCCCCGTTCCGGCGCCGAACCTGACTGACTTACGGTCGCGCCAGACTCTGGCAGCAGGCATCGTTGATCTGTCTGAGACAACGCTGCGAGAATGGCTGCATGACCCTAACGACATCAAACCCGGCAACCTTATGTCAGATCGAGCGGTCCTGTATCAAAACGGGACGGCCAGCCTCAGTGACGAGGAGATAGATGCCCTGATCGGGTATCTGTTGGACCTACGTTAGATTTCACCGATAGGAGCATTAACCGAGGATAATCCGCCCGGCTAGAAGGCGGACAACCCGGAGAAAGCGAACGATGGCATCGATAACCAGCGTTATACCGCGACCAACAAGCTATGCAGGCATATGGGGCTGGATAACCACAGTCGACCATAAGCGCATCGGCGTGCTTTATGGCTTAACTGCTTTCGTGTTCCTGCTGATTGCAGGTCTGGAAGCCGGCGTCATACGTATGCAATTGGCTTCTGCGGACAACGATTTTATCAGCGCCGGCCGGTTCAACCAGATGTTCACCATGCACGCCACCACGATGGTGTTCATGGTCATCATGCCGCTGTCCGTTAGCTTCTTTAACATAGTGATACCGCTGGCCATCGGTGCGCGGGACGTCGCTTTCCCCAGACTGAATGCTCTGAGCTTCTGGATCTTCCTTTTCGGCGGAATACTCATGCACATGAGTTTCATCGTCGACCAGGTGCCAGACGCCGGCTGGTTCTCCTACGCCAACCTGACTGAAAAACCCTTCAGCGTGAACCGTGGCCTGGACTTCTGGGCCATCAGCCTCTTGGTAATGGGTACTTCATCAGTAGCGG
>CAVOAA010000021.1:0-24282 GCA_963693555.1 Dehalococcoidia bacterium | reverse complement strand
GGGCATGAAACCGCCCGACCCATCCATGGATTACCAGGTCTGGCTCATGCGTGGACAAGACAAGTTGTGGATCGGCCAGGTCGGCGTGGACTCGCAGGGCTGGGGCACGGTTTCGCTACAACTCCCGGAGTCCATGATGGACTTCGAGAAAGTGGAGTTGACGGCCGGCCCGAACAGCAGCTCAGTGGAACAGCAGAAAGACATGGTGCTGCAAGGTAATCTGGTGTCGATGAACTATCCGCGCATGGTGTCCTACGCTCTGGGCCGCTAATCGCGCTGCAAACTTTGGGCCATTCTTCGACCGCCCATTCTTGGGCCTCTGAATAGCGCACTGCTATACTCCGCTCGACCCTATCTTGGATGTGCATAGTGTGGTGTGTGGTGTTCTTCAAAACCGCTTTCTATAAGGCCTACGACCTGTCCTGTGAGATCTGCGGGTCCACGATGATCGAGCGCAGCTGCAAGATCAAATGCCCCAACTGCGGCTTCACTCGCGACTGTTCAGACCCCTGATGCCTGTAACTATCCTGGTCCTCTACGACCGCAAGAACTCGGCCATCGAAGGCCTGGCCCAAGCCGCCGCCACCGGCGTTGAGCTTGCCGGCGCCACGGTCTCGTTGAAGCGCATCACCGAAGCGACCCAAGCCGACCTGCTGACAGCCGACGGCCTGCTGCTGGGTTCTCCCAATTGGAGCGGAATCACCGGAGACCTCAAGTCTTGGCTGGACGACCAGGGAGACCTCTGGGAAGACGGATCGCTCGGCGGCAAACCCGCCGGAGCGTTCACCACCGGTTCCGGCCAACATTCGGGACTTGAGATGACACTGTTACAGATGATCCACTGGATGCTTGCCTGCGGCATGGTGATAGTGGGGCTGCCCTGGGGAGAACGTATGCGCGTCTCAGGGTCGTATTACGGCGCGACCGCAGTGGGTGATTTGATCGAGGAAGACATGGCCCAAGCCCGTGAATTGGGCGCCCGCGTGGCGTCTCTCGCTGCCAAACTTTCCAAAGCCTAGTCCGTGACGGGGTGCGGCCACCAGTCCGGGTAGTTCTTCAACTTCAGGTGGCGGAAGAACTGGGGCTGGACCTCCACCGCCAAGCGCATAGCTTCTATGATTGGCTCCCGGATGGAGAAATGGGCTTCGTCTGAGGTCCGCATCTTGAACAGGTGGTAGCATTCCCGCAGGTTGAACTTGCTCACCACTCGCCGGTTATGGGCGTGGGTCACCAGGTACTGCGCCGCCAAAGGCGACACCTCTCTTACCTTCCAGTAGGCCTCTTCTGCTGGGCGAACCGTCTGTTCAAACTCGGCTGCCAGCCCTGCCTGCGCCACCACCTGTGGGGTACGGTAACCGTGGGCCACGGTCAGAGGCTGGGGCAGATAAGACATCATCCGGTGACGCTTGAATTCCCGGTACGCGCCGTAGTCCATCATGAACTCAAAGCTGTAGTCCACAACCTCGAACTCGCGCAGGGGAGCGTCGTGGGGTCCCAGTCCGGCAACACTCTCATCGATGATCGCCTGCCGGGATTCCGGGCCCAGGTCTTTCACCCGTTCCCAGACCTGGTCATAGGGCAGGTTTGAGTGGCGGTAGAGTAGTGCCGCCGCCAGTTTCTCCTCGCCTTTTTGGTCCCAATGGACCAGCCTGGCTTCGGGTGCGCGGTCTCCGGAAACCACACCGTCCGCCGCCGGTTGTTCGTCGGGAAAGCCAGTCGCGCGGGCCTGATCCAGTTGCAGCCCGGACGCGTTGGCCAGGTACTCAACCCGGTCGGCGTATTTAATCAGAGTCGGTGTGACCATACGGCCCTGGTCTCTCACCGCCTCGCCCAGGCGCTGTTCTTCGATCAATTCCGAGGACATCAGCTTGGCGATGGCATGCTCGAGGGTGCGGGCGTTGGCCGTGACCCCCACGTTGGTCAGTGTCGCCGCCGGCAGTACCGCCCGGCAATGGTCGGTGGCGATCCGGCTCAGCCGCCCATTGAACGCGCCGTCTCGCTCAGTGGCGATACGCGGGGTGTTTTCCCGGAGATAGTCCTTGCAGCCGTCGATCAGCTTAAAGTACCCCTGAAACAAGCCCTGGCAAGCGTCTGTGTACTCTTTCTTCAGGCCCGGGTGCTTCTCCAGCTCCTCGGGCACGTAGAAATAGTCTTCGGGCATCACCTGGTAGCGCGACGACTTCTCCGTGTAGGACGCCAGCCGGTTGTCCTCAAGGGTATCAACCGCCAGCCGGGACACGTTCTCCACCGCCAGATGCACCACCGCGTGCTCGGCCACCGAAGCGTGGCCATAGCCCAGCACCCAACGTTCGTGAAAATCAGCGGCCTTTTCCTTGCTGACCTGCTCCGCGATCTCATCGAAAGCCTCGGGGCGGCGGGAGGTCATGGCGAAGGCAACGGCGATCTGCTCCTCGCTAAGGTCATGGGCGTCCAGGGGATAAACGCGCCTGGAATAGAGCTGTGCGGCTGCTGTGCTATCTGGCTTGGGTTCGGTCATTGGGCGGTCAGAACTCCCGCTTAAGATTGCCACGTAAGTTGCTTAAGCTATTTGCCTGTAATCGGCCATGGCCGTCAAGGGCAGCCAGTCCCAACTTTATGTCAATTGTGGGCGTCTGAATAGGATTAGACAAGAGGCCGCAAGCAGCGACCGAACGGAGCGCCCACACATCGTTCCAGCGATGGAGGAGGTGGGCCATCGGCACTCGATTCTAGTTCCGCCGGACATGACTTGCCTGGATTCCTGCCTTCGCAGGAATGACGTCGGGTGATCCAGGCTAGCTTATCGTCATTCTGGCGAAGGCCAGAATCCAGGAAGGTTGAATCAGGCAAGCATGGTTCTACAAAAGCATTCTGGATTCCTGCATTCGCAGGAATGACGGGGTATGCGGCATTCAACCATAGACCTTCCCAACCGTTCGTCCTGAGCTTGTCGAAGGATGGGGGACAAACCATGGCTGACTTGCGAATGGTGGTTCGACGGACCTCACCACGAACGGACGGCTGAGGCCCGACCGTCATTCCTGAGAAGGCAGGAATCCAAGCAAACCAAACCTATCCGCAATGTGCCCATCCACGAACAGAAGGCCAGCTTAAGTCAGTGCGCCGAAGCCGTCCGGGGTCTGAACCTCTACCAGGTGGGTCTTGCCCGAGGCGATTGCGCTTTCTAGGGCTTTGCCCAGGTCTTTGACATTGCTGACCTTTGTTCCCTCGAAACCGTAGGACTCGAACAACTTCACGAAGTCGGGGTTCACCAAGTCGGTGGCGAACCGGCGGCCCTCGCCGAAGCGGTCGCCCTGGAACCCTTTAAGCACTCCCCAGGCGCTGTCGTTGAACATCAGCACCACCGGGTGGATACCGTACTGGGCGCAGGTGGCCAGCTCTTGGAAGTTGTACTGGAACCCGCCGTCACCGGTCACGCAGACCACCGGACTCTCCGGCTTGCCGACCTTGGCGCCGATGGCCGCTGGGAAGGCGAACCCCAGACCCAGCCAGCCGTGGGGGTGCATGTAGGTCCTGGGCTCGTATATCTCCAGGCAGCGGGTGGCCCGGCTGGCGCCCACGGTCGGGTCCAGCGAGAAGATGGTATTCCTGGGAGTGACTTCCCGTATCGTTTCAAAGACGTTGAGCTCGTTGCTCCAAGTCTCTTCAAGCTTGCTGCGGATGTTGCCCTTGATGGACGCGATGTCGTCCTGGAAGGCTTTGCCTTTATGGACGTCCTGGTCGCCGATTGCGCCCAGCCATTGCTGTACCACAGCCTGGGAATTGGCCACGATCGGCACGGTGGCGGGGTAGTTCTTGCCGATGGCCTCGCCGTCCAGCAAAACATGGACAACGTCCTTGGGAAGTTTCAATCCGATGCCAGTGGTGGACCGCTGAGGCATGATCGCCCCCAGTACTATCACCAGGTCACAGGTACCGAGCCATTCTTGGACCGGGTTCTCACCCCAGATTCGGTTGCCCATGATCTGGCCCAGGGACTGGGCATTGTCTTCCGGGAAAGCCCCTTTGGCGCCGTCAGCGGTAACCACAGCCGCGCCAAGTTTCTCGGCCAGTTCGATGATCTGCTGGTTGCCGCCCAACTGCTGTACTTCCTCGCCAACCAATATGGCTGGCCGCTTGGCTTTGAGCAGCATCTGCAGCGCTTTTTCAACCTGATTGGGGTCGCCCTTGGGGATGTCCGGCTGACGGGCAGTCAGCATCTCCACGTCGGCCTCTTTACCCAGGAGGTCGGTAGGTATCTCCAGTTCGATGGGGCGGGGCCGCCTGGTCTGGAACCGGTCAAAGGCCTCAGTGATGTTGTCCGGTATGGACTCGATCTGGGTGATCATCGCGTTCCAGTCGGTCACAGCCTCGAACATCCCCAGTTGGTTCTTGGTCTCGTGGGTCGCCAATTTACCGCTGCCGATGAACTCCTGCTCAACGTTGGTTGTGATCTCCAAGATGGGAGAGCCGGAGAAATATGCCTCGCCGATGGCGCCAACCGAGTCTGCGGCGCCAGGGCCTGTGCTGGTGATCAAGACGCCTGGCTTGCCGGTGGCTCTCGCGTAGCCGTCGGCCATGAACCCACAGCCCAATTCCAAACGTCCACCGACGAAATTCAGGCTATCCTGGCTGCCAAACATGGAATCGAACAGGTCCAGGTTATGAATCGAAATGATGCCGAATACAGTGTCTACTCCCTGGGCTTTGAGCGACTCAATAACGGCCTGACCACCGGTTAGTTTAGGCATTGCTCTCCTTCGTTCGAGCTATCAGCTGTGGGCTGGCAGCTTTAAATTACTAAGCTTATGGGGTTCTGTAAGAGTTTCTTAATCTCCACCAAGAACTGGGCGCCCTCCGCACCGTCGGCCACCCGGTGGTCGATGGAGAGGTTGGCCTTCATGATCTGAGCGATGGCCAATTCGCCGTCACGCACAACTGGTTGTTCCTTCACGGTACCCACCGCGAGTATCGCTGCATGGGGAGGATAGATGATGGCGGTGAAGCTCTCGATGTCGAACATCCCCATGTTGCTCACGCTGAAGGTGGTGCCGCTGTATTCGTCGTTGCGCAGGGAGCCACTGCTGGCCCTAGAAGCCAGGTCGCGGCTGGCGGCGGCGATCTCCACCAGGGTCTTAACATCGCAGCCGTTGATGCCGGGCACGATAAGCCCCGAATCGAGGGCAATGGCGATGCCGACGTTGATCGACGCGTTCATCTGGAGGTGGTCGTCACGGAAGAATGAGTTGAACTTGGGGTGACGCCCGATGGCGATGGCCGATGCCTTAACTATCAGGTCGTTGACGCTGACTCGGCTCTCGGCGTCCAGCTCGTCGTTGATGTCGCGCCGGAAGGCCATGGCCTTGGTCATGTCAATATCAACGGAGACGTAGAAGTGGGGCGCAGCCGTCCAGCTATCCACGGTCACCCGGGCGATCGCCTGGCGCATCCGCGATAGTTCAACGTTCTCAGAGGTCAGCCCCGCAGGTGCGGCAGGGGCCGCAGCAGAAGCAGCCGGGGCGGCAGGAGCATGCTCCGGGACATCTATTTCCGTGATGCGTCCTTCCGGGCCGGTTCCGGTGAGGGTCGAAAGGTCGATCCCCCGTTCCCGGGCCAAGCGTTTCGCCAGGGGCGATGCCTTGATATAGCCATTTTGGGCACCCGCGGTGCCCGCTGCAGCAGGTGCGGCGGCAGGGGCTCCCTGCGCAGGTACGTCAGCTTCTGTTATGCGACCGCCAGGGCCGGTGCCGGTGAGGGTCGACAGGTCGATCCCCCGTTCTTCGGCCAATCGCCGGGCCAGGGGCGACGCCCGGACCTCTCCGTTGCTCGATGCTGGGGCCGCTTGCTCAGGAGCGGGCAGTTTCCAGTCATCGGTGTCTGATGAGTCGTCGGTCTCGACTGGAGCCGCCGGAGCAGCAGGGGCAGCAGGGGTCTCCGCATCCAGTATTCCTTCCGGAATAGCCTCACCGGGGTTTGTTATCACGGCTATGAGGCCGCCGACGGGAATCGTGACGCCCTCTTCGGCTACTATCTTGGCCATCACGCCGCCGGTGTAGGCTTCATACTCAACGGTGGCTTTGTCGGTCTCGATCTCGGCGATGACTTCGCCGCGGATCACTTCTTCGCCTTCCTTCTTTAGCCAGCGGACCACTTTACCTTCGTGCATGTCGTAACCCATCTGGGGCATAACCATTGATGTGGCCAACTTTGCCTCCTGGGGACTCTGGGTCTATTCGCCCTCAGCCCACGCTGGATAGATATTAATGCCCCGCTTCGTGCGGTGCAACCAGTAAAAAACGGGAGCGGACTTTGTCCGCTCCCGTTTGGGTTTCTTGCGCTGAGCCTGGCATGTCCAAACCAGGACAGATCACATCATCCGGTCGATGATCTTCTGGGCCTCTTCTTTGCCCAGGCCCAGCTTGCGGGTAGCCAGGGGGCCGCCCTCTTTTAAGACTGGCTCCACGTCCTCCAGGGCAGGACGGTCACTCACGTAGAATAGGCCGGAGTAGATGGTGTCGCCAAATTCCATCGCCTTTTCGCAAGCGGCCTTCCAGTCGGTGACGTCGTGTTCCTCGTCTTCAAGTTTTTTGATCCGCTCTTTGAAGAAATCGTGGGTGTTGGTCAGGTTGAAGGTCACACAGGGGCTGAACACGTCGATAATCGAGAAACCCTTGTGGTTGATACCACCCTGAATCAGGCTTGAGAGGTGCCGGACGTCGCCGCTAAAGGCGCGGGCCACGTAGGTGGCGCCGTTCATGATTGCCGAGGTCAGTGGGTTGACCGGCTGCTCCACGTTGCCAAAGGGGGTGCTCTTGGTGGTCATCCCCAAGCTGCTGGTGGGCGATACCTGGCCGGTGGTCAACCCATAGATCTGGTTGTTCATCACGATGTAGGTCAGGTCAGTGTTCCGCCGGGCGGTATGGGTGAAGTGATTACCGCCGATACCGTAACCATCGCCATCTCCGCCGGTGACGATCACGTTCATCTCATGGTTGGCCATCTTAACCCCAGTGGCCATGGCCAACGAACGGCCGTGCAGGGTATGCATGCCGTTGGTGTTGATGTAGCCGGGCAGGTTGGAAGAACAGCCGATGCCGCTGACCGTCATAATCTCGTGAGGCCGGAACCCCAGTTCAGCAACAGCCCGCTGGATGGCGTTCAAAACACCGAAGTCGCCGCAACCAGGACACCAGTCCGGGTCTGATTTGCCTTTGAAGTCTCTGGGCGTAAGGTTTATAGCTGTGGTTGCCATGGTTTCACCTCTATGTGCACTCCGGTACAAACCGGATTGATGTTGCTATCAGTTAGACGGTTATTTCCTGATACGGGATGTATTTGTCAGTCTCGCCGGCGATCTGGGCATTGACCCCGTCAACGATGTGGTGGGGCATGAACGGCTCGCCGTCGTATTTGCGGATGTGGCCGCTGGCAGCGAACCCTGTCTCGCTCCGTAAATATCGGGCGAACTGGCCCGAGTAGTTGTTCTCTACTATTATCGTCCGCTTGGCTTTGGACAGGATAGCCATGACCTCTTCGCCGTGGAACGGCACCATCCATTTGATCTGCAAACGGTTGGTGGAGACCCCGGCGGCGTTCAATACGCCTGCCGCTTCGGAGATCATCCCCTGCGTAGACCCCCAGCCGATCAGCGTGACGTCGGCATCGGCCGGGCCTTCCAGCACCGGAGGTGCTATGTCGTCGAGGATGTGGTCAAACTTCCTGGCCCTCTTCTCCACCATCAAACGGCGCTTGTGGGGGTTGGTGAACTCGTCACTGAGTAGGGTCGAATCCTCGTCATGTTCGTCGGTGGCGGCCAGGTGGACGTAGCCTTCGAGGCCGGGCAACGCCCTGGGCGATATGCCGCTCTCGGTGTTCTTGTAGCGGAGATAGCCGTCGGTATCCGAGGGCTCGGTGATCAGCGCCCCGCGATCGATGTTCGGGTGCATGTTGATCAGGTCCGGGTCAACGCTGAATCGACCCTCAGAGATATATAGGTCTGAGACGACGATGGCCGGGCATTGGTACTTATCAGTTAGGTTGAATATCTCGGGCATGATATTGAAGGCGTCGAGTGAGTCGGTCGGGGTGACGATGATTCGCTCAAAATCACCTTGGCTCGCGCCCAGGGCCTGCCAGAGGTCGCCCTGCTCGGTCTTGGTGGGGACGCCGGTGGACGGACCGGCACGCATGACGTTGATGAAAACAACTGGGATCTCCATCATCGATGCTGCGCCGATGGCCTCGGTCATCAGGGCGAATCCGCCGCCCGAGGTGGCGCATAACGAGCGGGTACCGGCTTGGCCGGCGCCGACAACCATGTTGGCCACGCCGATCTCATCTTCAACCTGCCGGACCATGATCCCCAGGTTTCGTGCGTTGGCGGCCATCCAGTGGAGCACACCGGACGCAGGACTCATGGGGTAGGCGGCGTAGAACTTGACGCCTGCCGCGGCCCCGCCCATGGCCAGGGCGTCGTTGCCCGACCAAACTGCCAGGGGCTTGCCACCCTCTGGCGGCGGCTGGTCGAAGGCCTTGTAATGTTCTTTGGAATATTCGTATCCGGCCCTGGCGACCTTGACGTTCTCATCGACCATCTCTTGGCCGCGCCGCTGGAACCGTAGGGTCAGGCTCTCTTCCAGAACGGCGAAGTCGATGCCCATGAGGAATGCGATCGCTCCCATACCCACAGTGTTCTGGACCAACCGGTTCCTGCTGCCCTCGGTGAGTTCTCCCACCGGCAGGCCGCAGAGCTCCGCCCCGTTGTCTTCGGTACCGGGGTTGATCGTATCGCTGTTGTAGATTATCCGGCTGCCGGGTCCCATCAAACGTTGGTGCCGGTCCATTGTGTCTTGGTTCAAACACAAGAGCAGGTCCAGCTTATCGCCGTGGTTCTGGATATCGGCGTCGCTGATACGCATGGTCAGGAAGATGTGCCCGCCCCTGACGATGGACTGGTACGCGTTATAGGTGCACAGGTGTAAACCGCGGCGGACGATGATCCGCGCCAGAATGTCTCCCGGCGTAGCGATACCCTGCCCCGCTTCGCCGCCTATAGCCAGTGCGAAATCATACGTTCCCAACCCCATTGGTCCGCTCCTTCCCGTTCTTGTTCCACCGGATGTGGATGCGTTTTGAATTCCTTTCTTAAACCGGCCTGGTCAAACTCGGGTTTGGCGTATCAGGCCGTTAATTGCCTTATATCGATTGTAATCGTTATGTCTCCTAGAAGGGAGCACTACATGTGAATAGTCCGGCCCTGAGCGCTCAAAGCGGCCTCTTTGAGCATCTCCGACAGAGACGGATGAGCGTGTACCGCCCAGCCTAGCTCGAGTACCGTTCCTTCCAGCATCCGGGTCATGGACAACTCGCCCAACAGCTCGGTGACCTCCGGGCCGATCATATGGCCGCCCAGAATCTCCCCGTACTTGGCGTCAACCACCAACTTCACCAGACCAAAGTTCTCGCCCATGGCGGCCGCTTTGCCGTTGGCCTGGACGTTGAACGTGCCAATATTTATCTCTTTGCCCTGTTCCCTGGCCTGAGCCTCCGTCAGCCCGAAGCTGGCGATCTGAGGCACGCAATAGGTGGCCCTGGGCATGTAGGCGTAGTCCAGCGGTTGTGTTTCCAGGCCTGCGATGTGCTCGACAGCCACCGTACCCTGGGCTGAGGCAACGTGGGCCAGCGGCATCTTGCCGTTGACGTCGCCGATGGCGTAGAAGCCGGCAACGTTGGTGGCCATCTTGTCGTCGACCATGATTCCGGTGCGGTCGGTGGCGATGCCCACGGTCTCCAGTCCCAGGTTTTCCACATTGGGCTGGACGCCGATGGCCACCAGGACTTTATCGCACTCCAGTGTCTGGGCGGTGCCGTCTTTGTCCACGGTCACTTTGACGCCGGGACCAGAGGTATCGACGCCAGTGACGCCGGCGCCGGTCATGAATTCTATCCGCGCGTGCTTGAAGGCCCGTTCCAGCTGAGCGCTAATATCTTCGTCTTCATTTGGGACCAACCGGGGCAGCATCTCAACGATCGTGACGTCAACGCCGTACATCTTATATATGTAGGCGAACTCCACGCCGATGGCGCCGCCGCCGACGATGACGATGGATGACGGTAGGTCGGCCATCACGATCGACTCGCGGCTGGTGATTATCTTGTCGCCGTCGATGGGCAGAGGCGGGATGCTCCTTGGCCGTGCCCCGGTGGAAATGATAACGTTCTTCGCCTCGATGACGCTCCCGTCCGGGGAAACTTCCACCTTGCCGGCGCCGACGATCTTGCCCGTGCCCTGGATATGGTCGACCTTGTTCTTCTCCAGCAGGAAGGCCACGCCCTTGGTGTTGCGGTCCACAACCTTTCGGCTGCGTTCCATAGCCACGGAGAAATCGGCGCTGAAGTTGTCCATCTTCAGGCCAAATTCGTCGGCCCGCTTGAAGTAGGAGACAACCTCGGCGTTCTTGAGCAATGCCTTGCTGGGAACACAGCCCCAGTTCAGGCAGACCCCACCCAGCTCTTCTTTCTCGATGATGGCCGTTTTCAGTCCCAACTGGCCGGCCCGTATGGCAGCCACATAGCCGCCCGGCCCTGAGCCAATCACCACCAAGTCGTAGTTAGAGTCCATTTCCACCTGCAGGTTATGTTATGCAAGCCCGCCGTCACGCGTGTTTCGTCGAGACGGAGTTTTTTACATGAGTCAAGATTATAGCGTCGGCACCGGGTCTATACAACATATATCACTCCAATAGTCTGCGCCTATCACTTCGAGCGTCATTTCTTGCCATATTAAGCAAGGAAAGTTGTTGGAGTCCTTTTCTCAGTGTTGGTCGACAGGCGTGATTTATTGTCGCGACAGCCTGTATCTGCTACTATTTAGTGGTTTAGATGCACTGGCCCGCCGATAGGGCCGCACCGCTGTTGTCAGCGGGAGGACAAGACATGAGAGTTGGACCTCTGGGAATACCCGAACTGGCGATTATAGTCGTCGTCATCCTACTGATATTCGGAGCGCGCCGTCTGCCTGAGATTGGCACCTCCATGGGCAAGGGGATACGCACCTTCAAGACTGCCTTGATGGGTGAAGACGAGAAAGAAGAAGCAGAAAAGACTGCCGCCGGCAGCAAAGACGACAGCAGCACCTAGTAACGAAACAATCAGGGAACGTAGGGGCAGGTTTCTAACCTGCCCTTTTTCTTTGCCATCCGGTTGGTCCAGCGAGCCGACCAATAGGGGCAGGACCGGTCAACCCACCAGGTCTCAGACGATATATCCCTGGTTTACGCGTGCCAGGGTGGGTTTGGAAACCCACGCCTACGTGGTCGGAAGGCTCGGCGCAACTATGCTGACGTTATGGCGCTGGACTTTCTCCGGCTCCATCCAGCGAACCGGGCCAATATTATGCCAAGCTCGTAGAGTACCAGGAGGGGACCCGCGACCAGGGCCTGGTTAACCGGGTCGATGGTAGGCGTGATTATGGCTGCCAAGATGAACGCCACCACCACCCAGTAGCGCCGGAACCGCGCTAACGAACGAGCCGTGACGATTCCCAATGAAGCCAACAGGTACATCACCAGCGGTGTTTCAAAGGCCAGGCCCATCCAGAACAGCAGCCGGACCATCAGGTTTACGATGTTGCTGATGCGTATCAATGGGACCGCAACGTCTCCGCCGAAGGTCAGCAGGAAGTGGAGCGCCGGAGGAGTGAGGACGTAGTAAGCGAAGGCTACTCCGCCTCCGAACGCCAAGATCACCGCAGGCATGAAGCCAAAGAGGTAACGTTTCTCGCGGCCGGTCAGTCCGGGCGCCACAAACATCACTCCTTGGAAGACGAGGACCGGCGAGGCGAGTATCAGCCCTGAGACGAACGAGACCTTGATGGCCGTGGTCAGGAGCTCCGTGACTTCGGTGTAGATCAGCTCCCCGCCGGTACCGAGATCGAGGTCCTTTGCCGGCTCAACGAGGACGTCAATGATCTGCTCGAAGAATGCGAAGGACACGGCGCTGCCCACCAGCACAGCAATCACGCAGATAAAGACGCGCCGACGCAGTTCGCCCAGGTGCTGCAGCAGGGTCTGTTCCCGGGACCTCATCCTTTTTCCTTAGACTCCGCGCTGTCCCCGGACTCCACGCTATCCCCGGACTCTGATGCTTGGAGAGGTTCTTCCGAGTCTTCTTCGCTTTCCATCAGAGACTCGGGTGGAGTCTCGGCCCGCATTGGGACTCCCGGAGCGTCCAAAGAAGCGTCTTGCTGGGCCGGAGACCGTTGGTCCATGGTCTCGACCGACATCGCGCTGGTCACATCACCGAACGACTTGCGCAGGTCGCCAAGCACCTTGCCCACGTTTCGCGCCATGTCGATGGCCTTTCCGGGGCCCAACACCAAAAAGGCGACCAAAAAAATCACTCCAAGCTCGGGGATACCCATTCCCATTACGTTCATGGGGTGTTTTCCTCCCGGCTCGCGGCAATGGTCGGGCAATCGTCATCGCAGGCGATCTGGGCGGGCATGGTCCAGCCGTCCGGCAGCTGGTATCCAAGCTCTAGCAACATCTCCAAGAGCCGGCAGACGGGCAGCCCAACGATGTTGTTGTAGCAACCTTCCCAATCTGATGCAGGTCTAAGCTCGGTGTCTTGGACTGCGTAAGCCCCGGCCTTGTCTCTGGGTATCCCGGAGGCGATGGACGCCTCGATCTCTTGTTCGGAGATATGCCGCAGGGTGATTTGGCTGGTCATGGCGTCGCTCAACCTGCGGCCGCTCTCAGCATCAACCACAGTAATACCTGTAGAAACGTGGTGGGTGGTGCCGCTCAACTGCCGCAACATCCGGCGCGCGTCATCATCGTCCACTGGTTTACCCACTGCCTGCCCCTCGAACACCACCGTGCTGTCGGCCCCGATGACCAGACCCGAGCCCAACTTGGCAGCGATGGCCTGGGCTTTTTCTGCAGACAACCGCCGGACCATGTCCACAGGAGTCTCGCCGGGGATGGGTTCTTCCGAAAGGTCGGCGGGGGAGACTGCGAAATCCAGGCCCATGATATCCATCAATTCCCGCCGCCGCGGCGATGCCGATGCCAGCGTAAGTGCGGCCGGAGCGGGGTCACCCGAAGTTTCGTCTTGCGACTCTCCGGGCGATTTCTCTGATGATTCTTCGGCTGATTCATCCCGGAATTGGTCTGACGAATCGCCACGAGAGAGTAGGGCCACACACTCCACATGGTGGGTCTGCGGGAACATGTCCAGGGGCGCCACTTCGTCCAGCCGATAGCCGCCTTTCAAGAGTATTTTGAGGTCACGGCCCAGGGTCTCGGCGTCACAGGAGACGTACGCCACCCTGGATGGGGCCATCTCTATCAGGCTCTCCAGCGCTCGCGGCTGACAGCCAGAACGGGGCGGGTCCAGGACGACAACATCGGGAGTAACAGGTAATCGCCTCAGAACATCCTCGGTGCGGCCCAAGACGAATTCGAGGTTCTCAAGCCCTTCAGCGTTCTTTTTGGCGTCGGTCACCGCTGCGGACGACTCTTCAACGGCTATCACCTGCTTCACCGATGGGGCCAGCAGGATCGCGAAGGTCCCCACGCCGGTGTAGGCGTCTAGTAGCACATCATCGGTGGTCAGTTGCAGACGGTCGCGCACCACGTTGGCCGCCGCTTCGGCCTGATCGACATTCACCTGGAAGAACGATGGGGATGATACTAAGAAATCACGGCCGGCCACCGACTCGGTATACCGTTTCTGCCCGGTCATTACCCCGATATTCGGGTGGACCAGATAGGGCTGAATCAGGAAATCGCCGGAATACTTGCTGGCCCGTATCGAAAGTTGGGTGGTCTCGCCGCAGTTGTCCTGCAGATCTTCTAGTAGCGTGTTCACGCCCTGGTGCATCAACAAGCATTTCTCGATGCGGACAAACTGCCGGGTCTCCCGGTTTACGAAGCCCAGAGCGCCGTCGCGGTTGATGGTGAACCGGGCGTGGTTGCGGTAGCCGTACTGGTCGGGCGAGGGTTTTACCTCTGAAACAGGCGGGTTTGCCAGGCCACCAACGCGCTGGAGGGCGTCGGTCACTTTCTCGCGTTTAGTCTTCAGTTGGGCATCATAAGACAGGTGCTGCCACTGGCAGCCGGTGCATTCGCCGTAGTAGGGACAGGGCGGTTCCACCCGGTCTGGCGACGCGTCGACCACGGCTACAACTTTGGCAGAAACATACTTCCGGTGGATCTTGACCACCTCGGCCACCACTTTTTCGCCCGGAATGCCGCCAGCCACGAACACATTGTGGCCGTCGAACTCGGCCATAGCCTCGCCCAACCGTCCCCACGACGTAAGGGAAAGAGTGACCCTGTCACCTTGTTGAGTGATGCGCTCGGCTATTTCCATTATGAGTTGACTGCTTGGTTCCGATGTGGGCTGGGGCGTTTGGCTGTTTTAGTCAAGAGTTGGCTACTGTGATTCCTTGTGATGTGGCATGGTTGGCTATGTCCTTTGGCTCGTGACTACTATAATTCAAGGAGGGTGATAAACCAAGGAGGCCGGGCTTAGCATTCAGGCTCAACTCACGCCTGGCCATATCTGCCGGAAAACCGCTGCCCCGGCCTGGTCGGCTGCCGGTATAGTAGTTAGGCTAATTGGGACTCCCGTTGGTTGACCTTGGTGTATGTGCCCATTAAACTGGTGCGGAAGCGGGACCGGTCTCCTATCTTGAGTCGCCGGTCCGATCGAACCCCGGCTGGGTCGAACCCTAAAGGGGATAACAGCATCCAAGTAAATGCGTAGGAAAACTGCGTAAGAGATTCCGGAGGATGGAAATGGCAGAACCCATAGAAGCGAACGACGAAACTTGGCAAGAAGTGGTTTTAAACTCGGACACACCGGTCATGGTGGACTTCTGGGCTGAGTGGTGTGGTCCGTGCAAGATGATAGCCCCCGCCGTACATGACATGGCCGTGGACTATGACGGTCAGTTGAAAGTGGTCAAATTAGACGTGGACGCGAGCCCCAACACCGCCATGCAGTATGGTGTGCGGAGCATCCCGGCCTTGATATTCTTCAAAGACGGCCAGCCCGTAGACCAGATCATCGGCGCAGTGCCCAAGGGCGCACTCAAGAAGAAGGTCGACTCCGTACTCGGCAGCTAAACCTTCTCACGACAAGCGAACAAAAAGGCGTCGCCTTCCGGCGGCGCCTTTTATTTGCTAACTTACGAAAACCCCACAACAGAAAACCCCACAACAGCCAATGATGGGGGTGGATGGGGCCCGGTGGCCCTTGCGGACTTCAAATCCGTTATGCCTCGTGACGAGCGGGGTAGGTGGGTTCGACTCCCTCGCACTCCCGCCAGCATTTTTTAGGCGTGATAAATCAGCTTTTGAGAGACCCTGGCTCTGGTGACAGATGCCGGGGTCTTTATTGATTGGGCTTGGCTATTTGTGCGCTGATTGTCTTTGGGGTTATTTACCGCTGCTATACTCGGGTAGCCGTTCGAGCGGTGCGGGTAATTTACTGAGAGCTGATTTTAAATGCGGAAATTTCTGAAATGGTTCGGCGTTATCGGTGGCGGATTAGTCGTGGTAGCTATCCTGCTGATAGTCGTATTATTTTTCGTTGGCTCTCGGAAGGTGAACCGTACCTACGACATATCGATAGCGTCGGTGTCAGTCCCAACCGATGCAACGAGTATCGCCCGTGGGAAACACTACGTAGAAGCCATTGGAGTTTGCCAGGTCTGCCATGGCCAGAACCTAGCTGGGCCGGTCATAGATGACTGCAAGAACGTACCCTGCATCGGGTTTTCAGACGAATCGATGTTCGGAAAAATCGTTCCGGCAAATCTGACGTCCGGACGCGGCGGCATCGGCGGTTCCTACACGGATGATGACTACGTCCGGGCGATTCGGCACGGAATCGGCCTGGACAACCAAGCTTTAACGATCATGCCGGCGGAGGAGTACAACAAGATTTCTGATGATGACCTTGGCGCCATCATCGCCTACCTGAAAACCCTCCCACCGGTCGATAACGAAGTTGGCGAGTCGGGTTTGGGTCCATTGGGCCGTACCCTCGCATCCTTCGTAGGAGGCCTGATACCAGCATCATTGATCGACCATGAAGCGCAACGACCACAGTCACCTGCGGTGGGAGTTACGGCTGAATACGGAGAGTATCTATCTGAGATATGCACCGTTTGCCATGGCGACGTGTTGTCGGGAAGCCGGGTCCCCGGGAATGACCGTGTCAAAGCGCCCGATATCACGAGTAGCGGCGACATTGGCACTTGGACTAAATCCCAGTTCATTGACACGATTCGTAGCGGCACTACTCCTCGGGGCAATCTGCTGGATCCTAGGTACATGCCTTGGAATCGTTTCACACAGATGACCGACGATGAATTGGACGCCATCTGGCTGTACCTGGAATCACTGCCCGGCAAATAATGAAATTTTTATTCGCGCCAATGAATCGAAATTGGGGGGCTAGGGCGTTTAGGCCTGATAAGACGTGCAAACGCACGTCCATCGTTATGCTGATCGTCGAATGCCCAATCGCTCGCCGACCACTTTTGGTTTAACGCCCAACTGCAACAACAAGGTGGAGTGGGCCTGGCGGTATTAAATCTCTTCGGCGCCGTACCATTCTTGGTCACGCAGATACCCAAACTCTCAGGCGTGATCAGAGCTGAAGCGGCAGTTCAATAAAGCCAAATAGACTAGTGTGCTAAGCTAAGCCGGGTTTTTCTCCGGGTTTTTATCATCGTTTGGTGGGTAATCACCCCATATCCATCCGGGTTCGATTTTCCGAATACGTTCGGCTGGGCGATCTATCACATCTGGACTCCAAGCTTGCACGAGATTCTGGTTCATTTCTTGATGGAGGGTGGATTTAAATGCTTTCTCTATTTCGCAAACCCAAAGCAACGATCGAAGTTGAATTAGGCGAAGGGCCTATATACCCCGGGGGCACGCTCGAGGCCAACCTCACGATAGAGGCCAAGGACAAATTGCTCGTTCAACAAGGGACCGTGCAGCTGCTATGCGAAGATAGATTTTGGCAGGCCGATATAAGCAGTTCGGGGGGAAACGCCAACGTCAAACATTCGGCAACACTCTGGGATGTTCCTCACTCGTTTTTAAACGACGAATCTATCGGAGAGGGTTCGTCTAATCATCTGGTTTCCTTCGTGATTCCCGCCAGCGCCTCCTCAAGCGTTCACGGAGAGGTAGCTAGCATAACGTGGCGTATCAGAGTAACGCTGGTAGTTCTTAAGTCACGAAACGTCATCCACGAGAAGGATTTTGCCGTTTTAACTGCGCCGCGATCCGAAGATACTGCACCCTCGAACGAGAACCGGTCTGGTGAAGATTTCGAACAATGCAGCATCACCCTCTCAGCCAACCAGCATCAGGTCAGCACCGAGGGAGAAATAACCGGAAAACTTGAAGTGCAGGTACATCAAGGGTTTTCGCCGTCTGAGATCAGGGTAGCGCTTGAGCGCATCGAAAGGGCCGGGAGCAGTGGTAAAGAAGTTACCTCTAGCAAAGATATCCTCCAAGGAAGTTCTAGACTGGAGGGCGGTGGATCCTCCGAATGGGAGTATCGATTAGAGGTGCCAGACGAGTTGGTCCCGACCAGAGCCGGAAGCGGGCCAACCACGGTACGGTGGCGTGTGCGTGGCATCGTGGCCAGAGGACGACAGGGGAATCTAGCGGTTGAGATTCCGGTTGAGGTATCTACCTAGACGCGATTTAGTGGCTAGGCAAATGGTCAGCGAATACCAGCCGGATGCGCCTCTTTCCTAAGTCTTGCGTCGGATCCAGAAGCTTGTGATCCGGGATTTGTCCGGGGAAAAGCCGGGGAAGGTTGACTGGACGGCTTCGGCCCGGTTTACGCTCATGAACCTTGACGCCCAGATGATCTCAAAGTCCTGGTTGAACTGCAAGAAGGCCTGAAGCAGGTATTGCTCGGTCCAGAAATTGTGGTCGCGAGTGACCCAGTCCTTCCAATATTCTCCGGGTAGCAGGATGTCATGCCAGTGGACTATCGCGCCGGGTTTCAACCGGGGCACGATCTCGAGGATCTCGTAGTTGACGTCGCCTCCCATCTTCACCATGTGGGACGAGTCGATGAACAATAGGTCGCAATCGATTATCTCTTTGAGATCGACTTCCTGGACCGGTTTCTGGATGATCTTTGTCAGACCGGGGGTCTCGTCAAACAGCGTGCTCCGGGGAACGGGGTCGATGGCCACAAACTCCTGCCCAGGATCGCCAGTGTCGTTTTGAGTGATCGCTGCGGCGGCGATCCCAGTCGAATAGCCGCTGCCAATCTCGACCATCTTCTTCGGCTTGTGGTGTCTGACCATGGCATGAAGAACGGTCGCATCAATGGGGGAAAGCCAAGGACTCTCGAAGAACTCAACCTCTTTCGAGTACTCGGGAAAGACTTCGGTCAGGTATCGCTCCTGGACGGACATATTCCAATCGATACCCACACAGTCCGACGTGGCATCGAACAGGCTGTCGGGGAGTTCGGATGAATGCGGTATAGGCGAGTTGTAGTTGGCCGGGCCCACGTGGTAACCGCAGATCTCGAATAAACGGGACGACCGCCGGACAACCTTTTTGTGATCCGCCTAGCTAAATTCACCAAACTTCCTCCGACCAAGCCTTACCCAATTAAATCCCGCAGTCTCGATATCACCCATAGCCCTGGCTGGCTTATCATTGGAACATTAAGCCATCGCCGACCGTTCGTAAAGGTGAAAAAGCTGCTCCGCCGGAGTAGTTTTAGGTGCTTCGACGACCACATTTTGCCCATGCAAAAGCCCCCGGACCAACCTGGCCGGGGGCTTTGTTTCGCCTATTCTAGCGACATGTGTCCGCTATCCGGGACATTTCGCCGTCTATGGCTGATGCGCTTTCAGGTAATCGCGCACCTGGGTCACGGTCTTGTCCATCACGTCCTGGTCCTCTTTCCAAGGATAGACCGTGGACTCGGCATTGGCTCCCAACTCGATAACCTCTATCGCGGCCTCGTATGAGTGCGACGGCGTGTTGTCCGGCATAACCAGCATCGGGGTCTGGCACGAACGAACGAAGTCTCGCGACACGCTGTACACGAAGTCGGCTGAATCCCTTCTATAGAGGTTGTGAATGTAACCATCGATCTGCTCTTTGGTCACGTCCGACCGGTTTTTCATCAGCTCGGGCCCCCAGAGGTCACGGCCGGAGTCGTACATCGAGTCCGGAAAGGCGGCGTTATGGCCGACGGGCTGACAGAGGATGCCGGCCTTGATGCGGTCGGGCGCCCGCTCCATGAGCTTGAGGGCGAACGGGCCGCCGATGCAGTACCCCATGAAGAAAAATTCGTTGATGCCCAGGTGGTCTAGCAGACCCAGTTGGTCGTCGGCAAACGCTCCCCACGGGTCATCGACCGGGATAGGGCCGGTGGACTGGCCGCCGTTGGCGTTGCGCTGGTCCATCGTGATGCAGCGAAAGTCGTTCTTGAACTCCTCGAACGCATTGAACACTTGGCCGGGCCAGTTGCTGATCATGGAGTTCAATCCTCCACCGGGAGTGACCAGAAGCGGGAAACCGGAGCCGGTCTCCTCATAGTTGATGGTGACATCGCCATTGGTATAAAGCGGCAAAGCAACTTCTCCTTCAGAAAGAAAACGTATTGGCCAACGGATTATAGCTGATTCGATATTATTCGCACCGGCCGGGAAGTCCTATCCTACCGAGACCATGTTATGTGGCGGTCTGGTACGAGCGAAAATCGCCTCATAGCGCCGTAATAGGCCAAATTATCGACCCGTTTGGATCATCACGTCGGCACGGAACGTACTCTAACCTAATTCCCGTGTTCTCCAAAATAGAAGGATGTCAGTCTATTTGGGAACTCACAATTGACCACCGCTTTTCATTCGATGGCATCGATCGGCCCATACGAGAAGCGGCTGCTTGCCGCCGCCGCCATACCCGCGTTGCTGGGCGTGCTACTGATCGGGTTTGTGTTCGGAGAGTGGTGGCAACTGGGCGGGTATTCTTGGTATTTCCTGCCTGGAACGCCCCTGCCCCAGGACCCTGCGGTGATCTACGCCGCAACCCTCTACAACCCCCTGGCGACAGTGCTCTTGTTCGGACTCGCCACCGCCACGGCCAACCCGGATATGATCGTGCGCAATCTCATATACCGATGCTAGCAAACGCCCAGCGTTAGGCATAACCGCATCATCGCACTCATCCCGTCTGGTCTGATTTACCCGACGCCTAACGACCCGACCCAGCACCCCGGTAGGCGGGCGGACGCCGCACCTAGCAAAACCGGTGCAATAGCATTAATATCAACATTCATAATATTCATAGTGGGTTAATATTCACATCAATGTTATATTGATAGACGTGTCATACACTGAACCCACACCGACAAGCTCGCCATCGCGATCCGGACTCAGAGAGACCCTCGCCTACCCCGGTTGGAAGGTCGTGGGGGCGTGTTCTTTCCTGGCGGCCTTCGTCGGTAGTATCTTCGTTTACGGGTTCCCGGTCTTCTTCCTGCACATTCAAAGGGACCTCGAGCTGAGCAGCGCCGCCACGTCATTGATCTTCGCGCTGTCCCGGGGCGAGGCCGGTATCGCGGGGCCTATTACCGGCTGGATCGTGGACAAGTTCGACTCCAAGCCGATCATCATCTTCGGCGGCCTCATGGTTGGGGGCGGTCTCGCCATTTTGTCCATCGTCCACACTTACTGGATATTCCTTGTTGTGTTCATCGGCATGGTGGCCGTGGGCAACAACACCAGCTTCGGACAGACGTTTCTGGCGGTGATCAACCGGTGGTTCGTGAAGCGAAAAGCCGTCGCCATGACCCTGGTCATCACCTCCTACACCATCGGCGGCGCGTTCATGGTGCCATTGCTCTCCAGGGGAGTTGAAGCCCTGGGCTGGCGGACCGTGCTGCTCTACGCCGGGATATTCGTCATCGCGCTGTCCATCCCCACGTCATTCTTCATCAAACGTTCTCCCGAGAGCGTGGGCATCGACATCGACCAGTCTCCGGAAGCCCCGGACAGGCCGACTTCGGCCTCCGCTAAGGCCCGTATCTCGGAGAGCGATTTCAGCGTAAAAGAAGCGCTCAACACGACCACTTTTTGGCTGATGCTGATCGCCAGCACCCTGCGCATCTCGGTGACCAGCGGCATCCTGGTCCACGCCATCCCCATCATGGCCTGGAAGGGTCTCAGCGAGCAGTCGGGCGCCGATATGGTCGCCCTGCTATTCTTCATTGCCATCCCGGCCCGGTTGTTTTTCGGCCTCTATAGTTCGGGCATCCAAACTCGCTTCGTGCTGGCCATGGGCATGGCCTTCGGTGCGATGGGGTTGTTCACTCTGGTCTTCGTCGACGCAGGTTGGGCGGTCTACACATTCGTCGCCGGAATCGCCCTGCTTGAGGGAGCCACTACGCTCAACTGGGTGCTGATGGGCCAATACTACGGGCGGCGTAACTTCGCCACCATCATCGGTATCATCACCGCCGTCTACAGCGTTGGTATGCTGGCCTCGCCGCTGTTCCTGGGCTGGATGTTCGACCGCACAGAGTCCTACAGCATCGGTCTCACCGTCTTCCTGGTGATGTACGCCTCAGCCGCCGTTTTCTTCCTCTTCAGCTCCCGGCCGGTCCGGCGTTCCAGGGCCGCACTTCCGGCGGGCTAGACCTCGCTCGGGGCTGGTAAGATTACTCTCTAAACGCCAGGCTAAACGCCAGGCTAAACGCTAGGCTAAACACCAAGCTAAGCGCGCTGGACCGGACCGGTCCCGTAGAGAGCAAATGGCCCCAACGATCATATTCGACATGGGCGGTGTCCTGGTGAGCCTGGACTGGGACAAGGCCTGCGCCCCACTCGCGCGTCTCTCTGACCTCACTTATGACGAGGTCATGAAAGAGGTCCAGAACGGGCCGATAGTCGAGTCATCAATGCTGGGCCGGCTGACTCCCCAGGAATTCCACCGGGCCATCTGCGACAAGATTCATGTCGCTATCGACTTCGACCCGTTCATCGACATCTGGAACAGTATCCTTGGCCGCGACGACGAAATGGCGGACTTGGTGGAAGAACTGACCTCCACCCACACTCTCGTCATCGCCTCCAACACCGATGCCATCCACTTTACCTACAGCCTGGAGCACTTCCCGGTACTCAAGGCTTTCGACCGCCATTTCCTATCCTGCGAGATGGGCCTGCTCAAGCCAGATCCAGCCTATTTCCACCATGTTCTCTACGGACTCTGGGCCTCGCCGGCCAACTGCGTCTTCATCGACGACCGGCCGGATAACGTCAGGGCGGCCCGGAACCTGGGTATCAAAGGCCTGGTATTCGAGTCCATAGCTAAGCTCAAGTCCGACCTCAGATTGATCCTCTAAACAGGAGCACCTATGCCCCAATCAAACCCCGTCCATTACGCCGACGCCAACCCTGAAGTCCGGGCCGTGTATGACGATATCAAGGCCAGCCGCGGCGTCGACGATGTCAACAATTTCTGGAAGCACATAGCCAACCACCCGCCGACCCTGAAGCGGACATGGGAGAGCGTGAAAGAAACCATGGCGCCGGGGGCCTTGGACTCCTTGTTCAAGGAGATGGTCTTCGTGGCGGTCAGCGCCAGTAACGGCTGCGAGTACTGCCTGCGCTGCCACACCGACACCGCCCGGAAACTGGGAATGACCGACGCTATGCTGGGCGAGCTGATCGCAGTGGTGAACGTAGCATCACAATCCAACATCCTGGCCAATGGCTACCAGATACCCCTGGATGATGACCTGAAGAGCTAGACCGTTGCTATATACTGGTGCCCTCTAGAAATACCCCAGGAGGACTAACCATGGTTGAGGTTTTTGTACTGGGAGGAGGCACTCCCACCCCCACCGAGTTCCGGTTTGGCAGCGCCCACGCCCTGCGGATCGGCGACGAAGTCTTGATGTTCGACTGCGGCCCGGCCGCCACCCATAAGCTGGTGAAAGCCGGTCTCTACCCCACCCAGGTGGACAACCTGTTCTTCACCCACCACCACTTCGACCACAACATCGACTACCCCTGCTTCCTGCTCTGCCGCTGGGACCAGGCGGCCGGCAAGGGTAACGAGCTCAACGTATACGGCCCCAAACTGACCGAGGAGATCACTCAGAAAGTCATCGGCGTCGGCGGGGCTTTCGAGTCCGATTGGCAGGCCCGGATCAACCACCCCTACAGCCAGCAGGTGTTCGTGAACCGCGGCGGTACCCTGCCCCGCATCCCACCCGCACCCAAGGCCAAGGACATCGGGGTCGGCGAGGTGGCTTCAGGCAAGAACTGGGAGGTCACTTCGGCATTGGCCGAACACGTCCAGCCCTACTTGGACTCGCTGGCCTACCGAGTGGACACGCCCGAGGGCAGCGTCGTCTTCACCGGCGACACCCAACCCTGCGACACCGTCCGTGACCTGGCCCGCGACGCCGACATGATGGTCTGTATGTGCTGGGACGAACAGTCGGTGATGGAGGGCAACAACGAGGCCAACGGCCAATGTGGCACCACCGGCGCCGCCCAACTGGCCCAAGAAGCCGGCGTGAAACAACTGGTGCTCGTCCACATGGGCCCAACCCTCTCCAAAGACAGCCCCTTCGACCGCCACATAGAAGAAATGACCCCCATGTACGACGGCAAGATCATCTTCTCAGAAGAGCTGATGCGCATAGAGGTTTAGCCTAGGTATCGATTATTGTTGTGCCATTCTAAAAATTCGTTAGCTGGCCTCAATTCCGGCCGTCGTGGAACATGGATTTTTTGGCCATGGAAAGGGTAATATGACCGCCCGTTCGAGAATTCTTCTCTAAGACGACCGCTTACCTCCATCTCCAAATTTGAGTTCACCGTAATGTACCCTCTATCAAACAATCGGTGTATATCCGCACGCAACAACAGTCCGTTGTTAACCTCATTCGGGCCATCTGAATCGAATGACCTGATGTGAGCAGCATCAAGAGCCGGAAGGGAATGTTCTTCACTAATAGCACAACCCCAGTCATATGCTTCCAGCACCGCCACCCTAAATGTTCCTTGTCCTAATCTCGGTGTGACGGTGATTTCCGAACCATAGCGAGACCTCGGCTCGGCAATCATTCCTGCGGTAGATCCAGCGCGCTCTAGGCAGTCTGACCAAACGCGAAGACCTTCGCCTGTTGTAAGGTCGTAACGTTTATCACTTTGGATATTAGGGTGCCAATCTGAAGGCTGCTGGACCCAATCTTCCGGAGCAAAAAATTGGATCGACA
>CAVOAA010000020.1:0-24488 GCA_963693555.1 Dehalococcoidia bacterium | reverse complement strand
AACATGACGCAGTGCCGGCCGAAAATCATGGATTCCGGGACGCCATCAGGATTGTGTTAATCGGAGTTGGTCGTTAGCCTGGGATGGGGGAGTTATCGCAGGTTATTTTGGCCGGAGTGAGACAGATGGGAATCATGGGTTTGAACGGTCTGACAAAAAGAACGGCACTGATAGTTGGAATTCTTCTGCTTGGTTTGGCGGCGGCATGCGGCGGAGGCAGCGAGGGCGGAAATGGTAGTGGCAGCGGTCCGAGTGACCTTGTCCCCCAGCGGGCCAACATCGTTGGCACTGTCGCCGTAGATCGATCGCTGGAGGCCCTCGACACGGGCCAGTTCTTCGAGATGTTTTCGTCCGGGCTATCCGGTGAACAAGATGTGTTCGATGGGATTTTCGGCATCGACGAGCTTAAAGAGGGCGGCATATTCGGGGCCGTAAGCAGGGCCGACATCTTCGGCCAGATGACCGACTCCGACGACTTGGATTATTTCGGCCTTCTGCTCCACGGTAGCTTTGATGAGTCTCAGTTGGTGGCGGAATTAGAGGCTGTCTCGGGTAAGACCCTGGTACAGACGACCTACAAGGGCAGCAACATCTATTCCTTGGAGGACGAGTCTGAGGAGTTTGAACTGAGCGTTCTGGATGGTTCCATATTCGTTTTGGGGACCGGTGGCGCTCTTAACGACATCATCGACATCATGGTCGGAGACGCTGAATCCGCCTCCGGTCTGCTGATCGAGACGTTCAATGACTTGTCAGGTGGCCTTTTTGGGCTCGCTCTAGCGGTGCCGGATGAATTGGTGGACGGAACAGACCCGAGTGCTCTTTCGCAATTGGGAGACCTCCCCATATCTCTAGATTTCGTTTCGGCTCTGGAAATAGTCGGCCTGCGAGGAGATCTCAACGGCGACATATTGGATCTGAAAGTGACCATGGGCTTCTCGGATGAGGAGGCCGCAGAGTCGCTGGGAAGCTTCATTGGTGGCATCGCAGCACTGGCAGGAAGCTTCACCACCGATTCAGACGCCGTGGGGCTGCTGGATGACCTGAATATTGACCGGGACGGCAGCCTACTGACCATCACGATCGGCATTCCCATTGCTGACATCCCGGACCTGTTTGGTGATGTGACGTCTGGCGCGAGCACCCAATCATCAGGTGCAACCACCAGACCGGCGAGGACGCCCGATATCAGGCCTGTAGAAGCTGGGGTCGGAGCTTTGGTTCCCATCGAGAGCAGCCGGGACCATGTGGCCGAAGGTCAAAAAGTGGAGTACCGCACGACCCCGCCGAGTTCCGGCGATCATTGGGGTCGCTGGGCCGATTGCGGTTGGTACACGGACGGCATAGCCGATGAAGTCACGACCCACAATCTTGAACACGGCAACATCGTGGTGAGCTACAACCTGACCAACCCTGCCCAGGTGACCGAGCTACGGGAAGCTCTGGATGGAGAACGTCTCTTTAGAGATTGGGGGGTGGCTCGTTCTTATCGCGCAATTCCGCCCGGACGGGTGGTGCTGACCGCATGGGGACAGGTTCACTATTTGGTAGGCGTAAATCCCGAAGAGATCGGTCAGTTCATCAAGAAATTCGCCGGAGTGAACGGTCCGGAGCGTATACCCTGCTAATCCTTCCCTGCTGATCCTTACCTGAGAGTAAGACAGATCAAACAAAAGGGGACGTCCCGTTCGGTCGGGGCGTCCCTTTTTATATTCCTGCGCCAGCCCTGGGCTGAGCATCTATAATAGTGAAGATAGGCCATGCTTGGGCGTGCAGCCAGGCTGTAACATGGCTCTCAGGCATAGCGGATTTCGAGGCTGGGACTTGTGCCATTCTGATATTGTGATATATTTAACAAAACCATTTCACAGCCCTGTTTTACAGGGAGGATTGTGCTTACGCCGTGCCTAGCGGCGGTTTAGTGTTTCCCGGGCTACTCGCATTGTTATTGCCGCGCTGTCATTGGCGCGTTGTTATTGGCGCGTTGTTATTGGATAGAAAGGTTATCGGCTGATGGATCCATTAAAAGAATTAGCTAAGAAAGGTCTCTACTCACCAGAGCAGGAACATGATGCTTGCGGTGTGGGTGTTGTTGCCAATATCAAAGGCCAGAAGACGCACCAGATCATCGACGAAGGTGTGCAGGTCCTGATCAATCTTGGCCACCGTGGCGCTGCCGGGCGTGACCCGGACACCGGCGACGGGGCCGGCATGTTGATCCAAACACCGGTCAAGTTGTTTGAGCGTGAAGCCGCTGCTTTGGGCATTGATCTTCCCGCTGCTGGTCAGTACGGCGTCGGCATGGTCTTCATGCCCCCGGAATCCCAGGCTGAATGCCGCGATATGATCGGCAAGATCATCGAGGCTGAAGGCCTAAAGGTTTTGGGCTGGCGCGATGTGCCGATAGACCACTCGAAGATCGGGGTCGACGCACGAGAGGTCTGCCCCCAGATCTCCCAAGTGTTCATTGGCATGGGGCCAGACATCAAAGACGCCACGCACCTGGAGCGGAAGCTCTTTATCGCTCGAAAAGTGCTTGAGCATTCCATGAGTGAGTCGGGTCTGACAGACGAGCAGGCCGACCGCTTCTACATCTGCAGCATGTCCTGCAAAACCATCGTTTATAAGGGCCTGCTGATGGCCCACCAGATAGCCGAGTTTTACCTAGATCTACAGGACCAGGACTTGGTCAGCGCCTTCGCGTTGGTCCACTCCCGGTTCAGCACCAACACCCTGGGTAGTTGGCGGCTGGCCCACCCGTACCGGTACCTGGCCCATAACGGCGAGATCAACACCCTCCGAGGCAACGTCAACTGGATGCACGCCCGGGAGTCCCAGTTCGAGTCGCCTTTGTTTGGCGATGACATGGACAAGATCGCCCCGGTGACCAACCCCGGCGATAGCGATACCGCCAGCCTGGACAACGCACTGGAACTGCTCCAGATGACGGGCCGCGACCTGGACCATGCGCTGCTGATGCTTATCCCCGAGGCGTGGGACCAGCACGAGACTATGTCTCAAGAGAAGAAGGACTTTTACGAGTACCACTCCTCTCTGATGGAGCCGTGGGACGGCCCCGCCATGATCGTGGCCTCAGATGGAAACAGCATCTGCGCCCTTCTGGACCGCAACGGCCTGCGCCCCTTCCGGTACCTGGTAACGAATGATGACAAATTGGTGATGGCCTCCGAGACCGGAGTCCTGGAAGTACCGCCTGCCGACGTCAAATACAAGGGCAGATTACAACCGGGCCGCATGTTCCTGGTTAGCTTGGAACAGGGCCGGATCATCGATGACGAAGAACTGAAACACAACCTAGCCAGCAATCAGCCTTATGGCCAGTGGCTGAAAGATAAAAAACTGACCCTGGCCGACCTGCCCACCGCGACCGAAATCCCGGACCTTGAGCACGACGAAATGGTGCGCCTGCAGCAGGTGTTCGGATATAGCGTCGAAGAGATTCGTATGCTGACCACGGTCATGGCTTTGAATGGTACCGAAGCCATCGGGTCGATGGGCAATGACGTTCCCCTGGCCGTGCTCTCAGACGAGAACCAGATCCTATATCACTACTTCAAACAGTTGTTTGCCCAGGTGACCAACCCGCCTCTGGATGCTATCCGAGAAGAATTGGTCACGTCTCTAGGGGCATTTATCGGCAGCGAGCAGAACCTGTTCGCAGAGACTCCCGAGCATTGCCGCCAGCTAAGGCTGGCATCCCCGGTCATATCGAACTCCGAGTTGGCCCAGATCAAGGCGCTGGACGAAGAAGGTCTGCGTTCCTGTACCCTGTCGGCGCTCTATGACCGCCAGGCTGGAGGAGGCGCGCTCAAGAAGGCCCTGGACGGACTGCGCGTACAGGCGTCCGAGGCCATCGAGTCGGGGAATTCCATAATTGTCTTATCGGACCGCGGCGCAGATAGCCGTTGGGCACCAATACCCAGCCTGCTGACCGTCTCGGCGGTACATCATCACCTCATACGTGAAAACAACCGCACCAAGGCCGCTTTGGTCTTGGAGTCGGGTGATGCCAGAGAGGTCCATCACTTCGCGTTGCTGGTCGGCTACGGCGCTGGCGCGGTCAACCCGTACTTGGCCCTGGCGACTGTCAAAGACCTGGCCGAGACCGGCCAGATCAACGGAACCAAACCTGATTACGCTCAGAAGAATTTCCTCAAGGCCAACGAGAAAGGCGTGCTGAAGGTGATGTCCAAGATGGGCATCTCCACAGTTCAGAGCTACCGTGGCGCGCAGATATTCGAAGCGATTGGCCTGAACGAAGAACTGATCAGCGAGTATTTCACCGGTACCCCGTCACGGGTCGGCGGTATCGGACTGGAAGGCCTGGAGCGCGAGGCTTCAGAGCGCCATGACCTGGCATTTGGGACGCCCGAGATCGCAGCGAAACAAAGTCTGCAACCAGGCGGCGCCTACCAGTGGCGGCGCGACGGGGAACACCACCAATGGAACCCCGGCACCATCGCAAAGCTGCAGCACGCCGCTCGCACCAACGACTGGAATGCCTATAAACAGTTCAGCCGGTTATCAGACGACGAGACACGGAAGTTGTCCAACCTACGCGGCATGCTGAATTTCAAAGAAGACCTGAATTCGGTCCCCATCGACGAGGTAGAACCTGCTTCGGAGATCGTGAAGCGTTTCGCCACCGGCGCGGCTTCATTGGGGTCCATCAGCCGGGAGGTCCACGAGGCCATGGCTATCGCCATGAACCGGATGGGCGCACGTAGCAACACCGGCGAGGGCGGTGAGGACCACCGCCGCTACTGGCTGGACGAGAACGGAGACTCCCGGAGTAGCGCCATCAAACAGGTGGCTTCGGGCCGGTTCGGTGTGACCGCCAACTATCTGATCAACGCAACCGACTTGCAGATCAAGATGGCCCAAGGCGCGAAGCCCGGAGAGGGCGGCCAATTACCCGGACACAAGATAGACGAATATATCGGTTGGGTGCGGAAGACCACGCCCGGCGTGGAGTTGATCTCCCCGCCGCCCCACCATGACATCTATTCCATCGAAGACCTGGCACAACTGATTCATGACCTGAAGAACGTCAACCCTGACGCCAGGATCCACGTGAAACTGGTAGCCGAGGTGGGCGTTGGCACCATCGCGGCCGGCGTGGCTAAAGGCCACGGGGACGTGGTGCTGATCAGCGGCCATGACGGAGGCACCGGCGCCTCTCCAGAGTCGTCCATCAAACACGCTGGACTGCCCTGGGAGTTGGGTGTTGCCGAGACCCAGCAGGTATTAGTTGCCAACGGTTTGCGGAGCCGCATCGTGCTCCAGACAGACGGCCAACTGAAGACCGGCCGGGACGCCGCCATCGCCGCACTGTTGGGCGCAGAGGAATTTGGCTTCGCCACTTCTGCCTTGGTGGTCAGCGGCTGCATCATGCTGCGTAATTGCCACCTGAACACCTGCTCGGTGGGCATCGCCACCCAGGACCCTGAACTGCGGAAAAAATTCGACGGAAAGCCTGAACATCTGGTCAGCTACTTTATGTTTGTAGCCGAAGAGATGCGGGAGATCATGGCCCAACTTGGCTTCCGGACCGTGGCAGAGATGATCGGACGGACGGACGTCCTCGATTACGAGGATGCCCAGGACCATTGGAAATCCAAGGGGATGGACCTGTCCCGCCTCCTGCACCGTCAGGAGTCCAACGACCCCAATGAACCGGTCTACTGCGACCGGAAACAAGACCATGGCTTGGAAAAAGCCTTGGACCACCAGTTGATCGCACAGGCCAAATCGTCGTTGGAGAACCGGACCAAGGTAGAGATTGACCTACCGATCCACAACTCCAACCGGACCGTGGGAGCCATGCTCAGCGGAAAGGTCGCCAAGGCCTTCGGCGAAGAAGGTCTTCCCGATGACACCATCAACATCAAGTTGACCGGGTCGGCGGGACAGAGCTTCGGCGCGTTCTTGGCCCGGGGCATCAGCATCAACCTGGTGGGTGACACCAATGACTATATGGGCAAGGGAATGTCGGGCGGCCGCATCGTGGTCTGTCCCCATCCCGAGTCAACATTCGTGCCTGAAGAGAACATCATCATCGGCAACGTGGCAATGTACGGCGCCACCGGCGGCGAGGTGTTCATCCGTGGTATGGCCGGCGAGCGGTTCTGCGTCCGCAATAGCGGGGTGAAAACCGTGGTAGAGGCCGTGGGCGACCATGGCTGCGAGTACATGACCGGCGGCGTAGCCGTGGTGTTGGGCCCCACCGGCCGCAACTTCGCTGCAGGTATGAGCGGCGGCATCGCATTCGTTTACGACAAAGAAGACTGTCTCGGTATCTCCTTCAATGACGGCCTGGCCGACATGGAAGCAGTGACTGACCCCGAAGACATCGCGCTCCTCAAAGGGCTGATTGAAGACCACAAGAAATATACTGGCAGTACCCCGGCCACCGAGATTCTCGGCGATTGGGATGCGGCTTTGAAGCGGTTCAAGAAGATCATGCCCAGAGATTACCGCCGGGTTTTGGATGAGCGGAAGCGCAGGGCTGAAGAGGGTACGGAACGGGAACTGGAAGCGGTCGGCAATGGGTAAACCGACAGGCTTCACAGAATCCGGCCGTCACCCCCCCGAGCGGCGTTCCCCGGCAGAGAGAAAGGGCGACTACCGCGAGTTTTACCAACCCTGGGGCGAAGAAAAGGCGAAGGAACAGGGATCCCGCTGTATGGACTGTTCCGTGCCCTTCTGCCACATGGGCTGTCCTTTGGGTAACGTCATACCCGATTTCAATCACCAGGTTTACAAGGGTGATTGGGAGGGTGCGTTGGCAACCCTGCTCTCGACCAATAATTTCCCAGAATTCACCGGCCGTGTTTGCCCCGCTCCGTGCGAGGCCAGCTGCGTTCTCAGTATCAACTCCGACCCGGTCACCATCGAGTACATCGAGAAAGAGATCGTGGAGAAGGGGTACGAGAATGGCTGGATCAAACCCCAGCCGCCGGCCACCCGCACCGGGAAGAAAGTAGCAGTCGTCGGTTCCGGACCATCAGGCCTGGCCGCAGCTCAGCAGTTGAACCGCGCCGGACACTTGGTCACGGTCATCGAACGGGCTGGCTACATCGGCGGCCTGCTGGTCTTGGGCATCCCCGAATTCAAGCTGAAAAAAAACGTGGTCCAACGCCGTGTTGACCTCATGGCCCAGGAGGGAATCACCTTCCTGACCAACACCAACGTTGGCGTCGATTTTCCTGTAGAAAAATTGCTTGCTGAATTCGACGCTGTCTGCTTGGCCATCGGCTCCACCGAGGCCAGAGAACTGGACGTACCGGGCCGGGAACTCGAGGGAGTTCACCTGGCCATGGAATACCTATCTCAGCAGAACCGGGTGTTGTCCGGCGAAGAGGTCTCTGATCAAGAGCGCATCGAGGCTGAGGGCAAACGAGTTGTCATCCTTGGTGGCGGAGACACCGGCGCCGACTGCTTGGGCACCGCCATCCGGCAGGGCGCCGAGGTGGTGCATCAACTGGAGCTTCTGGACGAACCACCTGAGGAACGCCCCGGCAACAACCCCTGGCCCCAATGGCCCCTGATACTGAGGTCGTCCCCGGCCCACGAAGAGGGCGGCATCCGCGACTATTCCATCCTGACCAAGTCCTTCTCGGGTAGTAACGGCAAACTAGAGAAGCTGCACGCGGTGCGGGTCGAATGGAAACCGGGTGTTGACGGCGGGCGTCCGTCCATGGAAGAGGTACCTGGTAGCGAGTTTGAGATCGAGACCGAACTGACCCTGCTGGCGATGGGATTCCTCCATCCGGAGGCAGGCGGCATGTTGGAGCAGATCGGCGTTGATCTAGATGGCCGAGGCAACATCTCTATCGATGAGAACCGCATGAGCAGCGTATCCGGGGTATTTGCCGCCGGCGACGCAGCGAGAGGTCAGTCGTTGGTGGTCTGGGCCATAGCCGAAGGCCGGGAGACCGCCCGGGCGATGGACCTCTTTCTCATGGGAGAGACTTCCCTTCCCCACTCACTGCCTGAACAGGGCTAGACCGGTTGCGGCACAGCCTTGTTGACCTAGAGCAATGGGATTCCTCGCTACGCTCGGAATGACAATAGAGATGGGCTTCCCGAACCGTTATCGAGCCCGGCTATTCCCCGGAAGTGAACAGATTGAAGATGTCGGCGAAGTCGGAAAGGTCGACTATCACCCTCACCCTCACGTTTTGACCTTCTAGGCGCACGCCCAAATCCTCAAAATCATGGGAGAGGTCCTCGCGCTCGAGAGCTTCGGCGGCACGTTCCATAGCAGACTCTGCCAGCTCTGGACCGGTGAAGCCGATAAGGGCATGAAACACGGCCAGCTCACCGGGTATGACATCAGCACTCACTGCCACGCCGGCACATCCGGACAACGCTTGGATATCCACGAACAAGGGTATTGTTTCGCACTCGGACACCACGCCCGCTGCGAAACCGGACGGTATGTCTCCCAACAGGTCGATAAGGCCAGGAGTGTCGAGTATTCTGGCGGCGCGGCTATCGAAAGAGTCCAGCGATTGCTCCACCAGGGCTCTGGCATCGTCGACGGAGATGCCCTGACCCGAAGCCGCCACCCCTGTGGTCTCGTCCGCAGTTGCCATGGACAGTGTTGTGCCCAGAGCATTGATGCCCCATACATCATGCCCTTCGTAGGGGGTTGGACCGTCTCCACCCAAATCAAAGCCGAAGCCGCCGGCCAACTTGAGAATGTCACCGATGGCGAAATCACTCTGGAACGGCGTTATCAATCTGCGGTCCTGAAGATCGGCGGCGACCGCTATCCTGTCGACCAGCCCGGTGGCGATGGAAGGCAGTGCAACATCCAAGCCCAATACCTCAGGTGTGATCAAACTGGTGAGGCTGTCGTTGGTGCGCAGGAATTCCATGTCCAGGTAAACAGCAGAGCCAAAGCCCTCAGGGACCAGCGTTAGCAGTTTGGCTAACTGTGCCAAGCGTTCCGGGTCGGCAGCGGGAATAACCGCATCGGCGAACTCCTCGTATTGAGTGACGATGGGTGTGGGTGTTGGGGCCGTCGTCGGCTCTGCCGTGGCTTCGGGGGTCTCCAAGACAGGCACAGTCTCTGTTGCGCAGGCAGCCAATAGAAAGACGGCCAAAATCGCAGCGACCGTTGCTACGAACGCGCGGTTTTTAATCTTGAAGCCCAAGAACCTAATTCTCGACAGCAGCGGTTTGCTCTTCGTTGACATGGGCCAGGTATTCCCGCATGTCCAGCACTTGAACCGCGTTGGTCGTGCCCGAAACTCCGGGTGAGAAGCCGTGGACTATGGTCACGACATCGGTCTCGTCGATCGTCCCGCCTTTCAGTCCTGCCTGGATAACAGATGCCACCAACCCCGCGACGTCCTGCTGGGGAGGTATAACGCCCCCCGGCTGAATTCCCCAGCCCATGCACAGCTTTTGCAGCACAGTGGCATCATGAGAGAAAGCGATGATATTGGCGTCGGGACGGAACCGGGCCAGCTCAAAAGCGGCTCTCCCAGTGCTGGTAACCACCACCGGCTTTGAGCCCAAGGATTGGACCAATTTCGCTGCTGCGGAAGTGATCGCTTGGGTCCGGTCTCGGGAGCCCAAGTCGCTGAAGTACGGGTAGATGGTCTCTGTTTCCGTAACCGTGAGATCAGCCATCTTGTAGGCTTCTATGGGGTGTTGTCCGACCGCTGTCTCGTCCGAGAGCATGACCGCGTCACAGCGGTCCAGCACCGCGTTGGTCACGTCGGATATCTCAGCCCTTGTCGGTGCTGGGGCAACAACCATGGACCAGAGCATCTGAGTGGCGATCACCGAGACCTTGCCGGCCTCGTTGGATTTGGCCACCAACTGCTTTTGAACTATGGGCACCCGTTGCATCGGAATCTCAACGCCCAGGTCTCCCCTGGCCACCATGATCCCATCAACCTCAGGCAGGATGGAGTCGATATTGTCGACGCCTTCGCCTCGTTCCAGTTTGGCCATGACCAACGCCTTGCTGCCGGCAGCATTCAGGTGCTCACGGGCGTAGAGAATATCCTCAGCCGTGCGCACGAAAGACAGACCGACCCAATCAACCCCGTGCTCAACTCCGAACTTGAGGGCTACTTTGTCGCGTTCGGTCAAAACCGGGTCATCTATCGGCACCCCGGGAAGGTTCACGCCCTTGTAGGACGAGACAACCCCGGAGGCAAGCACAATGGTATCTACCCGGGTTGGGCTGGCCGCGGTAACTTCCAGGCGGACAGTGCCATCAGCGATGAAGATATTGTTCCCCGGCGCGATGTTCCGGAAGGCTCCCGGCTGAGGAAATGGGAGTACGCCAGGCTCTTCAGTTTCATTTTCCGGGACTAAGCTTATGGTGTCCCCAAGGTTCAGCAAGACCGGCTCTTTCAGCGTGCCCAGGCGTAACTTGATGCCGCCCAGGTCCTGGAGGATGGCCACTGGCCTGTTGTGTTTCTTGGACATGCGCCTGATGTTGGCGATAACCTCGGCATGTTCGTCCAGCGTACCGTGGGAGAAATTCAGCCTGGCGCAGTCGATACCCAGGCCGATTAGCTGGTCCAACATATCTGGGTCCCTGGAAGAGGGGCCGATGGTGACCATGATCTTTGTTTTGCGCATGATGACTGCCTCATTTGGGTTGGGCGTCTGGCGTTCTACGACCGGCGCCGGTACCAAGATTGCCGTTTTTCGATGTTGAAGGAATCAACTACTAAAAATATAACAGACGATACAGTATTCTACGAACCGATAACGTCGTGGGATTCATACCAAAAGGGCGCCCCAATTACTGGAACGCCCTTTCTTGATTCCTGGATAAGCGAAAGCTGAAGGTTGTCAGCTAAGCATTATTTCCGGCTGGCTATTATTTCCGGCTGGCATCGAAGCGGTCAGTGGCCGCCTTGATCCCAACGTAGCGGTTGGCCTGGAGCGCCTCACGGCGTTCGGTGGCCCACTCGTTGGAAATCTCGATGCCCTGGACGCTGCCCTGGAAATGGGGCATAACATAGCGCGCCAGAAGTTCGTAGCTGCGGTGAATCTTGTCTCGAGGCGCCCAGTCTTCGACCCGGATCATGAACTTGCCGAAGCCGCCGGTGAGTTCCTGTAGCCGCTCGATCCCGGCGATGCAGTCGTCGGGAGTGCCGACGATCCACTGGTTGTGGTCGACCATGTAGTCCACGATCTGGTCCCTGGGGACGTCTGGCACCGGGTTGCCCAAGGTCTGGCCGAAGTATTCGGTGACGATGTTCCCTGCGCCTTCTTTAATGTCCTGAATGGCCTGTTTCTTGCTGTCGGCCAGGTGCATGCCCATGACCACGCCCCAGTCCTTCCGGTGCATCTCCTTGCCATGCTCGGCCGCCGTTTCTTCGGCGATTGACCAGAGTTCGGCTAAGGATGTCTTGCGGATGGTGTCCCGAGGAACGCTCAGGGAAAGTACGGATGCTCCGTGCTTGCCGGCCAGGGTGACACCGGCGGGCGACTCCACCGAGGCCACAGCCACGGGGACGATGGGGTCTTGGTAGGGCCGCAGTTGCAGCACGGCGTCGTTCATCTCGAACCAGTCAGTCTTGACCGAATACGGCTCGCTATCTGACATCAGCCGCATGATGGCGTCCAACGACTCTTCCATCATTGCCCGTTGTCGCTCGGGTTTGATACCTAGCATCAGCGCGTCCGATGCCAGTGCACCTGGGCCACAACCCAGGATCACCCGGCCTCGGGTCAGGTGGTCAAGCTGGACCATGCGGTTGGCCACCATGAATGGGTGGTGGTAGGGCAGGCTGGTTACGCCGGTGCCCAAGCGGATGTGCCGGGTGCGCTCGGCGGCGGTGGCCATGAACAACTCGGGGGAGGCGATGGTCTCCCAGCCGGCGCTGTGGTGCTCGCCGATGTAGGCTTCGTCAAAGCCCAGGGTGTCCAACCATTGGATAAGCTCCAGGTCCCTTTGCAAAGCCAGGGTTGGGTTCTCACCCACCCGGTGGAAGGGAGCCATGAAGACGCCGAATTTCATGCGAAAGGGGACTGCCATGCTTACATCCTCCGTGTGTTCCTGAGAGTGGTTACGGGTTGCAGGAACGATGGGGTCCGCGAGCCTAGGAATAGTTAACTGACATGGGAAGGCCAGCGGCCGAGGACATTCTAACACGCAGCCCGACGGAGTGATGGAACAGGCGATTCAAAGTGATGGAGCAGGCGATTCAATAGGAGTGATGGAACAGACGAATCAATATCGGAAGTCGAGGGTTGTAGCGCAGGAGGTAGCTAAGCTCCGGTGACCTTGCTGCGGCGCTCCATGAGTAGGGTGTCCCGCCAGCGGCCATCTAGACAGCCGATGCGCTCTCTGGTGCCAACAGACCGGAACCCGCAGGACGAGTGTAGGGAGATGCTGGCCTCATTCTCGACGAAAATCATGGCCTGTTGAGTCCAGACACCCGCCGACTCGGAGGTTGAGACCAAGGACTCTAATAAGAGCTTCCCGGCACCTTTACCACGGAAGTGCTCGGCCACGTAGACGCTTACTTCCGCAACTCCGGAGTACGCATCACGGACTGACACGGGGCTAAGGGCCGCCCAGCCGATCACCTGCTCGCCTTCTTTGGCCACCAAACGGCAGTCCTGGCAATGGCTGTTGTCCCAGCGCTCCCAGGGCGGAGCGTCCGTCTCCACTGTGGCATTGCCGGTGGCGATGCCCTCTTGATAGATACTTTTAACCGCCTCCCAGTCCCCCGCCCCCATGGCTTCGACGATGCAATTGGCAGTTTTCATTTTGGCGTGCGAGTCCGTTTGTCAGTTTTCCCGTGCTGCCTGTCCGGTAAGACACCACGAGAGGAATAATGCTTGAGGCACTATATTTTAGGAGTCGCGGGCGGCGCTGTAAACCGGGAAGCCGAGCCAGTCGTGGGCTGGGCGCTGGAGTTCGTTACTGTTGGGTGAACGCCAAGTGACACTAAATAGGCAAACGTGGTATCTTTGCTTGCAATGATTCCGACGTCTGGGATCAACCAAAAACTATCGACCGGAGAGGTTGCGAAATGCCTAAGATTAAGCACATCGCCATTGCCACCCAGGACATCGATAAGACAGCTAGTTTCTACAAAGATGTCTTTGGTCTACGCGAGATCGCCAAGCTTGAGAGCGCCAATGCCAACGGCTATTTCCTCAGCGACGGCAACGTCAACATGGCCATTCTGGACTTCCAGAACGACGCCGTAGCCGGCGAGCGCGGCAAGGACTACAGCGGCATCCATCACATCGGATTCGAGGTCGAAGACTTGGAAGACGTTGAGAAGAAATTGGCCGCCAAGAACTCCGCTCCCATGGACAAGGTCAACAAGGCCCTGGGCGTCGGCATGGGCGATGGTCCCCGCCACGCCAACGTTGAGATCAAGTACACCGGCCCCAACGGCGAGATGATCGACGTCTCCGCCCACGGCTGGGTCGGCACCCGCGGCTTCGACTAGCCCAACACTCTCACCAAAGAACGAAAACGAGAGAACAAAAAGACCGGCCCCTCCAGTTGGAGGGGCCGGTCTTTTATTTTTGGTGTAATTTGTGGGCAGTTACTAGGCTGGTTTGAACGCCAGGGCCGGCGCGTCTTCGTCCAGGTCGTCAGCGTCCAAGACTAAAGCCATCCCGGTCTCGATGGACTGCGGGTTGGTGCCGTCAACGCCGTTGATCATGGCGCTGATGCGCGGACCCTCTTCAAGGTCTACGATCCCGGTGCAGTAAGGCTTGTCCCGGCCGTATCCCTTTGCGGCCATGGATACTGGCACGATCGAGATACAGGTGAAGGTGCTCAGCTTGGCTTTGCCGCTGAACTGGTGCCATTCCATGTTGAAACCATGGCATTCCGGGCACATGGGCCGTGGCTCCGGGGACAGGTGGCCGCAGTCCTGGCACTTTACGCCGACCAACTTCTTTTCTTCTTTCAGTTTGTTGTAGAAAGCGGTAGCGGTGAATTCACTGGCCATCGTTAAGACTCCCGGCGCAGTACGTTGACCACGCAGGTGCCGCCGGTGCCGCCCACGTTGTGGGTGATGCCGACGGTCGGGTTGGCCTTCTTGACCTGGCGTTCCCCAGCTTCGCCGCGCAGCTGTTTGTAGATTTCGATGACCTGTCCCACTCCCGATGCGCCAACCGGATGTCCCTTGGCCTTGAGTCCGCCTGACGTGTTGATGGGATGGTCGCCGTCTAAGGACGTTCGTCCCTCATCAACTGCGCGCGGCCCCTCGCCCGGTGCGAAGAAGCCCAGGTCCTCGGTGGCTACGATCTCGGCGATGGTGAAGCAGTCGTGGACCTCGGCAAGGTCTACATCAGCGATGGTGATTCCGGCCATGTCGTAGGCCTCCTGAGAAGCGGCCTTGGCTGCCGACAGCGAAGTCAGCTCGTCCGAGTCGTGGAGCGGCTTGCCGGTGGCTTGGCCGATCCCCGCGATCTTGATGGGTGTGTCGGTGAAGTTATGGGCGATCTCCGAAGACACCAGCAGCACGCAGGACGCGCCGTCGGTGATCGGTGCGCAGTCGTAAAGCCGCAGCGGCCAGGCGATCCAGGGGTTGGCCTTCTCGTCGTTCAAAAAGTCCATGTCAGTCTTGTAATCGGGCACCGTCTGGCCCCTTTCCTGGGCGCGGGCCATGCGGCGCTCGGCCATCTGAGTCATGGTCTGCTGGAACTGGGCCTTGGGGTTGAGGGCGCCGTTGCTGTGGTTCTTGATGGCGACCTTGAGCAGATGGTCCAGGTTGGTCTCGTACTTGTCCATGTGGGCTTTGGCGATGGCCCCGAAGATTCCCGGGAACGTCAGGCCGGCCGGGACCTCGTACAGACCGTCGGCTGCCGACGCCAGGACGTCTGTTACGCCGTCGGTGGGCAGGTTGGTCATCTTCTCCATTCCGCCGACCAAAACCACGTCGTACATGCCGCTGGCTATGGCCATCACGCCTTCTCTGAGGGCGCTGCCGCTGCTGGCGCAGGCGTTTTCGATGCGGGTGATGGGTATGGGAGTTATACCCAGCCAGTCGGCCACGATGGGCGCCGTGTGGCCCTGATGCTCAAACAGGTCGGAGGAGTAGTTGCCAACGTAGGCGCACTCGATGTCCTGGATGTCGAATCCGCGGTCCATGTTCTGGACCATGTCCTGGAATGCTTCTACGAACAGGTCTCTGGAGTCTTTGTCGGGGAATGCCCCGAACTGGGACAGGCCAGCGCCTACTACGGAGACCTGGCGGGCCAGTTCGCGCTTCTTGTTGATCGTGGCCATTGGAATTATCTCCTATGGGTAAATAACATCGAAATCGTAGGACGGCGTCCGTTTTTATCACACGGCTTTTATCATAGGGCTTTTGTCATAGGGTACGGCCGACCGTCCCTAATAATACCAAACAAGACGCGATACCACCGCAGAAGCGAATCTGGCGTCCGTGAGCTTAGATGAGCGTAGATAGAAAGCCGATTAAGACGGCCGGTCGATCCTCTCTTGCTCCCGTTCGGCCGCTTTGTCTCTCATGGGCCTTCCCTTGTCCGGGTGGGGGTCTTTGATCACGCCGTAGGACTCAAGCGCTTCATGACCTTCGGGCAGATATTCCGTTATGGGGAAACCTTCCTCATTAGTGAAGAGCATTCAATGACAGTATTTGTAGATCTGCATGTCATCGCAGGCGCAGATCCAGGTGCGGTGCTTGACCTCTTCATTTTTGTCGGGGTAGAACCGGCAGGGGCACAGGGGACGCCCAAGTTCGTCTATATTCTGAGCCAGCCCAAGGACGACCTGCTCGGTTACCCCCTCCACCGGAGAAACATAGGTCCCGGATTTCTCGGTGTATTTCTCGACGAAGACCTTCATTCGCTGGATGGCTTTCTCACTTGGTTGCTTTGCCATTCGACTATTCCTTCCGGCACGAGTGCCGTTTATTGGCCGGCACAAGTGCCGTTAATTGGTTGGACCGTGGGTTTTAGATTTTACCAGATGCTTTTGGGTTTCCGGCCCGGCGATAAGGTCTATATTGCGAGTATATTCGCCGGTGTGCTACGAGCCTCTAACCACCGCCTCGCACATCTGCGCGCCTTGCAATACCTCCGCGATGACGGCTGTCTCCCAGGTTGTGTGGAAATCCCGGACTCCGATGCCCACCGGGATGGCCATGATGCCCTTCTCAATGAATACGTTGGCGTCGGAACCGCCGCCGGTGGACTCTAAGACCGGCTCCAATCCCATGCTCGCCAAGGCCCGTCCGATGACGGCGACGGCTTCTGCTTTGGCGTCGATGTTGTAAGCCTGATAGGTGTTCACGATGTTCAGGTCGATCTTAGCCTCGGGATATCTGGAAGCGACCTCATCGAACACACCGCGGAACTTGCGCTCCACGTCGGCCAGTTTTTCGTTGTTGCGGCTGCGGAACTCGCCGTCCATCGAGGCGCGTTCGGGGATGATGTTGCGTTTGAGTCCGCCTTCCAGCCAGCCGATGTTGGCCGTGGTCTCATCGTCGATACGGCCCAGCGGCAGGCGGCCCAAGATGTCGGCGGCGATGAGTAGGGCGGATATGCCCTTTTCGGGCTCAAGTCCGGCATGAGCAGCCCGGCCCGTGATCTCAACTGTGACGACGTTCTGGGACGGCGCCGAAAGGATGATGCGGTTGGGAGGCCCTTCGCCGTCGAAGACAACGCCTTCTTTCGCGGAGACCATGCTGAAGTCCAGATTATGGGCGCCCACCAAACCGCCCTCTTCGTGCCGGGTGAATACGACTTCGATGGCCCGGTTGTTGCCACCGGATTCCCGAGCGGCTGCCAGGCCTTCTAAAACGATTGCCACCCCGGCTTTGCAGTCTCCACCGAGGATCGTGGTGCCGTCCGACCGCAACACCCCACCATCGATGAACGGCTTGATCCCCCGGCCTGGCTCCACGGTATCGATATGGGCGGACAGCATGACCGGAGGCCCTTCGCCCGCCAGCTTGCCAATCACGTTATTGAACGAGTCGTGAGAGACCGTTAGGCCCAGGGATTCCAAGCGTGAGCTGACCTCGGCATCCATGGCGTCTTCTTCGCCACTGGGACTGTCGATCTTAATCAGGTCTATCAGGGTCTTTACCAGCCGGTCTTGGTCTGCCAATTCGTGCCTCCGGGCCGATGGTTGAATGTCTTAAAGATTAGGGAAGGGCCGCCACGGCTTTGATCTCGACCAGGAAATCTTCGCTGACCAGGCCGGCGACCACCAGCAGGGTGTTGGGCGGAAAATCGCTGGCGGGGTACATGTCCGGATAGACCTCACCGCGGCCTTGGATATATCCCTGGACTGAGTCACGGCCCACGACGTAGGTGGTGAATTCGACAACATTGCTGAAATCCCCACCAGCGCCAGCCAGGACGTGGCCGATATTCTCGAGGGCCTGGCGTGTCTGGGCTGCCACATCGCCCTTGCCGACCAGAGCACCACCGGAATCGACACCAACCTGTCCCGCGATGTAGAGCAGCTTTCCAGGAGTTACGGTTATGCCTAGAGAATAGGCTCCCAAGGGCTGGGGCGCTTTGGCGCTGGTTACCACTGTCCGGTCCGTCCCTGCCATGTCTGCCTCCTACATCCGGCCCAAAATCCTCTAATGGGTTTAGAAAAGGAATTTGTATCTCTGAATTCAGAAACCTGAAATCCCGGCCAATTATAAGGCAAGCAATCACATTGGGCGAGGGGCTGCCATCCTTTCACAAAAAGACACCTGGGCGAGGGTCTGTCACCCTTTCACAAAAAGACACCGTGCTATACTCGGCGCCATGACTGTAGAGTCCCAAAGACCCCAGGTTGGTGTAGGTGTGATTTTCGTCCGTGAAGGCAAGGTCTTCCTGGCCAAACGGCACGGCGCCCACGGCGAAGATACCTGGGCCTCGGCCGGTGGACACCTGGAGAACGGCGAGACTTTAGAGGAGTGTGCCCGTCGAGAGGCGATGGAGGAACTTGGCGTGACGGTGGGTGACCTGCGCTTCCTCTGCGTCAGCAATATAATTGCCTACGGCAAGCACTACGTGGACATCGAGTTTCTGGGAGACATAGAAGGACAGGAGCCGGTGCTGATGGAGCCGGAAGCGTTCATCGCCAGCGGCTGGTACCCCCTCGATGACCTGCCGGACCCTATGTTCCATGCGATGCGGTATGCTCTGGACGCCTACGGCACGGGTCAGAATTATTTTCCTGGTGATTGACTATGTCTCCTTCCCCGTCGCAACTGGGGAAGGTTAGGCCCGACAGAGTCGAGGCTCTCGACGAAGTCGGAGATAGGGGCATCCAGCTTGAGTCAAGCGAAACATATAAGGACAAGTGAGTAGAAATGGCAGCGAAGAAAGGAAATGGCCTGCTGATGGTCTATAGCGACGTGGCAGCCGAGCATGAAGAGGAATACAACCGTTGGTACAACGAAGAGCATATCCCGGAGCGATTGTCCATTCCGGGCGTCTTGAACGCGGCCCGTTACGAAGCCGTACAGGGCGGACCCAGATACCTGGCCTGCTACGAGTTGGAGTCGGCCGATACCTGGAGTTCCGAAGCCTGGCAGAAATGGCTCAAGGAGCCGACCGAGTGGTCCAAGCGGATGTCGCCGAGCGTGATCGGCACGGCATATATCAGGAATCTGTACACCCGCATCTACCCTGCGGATGTGTCCGAGGAGACCGCGCAGGCCGATATGGCGCCGGTGATCCTCTGTGGCCGCATGTCAGTACCGGAGGAGCTCGACGAGAAGTTCAACAAGGCTTACAACACGGAACGGCTGCCCGTGGCCTTGAAGATTCCAGGCTACATCAGGGCCCGACGGTTCGAAGCGGTGATGGGCGCTCCCAAGTACACCACGGTGCACGAGATGGAGTCGATGGACGTGGTAAATGGGGAAGGTTGGAAGGCCTGGAGCCCGATGGTTACGCCGGTCTGGAACACCGAAGTACGCCCTCATATGGTCCACGAAGACGGCTCACCGGGGATATATACGCGAGTATTCCCGAAATAAACACCCTATAGACTCAATTTTGACCAGTTTTAATGGGCGCAGACTGGTAAATTCCGGTCTGCGCCCATTTCGTGTTACTGACGGGCCAGGATTGACTGTATATCGTCATAGCTTAAGACTATGTACAAGCTAACGGGCTGATATTCCAATTACAAGAACGAATGTGGTCACTAGTAATGAAGTCTGATAGGCACGATATTCGGGCCATCGGCGGGCCAGTGCTTTTAGATGACATAAAATGGCCCTTCCAGGGGCTTTTTTTGAGGCTATTTAGGCTCAAAAATGGTATAATATGTCTAGTCTGATCGGCTTCAGAAACGGCCTTTTCAAACCCCTGTTTCCACGTGCCACTTTTTCTTGTTAGACCAACGAATACCAACGGTGAAATAACAACATGACGCAAACCCCAACGAGCGATTATACAGCCAAAGATATCCAGGTCCTAGAAGGTCTGGAGGCGGTCCGTGTCCGCCCTGGAATGTACATCGGGAGCACCGACCAGCGCGGCCTACACCACCTGATCTACGAGATACTGGACAACGCGGTGGACGAAGCCATGGCCGGCTTCTGCGAACGCGTCGAGATTTCTATATCCGAGGACGGATGGATTACGGTTGTGGACAACGGCCGCGGTATCCCAGTCGACAAGCATCCCAAGACGGGCAAGAGCGCCCTGGAAACCGTGATGACCACCCTGCACGCCGGCGGCAAGTTCGGCGGTGGCGCTTATAAGGTCACCGGTGGCCTGCACGGTGTCGGTGGATCGGTGGTGAATGCCTTGTCCGTGGAATTACGGGCTGAGGTGCGCCGCGAAGGTTGGATGTATTCGCAGGACTACGAACGGGGTAAACCACTCGCCGGGCTGGCCAAGGGCGAGAAGACCACCGAACACGGCACCACGATATCCTTCAAGCCCGACCCGAAGATTTTCCCGGAGATCGAATACGATTTCGAAATGCTGATCGCCCATTTCAAAGAGATCGCCTATCTGAACAAAGGGTTGGAGATTGCGTTTACCAGCAAGTTGCACACCGATAAACGCCAAGGCGATATCCAGCGAACCTATTACTTCGACGGCGGTATCGCCAACTTGGTCCGGAACGTCAACCGTAACCGCCGTACGGTCCAGTCCAGTCCCTTCTACTTCGAGAAGATGCAGGACGACATCTCCGTAGAGGTTGCTGTTCAATACAACGACACCTTCTCAGAGACGGTGTTCTCCTTTGCCAACTGCATCAATACCCAAGAGGGCGGGACCCACATGACTGGCTTCCGTACCGCCCTGACCAGGGTGATCAATGATTTCGCCCGGAAGCAGGGGTACATCAAAGACGACCAGCCAAACCTGATCGGTGACGATGTCCGTGAGGGCCTGGCGGCCGTGATCAGCGTCAAACTGACCGACCCCCAGTTCGAGGGCCAGACCAAGACCAAGCTGGGCAACGCCGAGGTCCGAGGTACTGTGGACTCGGTGGTCAGTGAAGGCTTGCAGCGCTACCTGGAAGAGAACCCGACGGACAGCAAACGGGTGATTGAAAAATGCCTGACCTCACAGAAGGCCCGGGAAGCTGCCAAACGCGCCCGTGACTTGGTCATACGCAAGAACGCCCTAGACGGCTCGTCGCTGCCCGGCAAGCTGGCAGACTGCGCTGAGCGCGACCCCGCCAAGTCGGAGTTGTACATCGTTGAGGGTGAGTCGGCCGGAGGCTCGGCCAAGATGGGAAGAGACCGGCACTTCCAGGCGATTTTGCCGCTGAAGGGCAAGATCCTAAACGTGGAGCGCGTCCTACAACAGCCCGATAAGATCCTGGGCCATGAGGAGATCAGGGCCGTGGTGGCCGCCTTGGGTGCCGGTGAGGGCGAAGAGTTCGATGCGTCGAAGATCCGCTATCACAAGATCATCATCATGACCGACGCCGATGTGGACGGCTCGCACATCCGTACGCTGATCCTGACGTTCCTCTACCGCCGGATGCTGCCGCTGATCGAACAAGGGTATCTGTACATCGCCCAGCCGCCGCTATACCGCATACAGACGGGGCGGAAGATCGACTACACCTACACCGAAGAAGAGAAGGATGCCTACCTGGCCAACCTGAATGGCAGCCGAAATCCCCAGATTCAGCGCTACAAGGGTTTGGGCGAGATGAACCCGGACCAGTTGTGGGAGACCACGATGGACCCGGAAACCAGGCAGATGCTAAGGGTGACCGTCGATAATGCCGTAGAGGTCGATGACACCTTCACCACCCTCATGGGCGAGTTGGTGGCTCCCCGTAAGAGCTTCATCCAAGCCCATGCCCGCAGCGTGCAAAACCTGGACGTGTAATCCGGGGATTCTCGCCTGAAGCAGGCCGCAGATCGGCCTTGCTTTGGAATCTTGGCCTAACTTGGTTTATAATAGGCGCGTCGGCTTTTTTAAGTCGGGTCAGCGCCTATTATTTCGCCGACCCAATACCAGCCCGACACAGATGACCTCAGGAGGAGCAAGTTGCCAGCAAAGAAGGCAGGCCGTCAGCAAGTAAAGAGGGCCGTACGTACTAGGGGAGACCGAACCGAGACCAGGGGTGCGATAGCCAGGGCGTTGCGTTCCGTGGAATCCGGTGATGTGGCCGAAGCTGAGACCGCCGTCTATGACGCACTGGTCACGTTGGACCGGGCCGTGCAGAAAGGCATCTTGCATAAGAACAACGCAGACCGTCGCAAGTCGCGCATGGCGATTCGCCTGAACAAGATGAAGGCTGCTTCCGCTTAGCAAGTAGCGCACCTCAACCACGAACTTAAACCCGCCCTTCCCCGGAAGGACGGGTTTTTCTTTTGCCATGCTAATGCCGATCGCCCACTATCGTGCCAGCGCCCAACGCTGGTTACGGGGCCAACGCGGATCACCCGCAGCCGTGACAGCGAATCGTTGACACTCGGTAGGGGCTTTGCTAGCCTATTTTCAGAACAAACGTTTTTATGTTAATCATGCCGCTTCGGCACCCCAATCCTACTCGGCGCTACGCTAAAGGAAGATATGGTCACAAAAAAGATGCCGCCTCGCAGACAGCGAATCCTCTCATTCCTCCAGGAATTTTACTCGGACAATGGAATCCCACCCACCGTAAGGGATATCCAGAAGGCCTGCGAGATCAGCTCCACATCGGTGGTGGACTACAACCTGGAGAAGCTGAGGCAAGCCGGGTATATCAACCGGCGGCATGACGTGGCGCGTGGTATCGAGATTCTGGACCAGGAAGGCGAGCCGATCTCGAATGCACCCCGTATCCAGATATTGGGGCTGATTGCGGCCGGTACTCCGATCCCCGTCTGGAGCGCGGAAGATTCCGCAGCCAGCCAGGAGTTCGACACCGTAGAGGTCTCTCCAGAGCTGCAACGGCAGCACGGCAAGCTGTTCGCTCTCCGGGTGGCAGGAACGTCGATGATCGATGCACTGATCGACGACGGAGACGTGGTTATCATCAAGCCTTCGCGTGACGCCAACAACGGCGAGATGGTGGTTGCGTGGCTCAAAGAAGAAGAAGAGACGACCCTCAAAAAGTTCTATCTTGAGGGTGATCAGGTCCGGTTGCAGCCGGCCAATAGCACCATGGACCCCATCTACAGCTCGGCGGAGAACGTGGAAGTCCACGGTAAGGTTGTCTCGGTTATCCGCAACCTGGGTTAACCGCTGAATAGACCATAGCTCAGAATAGAAAAAGGCCCCGCCATTCCAGTTCTGGAATGGCGGGGCCTTTTTTGCTGCCGCTATAACTCCGGTCTGCCGCTAGATCAGCGCCGGCTGTTGCTCAGAGCGCCGTAGGTGGCGACGCAGAAGGGTACGCAATAGGTGAGGGGCACTTTCCAGTAGAGTGGGTCTTTCCAGCTCCCAGCGAAGATCACATCACCCTGGTTCAGCATCGTCAGTATAGTTCCAACAACGACAGCGACGACGAGAGACCGCCGAATCATAGGACGGTGTCTAATGGCACACCGGGAGCATTTGACGACCATGCCGCTATCTTCAGGCCCTTCTGCTACGGGCTTCTTGAAACCGAATGCCCACCCTTTTCCTGACCGCCGGCCACATTGGCCGCAGGTGTTTGATTCGCTCGCATCTTGGAGACCGGTCTCCAGCGCTTCTGCCATATGCAAGACTCCATGAGCTCAACTGCCAAGCCCTCGTCCCATTCTGGGTGTCCGGGGGCTTGATTGCGCAATTGTAGGTGGGTGAAAAATCACTGTCAACGAGTCTGATGCAGATGCGACCACTAAGGTTCTGGGATTCTTGTTAAAACCCCCGCCGGAATTCTATACTTAGTAATGCCGGACCTATCCGGTAAGATGGACATGCCGGATCACCCTACAAAATCACCCTACGAAGGGACCGGACGACTTGGAGCAGACAGATGTACGATTTCCACACCCACACTTTTCTCAGTGACGGCGTGCTGTCACCTATCGAGTTGATACGCCGGGCGCTGGTGCGCGGTTACAAGGCCATGGCCGTGACCGACCATGTGGGGTTGGGAAACTTGGAATACGTTGTGAAAACCCTGGTGATCGATTGCGAACAGGCGTCCAAGCGTTGGGATATCCTGGCGTTGCCGGGAGTGGAGATCACCCACGTTCCCAAAGACGACATCGACCTAGTGGCAAGGACGGCCAAGGAGATGGGGGCAAAGTTGGTGGCTGTGCACGGCGAGACTCCGGTCGAACCCGTTGAGCCAGGCACCAATGAGGCGGCCCTTCGCTCGGACTTTGTGGACGTGCTTGCCCACCCGGGGCTGATCACCTATGAAGAAGCCCGGCTGGCGGCCGAGAAAGGGATCTACCTTGAGGTGTCGGCCCGCAAAGGCCACAGCCTAGCCAATGGCCACGTCGTCAAGATCGCCAGAGAGGCTGGAGCGATAACGGTACTCGACTCAGACGCGCACGAACCCGATGACCTGCTCACTCCGGAGATCAGACAGAAAGTGGCCAAGGGCGCCGGTCTGAACGACGAAGAGATTCAGGCGCTCTTAGAGACGAACCCGCAAAAACTGCTGGCCAAGCTGGGATTCCCTACCAGTTAAATAGCCTGCGGCGTTACGAAGACTTTCCGATACGGAACATCTTGGTCCCGCACTCAGGACACACGCCCTGTGTGGCTGGCCGGCCATTCTTCAGTGTGACTTGTTGAGGACCTGATATCTCCCGCTTGTTACGGCACTTGAAGCAATAGGCGTCCATATAGTCATCCCCCAAACGTTAAATGGCGGTTATTTTTTCACTTGCGACCGTTACGAAGTATTTCTAATGGCTAAGTTTACGTAACGTCACCAACTATACAATTTGAATGGGGTTTGTCAAGTAATATTCGCCATACCGTAGCGAATCAGCAATAAGTTCTGGCTAATATAGTGAAATACCATCACTCATATTAATGATGTGTAGAAATCCAGTTCAGGGCGGGTGGTTAGGGCTGGTGGTTATATGGAAGCGGGAGCGTAGGGGGAGGGGGTGTCGATCTGA